>DJXI01000041.1:0-27713 GCA_002449695.1 Verrucomicrobia bacterium UBA7008 | reverse complement strand
CTGCGAGACGATCACGCGCTCCGCGCCGTTGATCACGAACGCGCCGTCGGGCGTCATCACCGGCATGTCGCCGAGGAAGACCTCCTCCTCGCGCACTTCCTCGCCGTCCTTGAGGCGGAAGGTCGCGTGGAGCGGACGGCAGTACGTCTCGCCGTCCATGAGCGCCTGGAGGTAGGGCTTCTTCGGCGCGCTGAGGTTGTAGCCCACGAAGTCGAGCGTGTAGCGCCCGTCGTAGCTGACGACCGGGAAGATCTCCTTGAAGATCGCCTGCAGGCCCTTGTCCTCGCGTTTCGCGGGCGGCACGTCGGCCTGGAGGAACTTCTCGTAGGACTTGGTCTGGATCTCGATGAGGTTGGGCGGCGTCTCTGCCATATTCTGCAGTTTGCCGAACATCTTCCGTTCTGCGCTCATGTTGCGTTCTTTCCTTGTTTTGTCAAATTGTGGATCGTCACTTCCGCAGCGAAGGACGGGCAGGCGCCCGGCCCCGCCTTTCATGCGTCTGAAGTGTGGTAAGCGACCACTTTGTTAACTGTCCGCATTAGGGGTAGTTCAAATATTTTATCAAAAATTCCCCCTTGCTGGCAAGGGGGTAAATGTGTTAAACTATCTCTCATTCGGTGGACCGGTAGCTCAGTCGGTCAGAGCGGGGGACTCATAATCCCTTGGTCGTGGGTTCAAGTCCCGCCCGGTCCACCCGTTTTTCCCATGAAGAAGCTGACAGCACTCAAACTGACGCTTGCGGCCGCGCCGCTCGTGTTCCTGCTCACGGTGGGGCTCTGCTGGCTCACCGGGGCGGTCGCGGAGGCTTTCGGCCTCCATCTGCCCGAACAGCCGTCCCTCGACCTCGTGCGCAACGCGCGCGGCTGGGAGCTCGTCGGCTGGATCGCCGCGACCGTCGTCGGCGCGCCCGTCGCCGAGGAGCTGATCTTCCGCGGGCTCGCCTTCCGCCTCCCCCTGCACCTCGCCGGCCGCCGGGGCCGGACCGCGACGGCCGCCGTCGCCGTCGTCTCGTCGGCGCTCTTCACCGCCGCGCACTACCTCCAGATGCCCTTCCCGAACAACGCCTTCGTCGCGCTCTTCTTCCTTGGCCTGTGCCAGTGCGCCCTCTACCGCGCGACGGGCCGAATCTGGTCGCCCATGCTGAACCACGCGCTCTTCAACCTGACGAACATCGTCCTCCTCTTCGCCGCGCCGGGCCTGACGCAATGAAAGTCTGCTTCGACACGTTCGGCTGCCGGTTGAACCGCGCGGAGGCGCTCGCGCTGGAGGCGGGCTTCCTCGCGCGCGGCTGGACGACGACCGACAGCCACGCCGACGCGAACCTCATCGTCGTGCGCGGCTGCTCCGTGACGGCCCGCGCCCAGCACGACTGCGAGAAGCTGATCGCGCATCTGCGCGAGAAGTATCCGATGAAGCGGCTCATCGTGACCGGCTGCCTCAAGGACCGGCACAACGAGATTCTGCTGCGCGACGTCAAGCCCGCCACGGCCACGCGCACCGCGCGCGCGTACCTCAAGGTCCAGGACGGCTGCAACGGCACGTGCGCGTTCTGCATCGTCCCGCAGTTCCGCGGCAAAAGCGCCGCGGTCGATTTCGACGAGGTTCTGGGCAGCGCGCGGCGCTTCCTCGACGCGGGCTACCGCGAGATCGTCGTGACCGGCTGCAACCTCTCGCAGTATCTCTCGCAGGGCCGGCGCCTGCCCGATCTCCTCGCCGCGCTCGCCGAACTCGACGGCGGCACGGGCTTCCGCATCCGCCTCGGGTCGCTCGAGCCGTCGCCGGTCGCGCCCGAGACCGTCCGCGCCGTCGCCGCGCACGCGAACATCTGCCGCTACCTGCACATCCCCGTGCAGTCGGGGTCCAACCGCATCCTCGGCGCGATGCGCCGCCCCTACACGACGCGCGAGGTGACGGCGCTCGTGCGCGAAGCCGAGAATCTGATGCCGGGCCTCGGGCTCGGGTGCGACGTCCTGACGGGCTTTCCCGACGAATCGGACTACGACTTCCTCGCCACGCAGTCGCTTCTGACGCGGCTCAAGTTCAACCGGTTCCACGTCTTCCCCTTCTCGGAGCGGCCCGGCACCGTCGCGGCGCAGCTGCCGAGCGCCGTGCCGCGCGAGATCCGCCACGCCCGCGCGCGCGAGATCGCCGCGCAGGGCGAGACGGCGCGCACGCGGTTCATCAACGGCTTCAAGGGAAAGACGGTCGCAATCGTCGTCGAGGACGAAAAGCGCCTCGCGGGCTGGACGTCCGAATACGTCTGGTGCGAGGTGGGCGAGGAGCGCGCCCGGGCGTACACGCACGCGCACGCACGCGGGCGGACGATCCGCCGCCGCGATCTCGTCGAGATCCGCGTGCGGGAGATGAACGGCCACGTCCTCGTCGGAGACCCCGTCTGATGGCGGGCGAGACCGTCAAGACCGCGGCCGTCTGCCTGCGCATCGTGCCGTGGTCGCGCACGAGCCACATCGTCCAGTGGCTGACGCCGGCCGGCAAGGTGACGACCGTCGTCAAGGGCGCGGTCCGTCCGAAAAGCCTCTTCCTCGGCCAGTACGACCTCAACTACACGTGCGAGATCGTCTACTACGCGCACGGGCGCGGCGATCTGCACGCGCTCAGGGAGGCGGCGCCCCTCGACCGGCGCGACGCGCTGCGCGGCGACTACCGCGCGCTCGCGCTCGCGGGCTACTTCCGCGCGAACGTCGCGGACCACGCGCCGCAGGGCCCCGAGGCGGCGGAATGGCTGCGGCTCCTCACCACGTCGCTCGACGCGCTCGCGGCGCGCGGCGGGGACCGGGCGGACGCCGCGTTCTTCGTCGGTCGGCTGCTCGCGTTCGAGCGCGAGGTCCTGAAACTCGCGGGCCTGCTGCCCGAAATCGCGTTCGAGGACGGCGCGGCGACGCTGCGCGGCGAGCGCTCGATCCCCGTCCCGGCGGCCGTCGCGCGCTGCCTCGCCCGTCCGCTCGACGAAAAAAAGATGGAAATTCTGCTAGACGCGGCGCGGGTTTTTGGTGTATTCTATGCGTTCCACCTGGATTCGGCCCTCGACGCACGGCGGTCGGTCCTGAAGGTCATTTCATGAACACGCACAAGGAAAAGAAAGACAACATGGCAACGATCAACCGAATGGGCGCGGCGCTGGTAGCGGCCGCCACGATCGTCGCGGCGGGCTGCTGCGACAAGAACAACTGCACGGCCGGCGCGGCGACGGACGGCGCGGCGGCACCGGCGGCGCAGGCGGCGGACGCGGCGGCGCAGGACCCGAACGAGGTCGTGCTCGCGGTCGGCGAGGCGAAGCTGACGCGCGGCGCGCTTGACGCGGACGTCGCGAAGATTCTCGCGAAACAGGGCGCGAACATTCCGCCGGAGCAGATCGGCCGCGCGCGCCAGGCGTTCGCGGGCCAGCTCGCGCAGGAGTTCCTCGTGGCGAACACGCTCGGCGCGAAGGCCGTGGCGCTCGGCTACGCCGCGACCGACGCGGATCTCCAGGCGCGCGAGAAGGAAATCCTCGAGACGCTCGCCGACGCCCCCGACGCGCCGAAGTCGCTCGACGACCTGCTGGCGAAGTCGCCGCTCGGCCCGGACCGCGCGCGCGATCAGCTCAAGACGCGCATCGCCATCGAGAAGATGATCAAGGGCGAGGTGACCGACAAGGACGCGACCGACTACACCGCCGACGCGCAGAAGATCATCAACCGCATCGTTGCGGAAAACGAAAAGGCGCGGACCGACGAGCAGGCGCGCACCCAGATCGAGGCGCTCAAGCGGCAGCTCGACGCGGTCGACGCCGCCGGCCTGCCTGCGGCGTTCGCGGAGCTGGCGCGGACGCATTCCGACTGCCCGTCGAGCAGCAAGGGCGGCGATCTCGGCGAGTTCACGCACGGCCAGATGGTGCCGGAGTTCGACAAGGTCGCGTTCGAGCAGGAGGTCGGCACGGTGTCCGCGCCGGTGAAGACGCAGTTCGGCTACCACCTCATCCTGCCCGTCCGGAAGACGCCCGCCGTCGAGGCGAAGGACGACCAGCCCGCCGCGCCGGAGAAGGTGCAGGCGAGCCACATCCTCCTCAAGACCGGCGAGCCGCAGAAGGTGCCGGAGCTGAGCGAGGTCGTCGACTACCTCAAGCGCAACAACAACGGGCAGGCGATCAACGACTTCGTCCTCGCGTGCGTGCGCGCGGCGAACGTCGAGGCGGCGGGCGAGTTCAAGCAGCTGCTGCCGCCGCCGGAGACGCCGGCCGCGCCCAAGACTGCGCCGGCCGAAACCGCCCCGGCCGAAACCGCCCCGGCCGAAACCCCCGTTGAAACCGCCGAATAAAAATGATATACTATCGGCCACTTGAAAGGAAAAGACACAAATGAGCCAGCATGCATCTCTTAAGGGTTCCGGCAAGATCACGTCGAAGCGCAACGTCCTCAAGCGTTTCGAGCGCGTCAACCTCCTCCAGAAGCGCGGGGAATGGAAGGAAGGCTGCCGGGGCCTCGGCTTGAAGAAGACCAAGCCCGAAGCCTAAGGATTTTTCTCTTAGCAAGAACGAAGCGCCCGGATCCCGGGCGCTTCGTTCTTTTTGTGCTTTGCCTCGCCGCGCTCAGATGTTGAGCGCGGTCCTGGACCAGGGTTCCTTGCCCGCGAGGAGCGACGGCGTCGTCATCTCAGGCGGCACGGGAAGGCCCAGCATCTGCAGCGCCGTCGGCGCGATCGCCGACAGCTTCGCCAGCGGCGTCAGCCGCACGCCCGCCGCGTCGTTCGCGACGTAGAAGCAGTCGACAAGGTTCAGCGTGTGCGACGTCTTCGTGAGGCCCGACTTGTAGTCGACCATCTGCTCGGCATTGCCGTGGTCCGCGAAGATGAGGACGTGCGCGTCCAGCTCCAGGAGCCGCGGCAGGATCCTGCCGATGCACTCGTCCGTCACCTCGACGGCCTTCGTCGCCGCCGCCTGATCGCCCGTGTGGCCGACCATGTCGCAGTTCGCGTAGTTGACGACGATGAAGCCGTAGGGATTGTTCGCGAGGCGCTTGAGGAGCTCGTCCGTCACGTTGTAGGCGTCCATCTCGGGATGGCTCGCGAACGTCGCCGGGTCGAAGCGCGACTTCACCTCCACCTGATCCTCCCCTTCGCTCGGCGTCGTGGACTTGCCGTTGAAGAAGCTCGTCACGTGGCGGAACTTCTGCGTCTCCGCGAGGCGCAGCTGCCGGATGCCGGCCTTCGAGACGACTTCGCCGAGGAGATTGTCCATGCCGCCGCCCGCGCCCATCGCGCCGAGGAGGTAGTCCTCGAACTCGTCCCAGTAGCGCGTGAAGCCGAGGAACGTCACCTTCGGCCGCGCCGACCGCGTGCCCGCGTAGTCGTCGCAGACGAACGCCTGCGTCAGCTGGATCGCGCGGTCCTGGCGGTAGTTCGTGTGCATGACGACGTCGCCGTCCTTCATGCCCGCGTAGCCGCCGATCACGTAGCACGGGATGTACTCGTCGGTCATGTCGGTGCCGTCGGGCGTCTTGCCCGTCGCGTATTCCGCCTTGACCGCCTCCTCGATCGTCGCCGCCTTTTTGCCGACGCAGCTGACGATGCAGTCGTACGCCTCGCTCGTCAGCTTCCAGTTCTTCACGCGGTCCATGCCGTAGTAGCGGCCCATCGCGGTGCCGATCGTCGCGTTGCCCACCGCCGCGAGCTCCGCCTTGAGGCGCGCGACGTACTCGAGCGTCGAGCGGGGCGGCGTGTCGCGGCCGTCAAGGAACGGATGCACGACGATGCGCCCTTCCGGGAACTCCGCGCGCGCGCGCTTCATCAGCTTGAACAGGTGCTCCTGGTGCGCGTGCACGCCCTCGTCCTGCAGGAGGCCGAAGAAGTGGAACTGCGAATTGTTCGCCTTCCAGTCGGCGATCAGCTTCTGCCACTTCGGGCTCTGGAAGAGCTCGCCCGAGGACAGGCCGTCGTCGATGCGCTTGAGCTCCTGCACGACGATGCGGCCCGCGCCCATGTTGAGGTGGCCGACCTCGGAGGACCCCTGGTAGCCGTCGGGCAGCCCCACCGCCTCGCCGCAGCAGTCCAGCAGGCAGTGCGGGTAGCGCGCGCGGATCTGGTCGATGACCGGCGTCTTCGCGCCGTACACGGAATTGCCGTCGGCGCGTGCGTTCACGCCCCAGCCGTCACGGATGATCAATGCAACAGGTCTCATCTTTCGTTCTCTTTTCCTTTTTCGATTCTTATGCGTTGAAGTCGACGGGCTGGACGTGCCAGATGTCGCGGGCGTACTCGAGGATCGCGCGGTCGGACGAGAAGCGGCCGGAGCGCGCGATGTTGACGAGCGACATGCGGTTCCACGCCGCGGCGTCGCGGTACGACCGGTCCACCTTCGCCTGCGCCGTCGCGTAGCTCTGGATGTCCGCCAGCAGCATGTAGTAGTCGTTGTAGTCGAGGAGCGAGCGGAGGATCGGGTCGAAGAGGCCCGGGTCGAGGAGCGAGAAGACGTTCGCCTTGATCATGTCGAGCGCCATCCGGATCTCGGGATCCTTCCGGTAGTAGTCGCGCGAGACGTACGTCGGCCGCTTCGCCGCCACGTCCTCGGTGCGCATGCCGAAGAGGAACATGTTGTCGTCGCCGATCTCCTGGTTGATCTCGACGTTCGCGCCGTCGTACGTGCCGATCGTCAGCGCGCCGTTCATCATGAACTTCATGTTGCCGGTGCCCGACGCCTCCATGCCCGCGAGCGAGATCTGCTCCGAGAGCTCCGCCGCCGGCATGATCTTCTCCGCGAGCGAGACGCGGTAGTCGGGGAGGAACACGACGGAGAGCTTCTCGCGCGTCTTCGGGTTCGCGTTGACGACGCCCGCGACGCCGTGGATGAGGCGGATGATCAGCTTCGCCATGTAGTAGCCCGGCGCCGCCTTCGCCGCGAAGATGAAGCTGCGCGGCACGGGGTCGAACTTCGGGTCGTTGACGAGGCGGTTGTAGAACATGATGATGTAGAGGACCAGCAGGAGCTGGCGCTTGTACTCGTGCAGGCGCTTGACCTGGACGTCGAAGATCGCGTTCGGATCGAGCTTCACGCCGAGGTTCTTCATCACGTAGTTCGAGAGGATCCTCTTGTTCGACGCCTTGATCTTCGCGAGCGACGCGAGGAAGTCCCTGTCGCCGGCGAACGTCTCGAGCTTCTTCAGCTCGTCCAGATGCGTGACCCACGTCTCGCCGATCGACTCGGTGATGAGCTGCGCGAGCGCGGGGTTGGCCTTCAGGAGCCACCGGCGCGGCGTGATGCCGTTCGTCACGTTGAAGAACTTCTCGGGATAGAGCTCGTAGAAGTCGCGGAAGAGCGATTCCTTCAGGATGCGCGTGTGCAGCTCGGCGACGCCGTTGACGGACGAGGCCGCGACGAGGCACATGTTCGCCATGCGCACGTACCGCTCGCCGCTCTCGTCGATGAGCGACATGCGCTGCAGGCGCTTGATGTCGCCGGGATACTGCGACGAGATCTGCTGCAGGAAGCGGCCGTTGATCTCGTAGATGATCTGGAGGTGGCGCGGCAGCAGCCGCTCCATCATGCCGACGGGCCACTTCTCGAGCGCCTCGGGCAGGATCGTGTGGTTCGTGTAGCCGACCGACTGGCGCGTCAGCTCCCACGCCGCGTCCCAGTCCATGCCCTCCTGGTCGATGAGGATGCGCATCAGCTCCGGGATGACGAGCGCCGGGTGCGTCTCGTTCAGGTGGATGAACACCTTGTCCGGCAGCGCCGCCCAGCCCTCGTTGTCCTGGCGGTAGCGGCGCAGGATGTCGCCGAGCGAGCACGCGACGAAGAAGTACTGCTGCCGGAGCCGCAGCTCCTTGCCCGCCGTCGTGTTGTCGTTCGGGTAGAGGACCTTCGTGAGATTCTCCGCGAGCACCTTCGTCTCGACGGCGTTGACGTAGTCGCCCTTGTTGAAGTCGGCGAGGTCGAAGTCCTCCGTCGCCTTCGCGCTCCACAGGCGCAGCGAGTTGACCGCGTTCCGGTAGCCGACGATCGGCAGGTCGTACGGCACGCCCTCGACCTGCTCGGCCGGCACCCAGCGCCACTGCTGACGGCCCTTGACGGTCGTGAACTCGACGTGGCCGCCGAAGCCGACGGTCTGCGCGTACTCGGGACGCGCCATCTCCCAGGGATAGCCGTCCTTCAGCCAGCGGTCGGGCTCCTCGACCTGGCAGCCGTTGACGATCTTCTGGCGGAAGATGCCGTAGTCGTACCGCAGGCCGTAGCCCATGCCCGCGAGGTCGAGCGTGGCCATCGAATCGAGGTAGCACGCGGCGAGACGGCCGAGGCCGCCGTTGCCGAGGCCCGCGTCGGTCTCGTAGTCCCGGAGGCTGTTCCAGTCGATGCCGTAGTCCTTGAGCGCGTCGCGGCACTGCTGGTCCACCTTCAGGTTAATGACGTTGTTCCCGAGAAGCCGCCCCATCAGGAACTCGAGCGACAGGTAGTAGACGCGCTTCGTGTTCTTCTTGTGGTAGACCTCCTGCGTGTTGATCCAGCGCTCGACGATCCGGTCGCGCACCGCGTTCGCGAACGCGGTGTAGTGGTCGCGCTCCGTCGCGTTCTCCTCGCTCTTGGCGAGCGTGTAGCGCAGGTGCCACGCGAAGTCTTCCTTCAGGCCCTCGACCGACGACTCGACGCGGCGGTCCTTCTTTCTGTTTTTCTTTTCCATGTTGGGTTGGTTCTTTCTCTGCTGCAAATTCCGCACATTCCTTACCACAGGCCCTTGATGGCGTCAAGAGCCTTTCCGGCGCCGTCGCCGACCGCATTGAGGGCCTTCCCCGCGCCGTCGACCGCCGTGCCGCCGGCGTCCTTGAGCGTGTCCATCACCGCGCCCGCGCCGTCGCCGACCGCACCCGCCGCGTCCGTGCCGACGTTCAGCGCCGTGCCGCCGGCGTTCTTGAGCGTGTCCATCACCGCGCCCGCGCCGTCGCCGACCGCCGTCGTCGCGCCCGAGAGATCCACGTTCTGGATCGACCCGAGCGCCGTGCCCACCGCCTCCGTGCCGGCGGAGAGGGCCGCGTTCGCCGCGTCGGTGCCCGCGCTCAAAGCCGCGTTCGCCGCGTCCGTGCCCGCGGCCAGCGCCGCGTTCGCCGCCTCCGTGCCCGCGCTCAAGGCCGCGTTCGCCGCCTCCGTCACGCCCTTGCCGAGATCACCGAGCGCGCTGCCGAGCGCTCCCGCCGAATTCAGCACCTTGTTGAAGATCTCCTGCCACGCGTCCATCAGGCTCGCGCCCTCCGCCTTGTCCGCGCCGATGCCCTCGAGCGTCAGCGGCGGCACCGGGATCGGCAGGCCGTTGAGCTTGACGACGATGTTCTTCAGCGTCAGGCGGTCGATGACGACGTGCGGCGCCTCCTCGGCCTTCGTCTCGGCCGACGCGCGCGCCGGGGCTTCGGCCGGCGTCTCCGGCGCGGCGGCCGTCTCGCCGGACGCCGGGGCCTCGGCCGTCGCCGCCGGTTCACCCGACACGTTCGCGGCGATCTGCTTGAAGTTCGCGCCCGTGACCGTCGTCGCCACCGTCAGCCCGTCCAGCGTGATCTCCTCGACGTGGATCTTCTTCGTCCAGACGCTCGGCACGTCCAGATTGACCTTGAAGGTGCCCAGCGCCACGCAGTTCTCCTTCGGGAAGCCTTCGGGATTCGCCAGCTGCAGGTCGCCGACGCGGCACGTGCCCGTGTACGGGTTCAGGCCGAACACGCCCAGGTTGAAATCGGTCTTGACGATCCCCGGCACCGTCTTGTTCGCCACCGTCGTCACGACCGGCCCGATCCAGAGCGGCAGCGCCAGCACGAAGACCACGAGGACGACGAGCGTCCAGAACAGGAACTTGAACAACTTCTTGATTGCTTTCATGTGAGTTTCTCCACGGTGATTTTGGTGCGGTGACCGCTGCCAAGTGTTTCAACTTCAAGGACGTTGGGCACCCAACGCTCCCCAAACTTCTTGATGCGCGTGCCCCACAGGCGGCGCACGGGACGGCCGTCCGACATCTCCTCGGCCTGCATCAGCGCGCCCGTCCGGCGGTCGATCCACACGCGCACGGTGCGCGCGCCGCGCGTCATCGTCACGACGCTGCACATCTGCCCGTGCACGCTTTCCGCCTCGCGTTCGCGGTCGAAGGCGAACGAATCCCACCACAGGTAGTCGAGCGTCAGATCGCTCCAGGTGACGTCGGTGCCCAGAAGCCGCCCTTCCTTCTCGAACGCGACGGGCGCGCCGTCCCTGTCCGCGACCGTCAGGTGCGTTTCGCCCGCCGCGCGCGTCAGCCGGTAGCCGTATTCCGCCTGCACGATGCCCTTGCGGCTGCGCAGCACGATCCGCCCTTCCAGTTCCACGTCGCGCGGAATCATCGCGCGGCAGACGGCCACCATCTCCTCCGCCGTCGCGTCGGCGGACAGCACGGGCGCCGGCGCCGCCGCCGCGGGAACGGGGGCGGCGGCCAGCATCAGCGCGCTGACGGCGGCCCACATCATTGCAGCAGCGCCTCCAGACTGTCGTCCGCGGGCCCGCCGACCGCGCGGCCGGCCTCGTAGTAGCGCCGGGCCGCCTCCCGGCCCTCCGCCCCGCGCGTCTGCAGGATGAGGCGCGCGAGGTTGTAGTAGGCGTAATAGCTGCGCGGATTGGACTGGATCGACTGGTCGAGCGTGCGCTCCGCCTCCTTGAGCGCGCCCATCGCCACCTCGACCGCCGCGCGCATGTTCAGCGCCGCCGCGTCGTTGGGCCGCTCGTCCAGCAGCTCCTTCAGCGTCGCCTGCGCCGCGTCGAAATTCCGGACGCACAGATCCTCGGAGGCCGACATCAGCCGGGCCCGGCGGTTCTTCGGGTCTTTCGCCAGCAGCGCGTCGATCCGGCGGCGCGTCTTCGACGGCGCGGCCGCCTCGTCCGCCGCCGGCTGCGTCGCGGCGGCCACCACCTTGCCCTGCTCGTTCTCCTCGATGGCCTTCTCGGCGATCTCCAGCTTCTTCTCGTCGGGCAGCTCCCGGCCCTTCAGCCGCGCATAGCGCTTCTCCAGCTCGGTCGTGTCGGTGACCGCCACCGCCTTGGCGTTCTGCCGCGCCTGCTTCAGGAGGAGCGAATCGACCGCCGCGGTGACGTACGCGCGCTTGTTGCGCACGGTGGCGAACTCCGCCGTCTCGACGAGGTCGGGGTTCGTGATCTCCACGCGGTCGAGCTCCGCGAGCGCCCGGCGGTATTCGGCGACCGCCTTGTCGACCTGCCCCTCGTCGGAATAGTCGGACGCCCGGTCGATCATCTCGGTCGCGTCCGCCAGCAGTTCGGAGATGCGCGGCTGCTTCCGCGCCGACGCGTCGCCCCCGAACGGCCAGTACCATGACGCCTGCGCCGCGGCGCACGTCAACAGAGCCGTAAATAAGACCAAAGTCCTGTTCATAGCCTTATATTATATCAAAACGGCGATCAGGGCCGCAAGCGCCACGAGCAGGAAGGCGAGAAGCCGCCGCCGGGCGGAGACGGGGCGCGTCTCCGGCGCGCCGACCCCGCCGGGCCGCCCGCGCGCGAGGACTTTCGCGAGCCCCCGCACCGCCAGCGGCAGCCGCCCCGGCGGCGTCGCGAGCGCCGCCGCGCCGACGACGAGGCCGATCACGGCCGCGAGACGCAGAATCTGGATCGCCGCATTCATCCGAGAATCACCGCATCATCTGAGCGTGGCAAGTGAAGATGGCCGAACGGTGTTCGGCCTACCGCGCGTAAAACTGCCAGTCCTTCAGCCGCCCGATCGACTTGTTCTGGCGCGGCGTGTACCGGAAGCCGTGGATTTCGGCCTTCTGCTCCGAATAGAACTCGATCCAGTGCGGCAGATTGCGCGAGCTCGTCAGCCAGAACGCCTCCACCTGGCCGTCGATGGCGTTCTCGGCGACGCCGTCCTCGCGGATCTCGTCCTCGCTCGAAACGCCCGACACCGTCAGGGCGAGCGAGGTCATCGGATTGCCCTGCGCGTCCAGCAGGTCGAATTCGGCGATCGTGCCGAGGTTCTTCGGGTCGTACGTGGTGAGCGCCTGGAGCGTGAAGAAGTTGCCGCGCACGGGCTGGTCGAACATCACGACCGTCGCCTCGTCCGTCGGCGGGAACGTGCCGGACGCGACGACCTTGCCGCCCGTCATCCGGCTGTTCCAGCGCTGGACGCGGTTGAAGTCGGTCTCGAGATTGAGGACGTCCAGCACCGGATGGTCGAGCGACGTCACCTTCGCGTCGCCGCGCGGGCCGAAGAAGTCGAGCACGACGATGTCGTTGCGGCCGGGCCGGAGCCAGCAGCCGGGCACGAACAGCGTCTGCTGCGGGCCGATCGACCAGAAGCGCCCGATGTTGTGCCCGTTCACCCACAGCACGCCCTTCGTCCAGCCGCTCAGGTCGATCCACGTGTCGGCGGGCCGCCCGTCGTCGACGGAGAGGACGCCCACGTACATCGACGGCGCGTCGTCCGCGTACGCCGCGCTCAGCGCGTCCTCCATCTTGAACCAGTCGCCGAGGTCGAAGCGCTGGAAGTCGGGATCGAGCGGCATCAGCCGCGCCGTCCAGCCTTTCAGCTCCGTGCGGTCGAGCTTGACCGCGCCGTTGAGGCCCTTGCGGTCCTCCATGCCGGAGGACGAGTTGATGCGCCCCATCGCCTCGACGAGGATCTGGAGCTTGCGCGGCCGGTTCTCGCGGCTGCGGTAGATGCGCAGCTTGAGGCCGCGGTGGCGGCGGTCGAGCGTGCCGATGCGCTGGCCGTCGAGGAAGACGTAGCCGAAGTCGTGCAGCTCGCCGACGCGCAGGATGCCGCCGTCGTTCGGGCCGATCGTCGTCTCGTAGCTGACGAGCCCGAAGCCCTGCCCCAGCTGCTCCATGAAGACGGGCGTCTCCAGCTTCACCTCGCGCGCGACAAGCGCCTCCACGGGAACGACGCGCTGGAGGCCGATCTCGCCGTAGCCCTTCACGGGAATCGCCGTCGGCGGCTCGGGGATCGTCTCGCCCGGATTGAGGTGTTTCGCCGCGCGGTCGCGGAACTTGGCGAACGACGGGTTCGCGATGCCCTGCTCGCTGATGGGCGCCTCGAAATCGTAGCTCGTCACGTTGGGGACGAACGGGTTGCGGCAGCCCGTCCAGCCGCCGAAGCTCGTGCCGCCGTGCGCCATGTAGAGCGAAAAGCTGACGCGGTGCTCGAGCATCCAGTCGATCGGCCCGAAGAACTCCTCGTCGCTCTTCGCGTAGTGGTGCGCCTGGCCCCACGTGTCGAACCACGCGGGATAGTATTCCGCGCACATGAGCGGCCCCTTCGGCTGCCATTCGCGGATGATGGCGAAGCGCTGCTCCGGCTCCGCGCCGAAGTTCGCCGCCTGGAAGAGCTCGGGGATGAAGCCGTTCTGGATGACGCGCGGCGGGTTGCACGCGTAGAGCGGCACCTCGAAGCCCGCGTCCAGCGTCGCCTGGCGGAGCGCGCGGATGTACTCGACGTCGTTGCCGTGCAGGCCGTACTCGTTCTCGACCTGCACCATCAGGATCGGCCCGCCCTTCGTGACCTGGAGCGCGCCGAGCTGCCGCCCGACCTCGGCGATCCACCGCCTGCACGGCTCGACCCAGCGCGGATCGCTCGAACGCATGCTGATCGGCTTCTGGCCGTCCTTCGTGTCGTCCTTCATCAGCCACCACGGCGCGCCGCCGCCCTCCCACTCCGCGCACGCGTACGGGCCCGGGCGCAGGATGACCCACAGCCCCTCCTCCTGCGCGAGGCGGCAGAACGCCGCCGCGTCGGCGTTGCCCTTCCAGTTGAACACGCCCGGCGCGCGCTCGTGGTAGTTCCAGAACATGTAGCAGCCGACGGCGTTGCAGCCCATCGCGCGCAGCATCTGCAGGCGGTGGCGCCAGTACGGGCGCGGGATGCGCGCGTAGTGGATCTCGCCGCAGCGGATGACGAACGGCTGGCCGTCCAGCAGGAAATCGGTGTCGCCCAGCGCGAACGTATGGACGGGCGGCACGGCCGCGCCTTCGGCGCTGGCACTTGAGGCAGGTGCTTCGCCGGCGGCGGATGCCGCGCCCAGCACCAGGCACCAAGCCTGAATCAAAAAGAAAAGTTTCTTCATGGTGGACAGTATATCAAATCCCCTGTTCCCGTGCACTACCCCTTTGGGTAGCGCAAGGGGTTCTAGAAGTCTAGAATCCTAGAATCCTAGACCCTAGGCCCTTGGATGCGCCTTCGCATAGGCGTCCTTCAGCCGCTCCACGGAGACATGCGTATAGATCTGCGTCGTCGACAGCGACGCGTGCCCCAGCATCTCCTGCACGCTGCGCAGATCCGCGCCCGCGTCCAGGAGGTGCGTCGCGAAGCTGTGCCGCAGCTTGTGCGGCGTCAGGTCGGTCGGCAGCTCCGCCTCGGCGAGATAGCGCTTCATCCGCCGCTCGACGAACCGCGCCGACAGCGGGTGCTGCGCGTCCCGGGCGAAGACCGGCGCGCCGTCGGCCGCCTGCGCGCTGTCGCGCGCCGCGCTCTGGCGGCGCAGCTCCTCCAGCGCGTCGCGCGCGGGCCGGCCGAGGATCACGAGCCGGTCCTTCGACCCCTTGCCCGTGACGATGACCGTCCCCTTCGCGAAATCGATCTCGCCCCAGCGCACGGCGACCGCCTCGCTGATGCGGCAGCCCGTCGAATAGAGGAACTCGAAGATCGCCGTGTCGCGGCAGGCGTCGTAGGCCGTCAGCCGCCCCTCCGCCGCGTCCCGCCCCGGCCGCGCGAGGAAGCGCCGGACGTCCTCGACCGACAGCACCTTCGGCAGCATCTTGGCCTTGCGCGGCCCCTTGAGCGCGGCGAAGGGGTTGTCGACCAGCTCGCGCTCGCGCTGGAGAAAGCGGAAGAACGCGCGGCACGCCGAGAGCTTCCGGCGCATCGTCGTCGGCGTCGCGCCGCCCTTCGACAGAAGCGAGAGAAACGCGCGCGCGTCGCCCTCGCCCGCCGCGAGCCACGGGTACGGCGGCCGGGCCGCCGCGCCCCACTTGAAGGCGACGAACTGCGCAAGGTCGGCGAGATAGCCGTCGCGCGTGTGCGCGGAGGCGTTGCGCTCCGCGAGCAGGTACGACTCGAAGCGCCGGACGAGCGGATCGGCCGCCGTCTGCGCGTTCGGCGCCGGGCCCATCAGGCCCCCTTCCGCGACCGGCGGGCGCGCCGGCGCCCCTCCCCCTCGCCGCCTTCCGCCGCCTCGGCGGCGAAGTCGCGCAGCCCCAGCTCCGCGACGTGCGCGTCGTAATCGGGAATCTTGTCGTGGTACGCCGCCGCGACGCGCCTCAGCGCCATCACCTGCCGCGTGCTCAGCGAGTGCCGCCGCTCGAACTGCTCGGCGAGGCTCTCGACGAAGCTCTTGTCGTCGTAGACCTTCTTGCCCTTGCGGACGACCGGCCGCCATTCGCCGACGGTCTTCAGGAGCGCCAGCAGCCCGGGGATCGCCGGATCGGAATCCTTCCCCGAAAAGCCGCTCGGCACGAACTCGGCGAGCTTCTCGCGGATCGCGTCGCAGTCCGGCAGCTCGTCCGCGTTCTCGCCGACGGCGCGCGCGAGGATCGCGAACTGCTTGGGCGAGAGGCTCCGGCCGCGGTCGAACTGGTCCCGGAGGCTCTTCAGAAACGGGTTCTTCAGCATGTCGCCGATGCGGTCCATCGCGTCGAAGCAGTACTTCACGAGCTCGTCGTCGGCCTTCTGCGGCACCATCGAGGCGCCCGCGCCGATGCCGTTCTCCCGGAGCGTCTGCTCCGCGCCGGGGATCTGGTCGGCGTAGAGCGACACCATCCGCACGAGAAACTCCAGCTGGCGCGCGCTCAGCGGCACGCGGCCCTCCTCCATCTGCCGCTTGACGCTCGCGACGAACGCCTTGTCGTCGTAGACGCGCTTGCCGACGGTCTTCGGCTCCTTCCACGTCTGCACCTGGTCGAGGAGCGAGAAGACGAGCAGGAACTTGTCGTTGCCGGGCGGCGCGGGCTGCGCCTCCTTGAGCGCCGTGAGGAACTGCGCGTAGAAGTCGGAGAGCATCGCGTTCATCGGCTCGCCCTCGGTCTCCACCTTGTCGAGCTCCGCCTCCATCTCGGCGGTGTAGCCGACGTTGAAGAGCCGGTCGAGCTTCGCCGTCAGCCAGTCGCAGACGAGCATGCCGCGCGTCTGCGGGATGAGCTTGCGCTTCTCCGTCTTCGCGTAGTCGCGCGCCTTCAGCGTCTCGATCGTCGCCGCGTACGTCGACGGGCGGCCGACGCCGTTCTCCTCCAGCGCCTTGATGAGCGACGCCTCGGAATAGTGCGCCGGGCCCTTCGTCTGCTTCTCGTCCGCGAGCCAGCGCACCGCGTCCAGCAGATCCCCCGGCTCGAGCGGCGGCAGCGCCGCCACCTCGTCCGAATCCTCGTCCTCCTCGTCGTCCGCCTTTTTCTTCCTGAGCGCGAGCTTCATCACCTTCAGGAAGCCCTCGAAGTCGACCTCGGTCGCCGACGCGGTGAAGACGTAGGTGTGCAGCAGCCCGTCCTTGCGCGCCGCGAGCGACACGGTCCGGACCGTCGTCTGCGCGTCCGCCATCTGGCTCGCGACGAACCGCCGCCAGACGAGATCGTAGAGCTTGAGCTCCGCCGCGTCGAACGACGCCTCCTGCGGCGTCAGCGCGACGTTCGTCGGGCGGATCGCCTCGTGCGCCTCCTGCGCGCCGCCCTTCGACTTGAAGAAGTTGGGCTTCGCGGGATAGAACGGTTCGCCCCACGTGCCGACGATGAAGTCCTTCGCCGCCGCGCGCGCCTGCTCCGAGACGTTCACCGAGTCCGTGCGCATGTAGGTGATGGCGCCGCGCTCGTACAGCGCCTGCGCGAGCTTCATCGTCTTGCCGGGCGAGAAGCCGAGCACGCTCGACGCCGCCTGCTGCAGCGTCGATGTCGTGAACGGCGGCAGCGCGTGCCGCGCCTTCGCCTGCGCCTTGAGGTCCGTCACCTCGAGCGCCGCGCCCGCGAGGTCCAGGAGGAGGTTGTTCGCCTGCTGCTGCTCCTTGATCTCCGGCTTGCCGCCGTCGAGCCGCGCGAGCCGCGCGACGAACTTGCCCGCGCCGTCGCGCTTCTGCGCCTCGACGCCCATGAGGAAGTAGCTCTCGGGCTTGAACGCGTCGATCTCGCGCTGGCGCTCCACCAGGAGCCGCAGCGCCACCGACTGCACGCGTCCCGCGCTCAGGCTGCGGTTGTTCGCGCACTGGATGTACTTCCACAGGAGCGGCGAGACCTTGTAGCCCACGAGCCGGTCGAGGATGCGGCGCGCCTGCTGCGCGTCGACGCGCGGCATGTCGATGTCGTGCGCCTCGGCGACGGCCTTCACGACGGCCGGCTTCGTGATCTCGTTGTAGGTGACGCGGCGGAACGGCTTCGCGCCCGCGACGGGCGCGAGCACCTCCTTCAGGTGCCACGCGATCGCCTCTCCCTCGCGGTCGGGGTCGCTCGCGAGATAGATCTCGTCGGCCGCCTTGACCGCCGCCTTCAGCTCGCTGACGACCTTTTCCTTGCCTTCCGAGATGACGTACGTCGGCTCGAACGTCCACCGGCCCGCGCCGTCGGGCGTGATCTTGATCGATCCGTTCCCCTTCGGCAGGTCGCGGATGTGCCCGACCGAACTCTTGACGGTGAACTCGCCGCCGAGGTATTTTCCAATCGTCTTCGCCTTCGCCGGCGATTCCACAATCAGCAGTTTCTTGCCCATGTCACGGACTCTCCCCTGGTCTTTTCCTGTTGCATATTGTTTCCAATATACACTTATTGGCGGCAAAAGTCAAGCACGAGCCGTTCCTTTTTTTGCGTCAGTTCGAGCGCGGGGATCGTCAGCGCGCCGTGGCCGTCACGGTGCGCGACGCCCGCCTGGCCGCCGAAACGCCACCGCACGGCGGGCGCGGCGGCGAACGCGGGCGACTGGATGCGCCGGAGCGTCACGTCGGCCGTCGCCGCGTCCGGCGGCGCGAACTGGCGCGTCGGGAGCTCCGCCGCCGACGCGATCCACAGGTCCATCGCGAAGCCGCCGTCGTCGTCGCGGACGTTGCGCCAGCGGAAGAAGGCGTTGATCTGCCCGGCCGGCGGCGCGCCGTCGGCGATCACCATCTCCGCCGCCTCGATGTCGCCCGCCCAGCCGCTGAAGCGGCCCGTCTTCGTCGGCTTCCAGACCTTGAACGGCCACGGCAGCGTGTCGTCGCATGACGCGTGCGTGAACGCGGGGTACGCTTCGTCGCGGCGCACCGCGAGCCAGTCGAAGCGCTCGACGAGATCGTTCTTCGCGCGCGCCGCCGACACGTACCCGCAGTGGCCGTAGTCGCCCCACAGGACGAGGTGCGGCCAGCGGCGGCGCTGGAGCGTGCGGACGATCACCTCGCGGTCGCGGCTCCAGACGTCGTCCACGCCGCTCCACTCGACCGCGACGGGCGGATCGGCCCAGCGCGCCGCGTCCCAGTCGTCCGCGAGCGTCCCGTCGGCGTTCACCATCGCGAGGCGCGCCGCCGCGAACCAGACGGTCGCGGGCACGTTCGCGTTGATCGCCGCGAAGATTTCGCCGTGCGCGAGCCCGATCGCGTACGCCGCCTGGCCGCCCATCGAGTTGCCGCACAGGTACACGCGCGCGCGGTCGACGGCGTAGCGGCGGCACGTCCATTCGACCGAATCGAGGACGCGCCTTTCGCACGGCGTCTCGCCGGCCATGAGCCGCGGCACATCCGCCGCGGTCGGGCCGCGGTAGGCGGGCGTCGCGCCCCACCAGTACTGGTCGTGCGTGCGGTTCCAGAGGACGTGGTAGTCGCGGATGTCGTCGAGGTTCAGGATATAGAAGTCGTCGGGTGCGGAAAAGACGCGGTCCTTCTCGTCGACGAGCCGCGTCTGCATGTCGACGCCCTTGCCCGGCCAGCCCGCGCCGCGCCAGTGCAGCACGACGAGGAGCGGTCGGCCCGGCGCGTCGCCGTCGACCGGCTTCGCCACGGAAAAGCGGTCGACGAAGTTCGTCACGGGGTCGCCCCACGCCGGATCGCCCGTGTGGCGGTACCAGTCGACGGTGCGCCGCCCCACCGTTTCCGTGTCGTACCGTTCCGGCGACAGGTTCAGGAGCGCGGCCGCCGCCAAGAGGAGCAGGCCGCTCATGCGCGCGCCGCCTCGCAATCGCGCGCGATCTGCGCCGTCAGCTCATCGAGCGACGCGAACGTCCGCTCCGGCCGCAGGAAGCGCAGGATTTCAACCCTCTCTTCGTGGAGCGGCGCGCACTCTTCGTGGAGAGGATCACGCTGATCGTGGAGATGGTCAAACTGCGTTTGACCAACCCCCAGCCAATGCACCTCCAGCACCGGCTGCTTCCACGCCTTGTCCCCCATCGTCGGCGCGCGCCCGTAGTTCGCGACGCCGCGCCAACCGCCCGCCGCGACCGCATAGACGCCGAGCGGCAGTTCCACATTGCTCGCGACGGCGATATTGACCGTCGGGAAGCCGAGCGTCGCGCCGAGGCCCTTGCCCTTCATGACGGTGCCGCCGAGCGTCAGCGCGCGGCCGAGCATGGCGTTGCCGGCCGCGATGTCGCCCGCCGCGAACGCCTGGCGGATGCGCGTCGACGAGATGCGCGCGCCGTCATACGTTGCGTACGGCACGACCGTCACCGTGCAGCCGTGCGCGCGCAGAAGCGCCGCGTCGCCGCGCCCGCCCTTGCCGAAGCGCCAGTTCGCGCCGCAGCGCACCGTCAGGTCCGGCGCGTTCAGGTAGCGGGCGCGGAAGTCCTCCGGCTCCAGCGCCGCGAGCTCCGGCGTGAAATCGAGCGTCACCACCTCCCGGACGCCGCACGCGCGGATCGCCGCCGTCTTCTCGTCGCTCGTCATCAGAAGGCGCGGCGCGCGGTCGGGCGCGAGCACGGTGAGCGGATGGTTGCGGAACGTGAGCGCGACATCCGCGCCCGTCAGGATTTTCCGGTGACCGAGGTGGACCCCGTCGAAGAAACCGACCGCCAGGATCATGGCAACGCCTTTGCCGCCGGCACGACGAGCGCGGCGAAATCGCCCGCCTCCGTTTCGAGGAGCCGGTCGAACGGGATCGCCGCATCGACCGACAGCCGGCCGATGGCCGTGCGCCGCAGACTCTTGAGGCACGCGCCGCAGCCGAGCGCGTCGCCGAAATCGTTGACGAGCGTGCGCACAAGGACGCTCTTCGACGCCTTGAGCGCGAACGCGGCGACGTGCGCCGCGTCCGGCGGCTCGACCGCAAAGCGGTAGACGTGCGCGAGGAACTGCGTGTGCTCGCCCGTGTCCGCGATCTCGTAGCCGCCGCTCCCCTCGCGCCGCACCGAGCAGAAGCGCGGTTCGGTCTGGAAGACGTCGCCCTTGAAGTCGCGCGTCGCGGCCGCCATCTTCTCCGGCGTCGCGGCCGCCGCATCGCCTTCGCCGGTCACGCGGCCGTAGATGTCGTGCGTATCGGTCCGGCGCCCCAGCTGGAGCGTGCCCGTCCAGGCGCGGTCCGCGCCCATCACGTCGCCGACGTGGCGGTTCGCGTCGCCGATCAGCAGCACGAGCAACCCCGACGCGAGCGCGTCGAGCGAGCCGCCGTGGCCGACCTTGACGAGATTGAACTTGCGCTTGACCGCCTTGACGACGGCCGAGAACGGCAGACCCGCGGGCTTGTCCACCAGGAGGAAACCGCTCAGCTCCTCCAGCATCCGGAGCTGGGCGAGATTAGCCATTGTCGGCGGCCGGCGGCAGCTTGTCGAGGAGCGCCAGGACTTCGTCGCCCTTCTCCAGGCTCAGGTCGAGCTTGAAGATGAGGCGCGGCGTGAACTTGAGGCGCACTTCGCGGTTGATGATGGACTGAAAGCGCTTGGCGTTGTGCTTCAGGTGCTGGAGCGCCGTTTCCTTCAGCGCGTCGTCGCCGAAGACCGAGACGGACACCGTCGCGTCGCGCAGATCCTTGCCGCAGCGCACGCCCGTGACCGTGAGGAGGCCCGGCGCGACCGAGTCGCCCTGCATCACCGAAAACATCGATTCGGCGATGACGCGTTTCAAGAGGCTGTTCACCCGTTCGAGACGATCAACTGACATAGTTTTTTCAGTATATCAAATTCCCCCCGCCATCCGCAAGCGTTGCACTCAGCGTGCGGCGTCCATCGGCCGCCAGCCGTCCGGCCCCGCGAGGATGTCGGCCGCCGTCGCCATCCCGGCCGCCGACAGGCGCGCGCGGAAATCGTCCAGCGTCCCGACCGCGATCCACGGCGCGCGGCTGAACGCGCCGTCGTGCGTGCAGCCGTACTCCGCGCTGCGGTAGACGCGGCGGCCGCAGTCGGTCGTCCAGTCCTTCCAGCCGGCCGGCAGGACGGCCGTCCCGAAGTCGCACCCGACGAACGCCACGTTCGCATACGGCCGCCACGGACGGCCCAGCAGCGTCTGCTTCCCGCCGCCGCACGTGACGCGGCAGTTGACGAACACATAGCCGAACGGCAGCTCGGGCTCGTGGCTGCCCGCCGTCACGTAGCCGCCCTGGTGCGAATGGAGCTCGCACGTGTCGAAGAGCGCGACCGCGTTGCCGAAGATGAAGTCGACCGCCCCTTCGATGTAGCAGTTCCCGAAATACTGGCGCGCCGCCGTCGCGCCCACCGTGCCGCCCGCGTAGACGGTGTCCTGCCAGCCGAGGATGCGGCAGTTGCGGAAGGCGCACCGGTCGCCGCACGCGAAGAGCGCCACGCACTGCCCCGCCTGCTCCCGGCCGCCCGTCGCCGCGAGGCGCTCGGGCGTGCCCGTGTTCTCGATCGTAAAGCCGTCGAACGAAATGTCGCTGCCTTCGACGCGCAGCGTGCAGCTGCCGAACGTGCCGAGCGTCCCCTTGCCGTCCGGACGGGGCGTCGCGGGCGTATCGTTCCACGAGATGACGGTCTTTCCCGGGCGCGGATCGTCGGCGACAAAGCAGACGTTGCGCAGGTTCGCGCCGACCTTCACCTTCTCGCGGTAGCGGCCGGGCGCGACGCGCACGACCGCCCGGCGCGGCGAATCCACCGGCAGCGAATCGATGACGGCCTGCAGCGACGCGCCGCCGTCCACGCGCCGGACGAGCGGCTCGTCCGCCGGCACCTCGTCGCGGTAGGGCGCGCGCGCCGCCTGCGCGGCGAGTTCCTCCGCGCCGTCCCCCGCCGCCTGCCGCGCCGCCGCGCGCGTCTCCGGCGGCAGCGGGAGGTCGAACGGCGGCTGGGCGCAGGCGACGAGCGCGAGCGTCGGCCGCACCGTCGGCCGCGCAATGACATCCGGCGGCAGTGTCAGCAGAAAGTCAAGGCCGCGCCGGACCGCCGCGCGCGCCGCTTCCGAGCCGGTCGCCGCGTACAGGCGCGCGAGAAAGTCGAGCTCGGTCACGGTCGCGCCGTCGTCGACCGTGGCGCGCGCGGCGTCGCCCTTCACCGCCACGAGCGCCGCGCGATCCCGCGGCGAGAACTTGGCGTTCAGCGGCAGGTGCGCGGGCCAGCCGCCGACGTCCAGCTGGGCGGCGAGGACGTTCGCGGCGATGCGCGCGGCCTCCGCCGTCTTGAGGAGACGATCGGGGAACGCGCGGGCGGCACGCGGCCAGTCCGCCTGCCCGACTGCGCCGCGGAGCTCCACCACCTCTCCGGGCGACGTGTCAAATTCGTAGCCGAACGGCGCGGACGCACCGTCGGACGCGCGCGTACGCAGGATCGGCGAGCGGATTTCGCCGGCGGAGCGGATGCGGCAGACGCCGCCGTCCTTCGAGAAGACGCGCAGCTTCGTCACCTGGCCCGCCCGCCATTCGAGATCGAAGAGGAAGCCGCCGGCCGCCGCCAGCCCGCTGACGTGGCCCTGCTCGACCTCGTTCGCCGGGAGCGCCGGCAGGAGCCGGATCTCGCCGCCGTCGCTGGCGATGTACCGTTCGGGGAAATCCGTGCCGTAGCCGGATTTCCTGCCCCACGCGCCCGCCGCCAGCAGGAGGGCGAGCGCCGCAACCGCCGTTCGCATCGCGCCGTCCCTACAGGCTCTTCGGCAGCTCTTCGAGCTGGTAGCACTCGATGATGTCGCCGACCTTGAAGTCTTCGTAGTTCGCGAAGCACACGCCGCATTCCTGCTGGCCCGTGACTTCCTTGACCTCGTCCTTGAAGTGGCGCAGCGTCTGCACCTTGCCGTCCCACACCTCCGCCTTGTTGCGCAGGATGCGGAACTTCTCCTTCGCGACGAGCTTGCCGTCGTTCATCTGCGAGCCGGCGATCTTGCCGAGCTTGCCGATGTCGTAGATGGCCTTGATCTCGGCGTGGCCGAGGACGACCTCCTTGTACTCCGGCGGCAGCAGGTCGAGCATCGACTGCTTGACGAAGTCGATGAGCTCGTAGATGATGCGGAACGAGTTGATCCGCACGCCGTCGTGGCGCGCCTGGCTCTGGACGCCCGAATCGTTCGCGATGTCGAAGCCGACGATAACGGCCTTGCCGGCCGCCGCCGACTTGACGTCCGTCATCGAGACGTTGCCCGTCCCGGTGCCGATCACGTTCAGGCCGACCTTCTCGGACTTGATCTCCTCGAGCGCCGCGACGACCGCCTCGAGCGTGCCGCGGTTCTCGGACTTGACGATGACGTTCAGCTCCTTCTTGCCCTCCGCCGCCATGCGCGACATGAGCGCGTCCAGCGTCGCCGCCTTGTTCGTCGACAGCTCCTGCTCCTTGCGTTCGCGCGCCGTCTCCTCCGCGAGCGTGCGCGCGCGCTTCTCGTCGAGCATCACGCGGAACTCCGCGCCGGCCTCGGGCACGCCCGAAAGGCCCGTCACCTTGACGGGCATCGCCGGCGGCGCCTCCTTGATGCGGCGGCCGTGGTCGTCGATGAGCGCGCGGACCTTGCCGAAGTGCTCGCCGATCAGGATCGCGTCGCCCACCTTCAGCGTGCCGCCCTCCACGAGGAGCGTCGCGCACGGGCCGAGGCCCTGCTGGAGCTCCGCCTCGATGACGTAGCCGTTCGCGCGGCGGTTGGGGTTCGCGGTGAGTTCCAGGACTTCCGCCTGGACCAGGATGTTTTCCAAGAGCGCATCCACGCCCGCGCCGGTCACGCCCGAGACGGGGCAGCAGATGATGTCGCCGCCCCAGTCCTCCGGCGTCAGCCCGCGCTTCTGGAGCTGCTGCTTGACGCGGTCGACGTTCGCCGTCGGCTTGTCGGCCTTCGTGATCGCGACCATGATCTGCACGCCCGCCTGGCGCGCGACCTTGATGCACTCCTCCGTCTGCGGCATGATGCCGTCGTCCGCCGCGATGATGAGGATCGCGATGTCGGTGATCTGCGCACCGCGCGCGCGCATCGCGCTGAACGCGGCGTGGCCGGGCGTGTCGAGGAACGTGATGAGACGGCCGGCGATGTCCACCTGGTAGGCGGAGATCTGCTGCGTGATGCCGCCGGCCTCGCCCGCCGCGACGTGCTCCTTGCGGATCCAGTCCATGAGCGTCGTCTTGCCGTGGTCGACGTGGCCGAGGAACGTCACGACCGGCGCGCGCGGCTTGAGCGTCTCGGGCGGATCCTCGGGAATGAGGTCGTCCGCGTCGATCGCCTTGAGGACGGGCTTGGCCGCGTCCTTGTTGCGCGCGTGCTCGACCGTCACCTTGAAGCCGTACTTCGCCGCCACCTGCGTCGCGATGTCCGGCTCGACGCGCTGGTTGATGGACGCGAGAATCTTCAGGCCCATCAGATCGGCGATCAGGCGGTTCGGCTTGATGTTGAGCTTGGCCGCGAGGTCCTTGACGACGACCGCGCCGCGGATCGCGATCTCGCGCGATTCCTCGTTGACCTTGATGCTGCCGCCGACGGACGCCGCCGCGGGCGTGCCGTGCGGCACGCGCTTCTCGAACGCCTTCTGCGCGTCCTTGCCCTTGCGCCCCTTCTTCGTGCCGTCGTCGTCATCGTAGTCCACCACCTTGGGCGGCCGCACCTTCGGCTGCGCCGCGACGGTGATGCGGATCGCGCCCGAGCCCGCCGGCGCGTGCGGAAGCGGCTTGAAGCCGGCCGCCGTCAGGCCCACCTTCACCGGGCCCGCCTGCAGCGCGGGCTTGACCGCGACCTTCGGCTTGTAGCCCGGCGCCATGCGGATCGCCGGCCGGGCCGGCGCCGCAGGTGCGGCCGCGGGCTGCGCGGGCGCGACGGAAATCGAAATCGCCGGCTTCGGCTTGGCCGGCTGCTGCGGCTTGCGCGGGTTGATCGAGATCGGCCCGAGCTTGACCGGCGCGGCCGGCGTCTCCGGCGGCGGCACAGCCTTCTTCGGCGCGGCCGACGCGACCGCCTTCGGCGCCACCGCCGTCTCGACCTTCTGGCCTTCGCTCGCCGCCTTGGCGAGCGCGAGATGGAGCTTCAGCTTCTCGGCCTCGGCCGCCGTCGCCGCCTGGCGCGCGGCCGCCGCCTTCGCCTGCTTCGCGGCGCGCTTCGCCGCAAGGTCGCCCTTCGCGAGGCCCTTCACCGCCGCCTGAAGCGCGGCCAGTTCGCCCGCCTCGATCACGCTGATGGCGTTCGTCACCTCCGCGCCGCATCCTTCGGCCGCCCTGAGGACGTCCGCGCTCGTCACGCCCGCCGCTTTCGCTAGTTCATAGACTCTCATGCCAACCCTCGCTTATTCCGCGTCCTCCGTGCCCGCCGCCGCGTCGCCGTCCGACGCCGCCGATCCGCCCGTGAGCGCCGCGACCGCCTGCGCCGCCGCGTAGACGCCCTTCGCCGTCACCTCGTCGAGGCCCGTCGCCGCGATGAAGCTCGCCTCGTCCTCCTCGGCGATGCCGTCGACCGTCAGGTACCCCGCGTCCGCCATCTGCGTCGCGACCGCCGTGGAGACGCTGAACGTCTCCGCCAGCTCCTTGATCGCCTCGGCCTTCTGGTCCTCAAAGCTCGCCGTCGCCATCGACTTCTTGACCTCGACGTGCCAGCCGACGAGCTTGGTCGTCAGGCGCACGTTCTGGCCGCGCTTGCCGATCGCAAGCGAATACTGGTCCGCCGCCGCGACGACGTGGACGGTGTTGGGCAGCACGGGATCGACCTCGATCGATTCGAGCTTCGCCGGCGCGAGCGCCTGGGCGACGTACTGGCGGATGTCCTCGTTCCAGCGCACGATGTCGATCTTCTCGCCGTTGAGCTCGCTGACGATCGCCCGCACGCGGCTGCCGCGCTGGCCGACGCACGCGCCGACGGGATCGACGTTCTCGTTGTTCGTGCGCACCGCGAGCTTCGCGCGGTAGCCGGGATCGCGGCTGACGCCCATGATCTCGACGACGCCGTCGGCGATCTCGCTCACCTCCAGGCGGAAGAGCGCCTCGACGAACTTGCCGCTCGCGCGCGACACCGTCACGCTCGGCCCCTTCGCCTCGGGATCGACGCGGATGACGATGGCGCGGATGGGGTCGCCCACCTGGAAATTCTCGGTCGGGATGCGCTCCTTGCCGGGCAGGATCATCTCGACCTTGCCGACCTGGATGTAGAGGTCGCGGTTGGCGACGGCCGAGACGGTGCCCGAGACGATGTCGCCGACGCGGTCCTTGTATTCCGCGAACGTGTTGGTGCGCTCGGCCTCGCGGATCTTCTGCATGATCATCTGGCGGGAGGTCTGCGCCGCGATGCGCCCGAGGCGCGAGGCCGGCATCTCGACCTCGATCGTGTCGCCCTCCTTCACCGGGTTGCCGTGGTTGAAGCGGACGGCGCGCGCGCTGGAGATGAAGCCGGGGCCGGTCTCCTCGTCCGACACCACGAACGTATCGTAGACGTGGAGCGAAAGATCCTTGCGGTCGATGACGACGCGCAGATCGACGGTGACGTCGCGGTTGCGGCGCGCGGCCTGGCTGATCGCCTGCTCAATCGCCGTCAAAACGATCTCACGACTGACGCCGCGTTCGTTCTCGATGTGCTGCACGACCGCCAGCAACGGATTGTTCATCGCCATTTCTTTCGTTCCTTCATTGTTGTTCAAGTCAAATTACGACCCTCGGTTCGACCCGCTGGATCGCCGAAAATCGCACATATTTTATCAAAAACGCCGCGCAACGCGCAACGGCTTTTTTTTAATCGGCCGGACTTTCTGCCGCAACATGTACCTTCACTCAACAACCAATGCGTACGGGTCGTAGAACGTCACCCAATGGCGAACTTCCTCCCCGCCGATGGTCGCGGTGAGCAGGACGGGCTTCCCCCACCAGTCGCCATCTGGTCGGCTGGAGGTGTTCACCCTGTTGGCGAACGAGATGGCCGTCGGTATCGACACAATCGCCTCAAGCCGGTCGAGGACGGAAACTGGCTGGCCGTTCTCGTACATCTCGAGCTTGAGCGTGTCGCCCTCGCCCATCTGCAGGTTCTCCCCGCCCGCGACGATGGGGCCGCCGAAGTCAATCACGTTGTCAGGATAGCCCACCTGCTGGACGAGCGTTATCCTGCGCGTCGGCGGCGGATTCGCCGCGACATTGAACACGAGTCTCAACATGTTCTGCTCCTTTCGATGGCTGCGGCGACGGGGCCGGCGGAGCGAATGTCCACCTCCCCGCCGCCGCATTGCTTACGCCGCGCTGACGACCATCGCCGTCTTGGGCAGGGAGACGCACTCCGTCTCGCCCTCGACGCGGGTGACGGTGAGCGTCACCTCGGTGCCGTCCTCGACGCCGCTCAGCTCGCCCGGCCACGCGACCGTGATCAGGTTCTCGCCGCAGCCCGTCACGGAACCGGCGACCTCGGTGCCGTCCGCGAAGACGAACTTCGCCGAGACATGCGCGGCGGCTTGTTGAAAT
>DJXI01000049.1 GCA_002449695.1 Verrucomicrobia bacterium UBA7008 | reverse complement strand
ACCCGGACATCACGCCGGGCGAGAGAAAGGAAAGACATGAAGAAACCACGACTGACCGAACGGGACCGGCTCGAGATCGAGCTGGGGCTCAAGGCCGGCAAGACTCCCTACGCGATCGCCAAGGAGCTGGGCCGGCCCGCCAAGACCGTCGTGCGGGAGATCCGCGCGCGGCTGACGGAAAGCGAGAAGGGCGCCTTCGGGCGCGTGACGAACCGGTGCGCGCACCGGATGCAGTGCCAGGCGCGCAAGCTCTGCGCGCACTGCCTCTACGACGGGAACCGGCGCTGCTGCCTGTGCCGGCTGTGCAACCGGGTCTGCAGGCAGTTCGTCGAGCAGCCCTGCGAGAAGCTCGCGCGCTCGCCCTGGGTGTGCAACGGCTGCCGGGACGAGCCGCGGTGCGTGCTGCGCAAAAAGTACTACCAGCACGACGCGGCGCAGAAGAACTACCGCGAGGTGCTGGTGCAGACGCGCACGGGCGCCAACTACAGCGAAGCGGAGATCGCGGCGTTCGACGCGACGCTGCACGAGCTGCTCCTGAAGGGCCAGTCGGTCCACGCCGCGATGACGAACAACCCGGGCCTGTTCCCGATGTGCGAGAAGACGGTCTACCGCTACATCGCCGGAGGGCTGCTGAGCTCGAAAAACCACCACCTGCCCGAGAAGATGAAGCTCAAGCCGCGCAAGGGCAAGAGCGTCGAGCACAAGGTCGACGCCACGTGCCGGATCGGCCGCACGTACGAGGACTACCAGCGCTTCCTGGCCGAGCATCCCGGCACGCCCGTGGTGGAGATGGACACGGTGGAGGGCGTCAAGGGCGGCAAGGTGCTGCTCACGCTGCACTTCATGCCGCAGGACTTCATGCTGGCCTTCCTGCTGGAGCGCAAGTGCGCGGCGGCGGTCACGGAGGTCTTCGCCCGGATCCGGGGGCTCCTGCGCAAGGCGTACGGCGAGAAGGCGGAGGAGATGTTCATGCGGCTGTTTCCGGTGATCCTGACGGACAACGGCACGGAGTTTACCGACCCGGCCGGGATCGAGAACGACGAGCAGGGGCGCGCGCAGACCAGCCTCTTCTACTGCGACGCGTGCCAGTCGTGGCAGAAGGCGCACGTGGAACGCAACCACGAGCTGCTGCGCAAGGTGCTGCCCAAGGGCACGGCCTACACCGAGCCGACGAGCTTCGACGGGCTCACGCAGGAGCAGGTCGCGCGGCTGCTCTCGCACGTCAACGGCTACGTGCGCAAGTCGATCGGCGACCGGACGCCGTGGCAGCTCTTCGCCGAGAGCTTCGGTGCGGAGTGCGCCGCGCTCTTCGGCGTGGTCGAAATCGCGCCCAACGACGTGTGCCTCAAGCCGTCGCTGCTGGGCATCGAAGTGAGGGTCAAGAAGATGGACTAGAAACCGCGGCAAGACCCGGCGAAACATCTCCGGAACCGGGGCCGGAATCGCCACGAAAGAGGTGGGGACATTTACCAGGTCCGAAAAACCAAGAATGCCCGCGCCGCGTCCCGGCATGCACTTTTCCCGGCCATGAACCGCCGCGACGGGCCACGCGAGGCCCGCCCCCGCCCGAAGACGCCCCGATTTCGGAAGAGGTAAATGTCCTTTTGGAAGTCCGAAATGCCCCTACGCCCCCGCCCGCCCCCTTTTTAGGGGCATTTCGGATTGCAAGCAACCCGCTTCTCCGCATCGCCGCGAAGCGGCGTGCGATGCGGGAAGCGTTTCCGCCAAGATGGTGTTGCGAAGCAATTGCGGTGGGAAGGTCAACCAAGACAGGATTTCCATTTGTGAACAATGATGGTCAATTGGGATTTGTGAACATTGGCACCATCACGGGCGGAGGGTCGAGAGGGGACAGACGAGGATGCCGTCCTCGGGACGGCGGTAGGCGATGTCGCCTTCGGCGACGACGACCATGCGGAAGGACGGAGGCGGCATCCGGGTCGTGTCGATCTTGGACGCAAGCGACGTGAGGGCGGCGACGCCCTTGGCAATCAGGGAGTCGCCGCCCGTCTTGATCTCGATCAGGCCGTAGTGCCCGTTTTCGAGACGCAGCACGGCGTCGCATTCCAGACCGCTTTTGTCATGGTAGTGGCACAGCGTCCCGCCAAGTGCGTCGGCGCAGGTCCGCAGATCGCGGACGGCCATGGTCTCGAAGAACAGTCCGAAGGTCGGCATGTCGTTCATGAGGTCGGACGGCCCCACGCCGAGCGCGGCCGCGGCGATCGAGGGATCGGAGAAGTACCGCGTGTCCGTCGTCCGGATCGGCGTCTTGCAGCGCAGGTTCGGGCACCAGGCCTCGAGATCGTCCGTCGCGAAGATCTTCCGCAACGCCTTCAGATAGGCGTACACGGTATCTTCCGTCAGAGTATCGACATCGTTCGCCTTCATGTCGTCGCGGATGGCGGCCGCAGACGACTGGGTTCCCTGGAGCCGGGCCAGGCTGCGCATCAGGCGCCGGACCCGGCCGGGATCGCGCAGGGTGCCGTCGACCCGCGAAACGTCGCTGTCGCAGATGGCCGCGAAATACTCCTTCGCCGGACCGCGCGCGGCGCGGCCGGACAAGCCGAGCGCGCCCGGCCATCCCCCTCTGCACAGCAGCTCGGAAACGTCTTCGAGATGCCGTTCGTTCTTCGCACCGGTCGGATCTTCGCCGGCGAACAGATCGGCGATGGAAACCGACCCCGTGGATTCACCGCTCTCCCAAAGGCTCATGGGCCGCATGGACAGACGGGCGATGCGGCCGGTTCCCGTGTGGCGAATGGTCCGGTTCTTTTCGTTCTCTTCGTCCACCGCCGGCGGAACGGCGCTGCCCGTCAGAATGAACATTCCCCGCCCACCCTCGTCGACGGCAAACCGGACGGCGTCCCAGAGAAGCGGCACTTCCTGCCACTCGTCCAAAAGACGGGGTGAAGCGCCCTCCAACACCTTGTCGGGACGAGTCTCCGCCAAGATCCGGTCGGTCCTTCCTTTGAGCGGATCGCCGAAACAGACCTCGCTTTTCGCGATTTGCCGGGCCGTCGTCGTTTTGCCGCACCATTTCGGCCCCTGCACGAGAACGGCGCCCATGTAGGACAACTTCTCCGCGAGAAGA
>DJXI01000032.1 GCA_002449695.1 Verrucomicrobia bacterium UBA7008 | reverse complement strand
TTTGTTGCCGTTTCTATAGGATTCTGGAACTCTCAGCTGCATCCAGCCGTACGCGCCGATGGCGTCGGCGACGGCGGCCAGATAGTCCGCCTCGTCGTCCGTCACCCGGCCGTCCTGCGCGACCGTCTCCTGCAGCCCCAGCAGCAGCTCGCGCTTGGCGAGCGGCGGCAGATGCACGAGCGCGTCGAACGCCGCCAGAAATTCCGTCGCCTCGTCGAACGGCGCGGGCATCGGCGGCAGGCCCTCGCCGAACAGCGACAGCTTCTTTTCCGCCGCCCGGTAGCCGCCCGCCGGATCGCCGCCGAACGACGCGACCGTCGCAATCACGCGCGCGACGGCCGGCCGGAGCGTCCGCGGCGGAACGATCTTCGGCAGGCGGCCGTCCGAGAGGAGCCGCCGCCGGACGGACGCCATCACCATCATTTCGAACGAGTCGTACGCGCCGTCTTCGCGGATGACGCGTTCGGCCGCGTCCGCCCACTCGCGGCGGCGCGCCGGGCCGACGCCGTCGCGCAGCGCGTTGACGCACCTGAGCGCCAGCGTGCGGCGCGCGGCCGCCGTGAACGGGCCCGTCCAGCCCTCCGGCGCGCGGCCGCGCAGCAGCCCGATCAGCGTCTCGCCCGCAGTCTCCGGACGGCGCACCGCCGCGACCGTGGCGGGCGGGATCGCCGCATCCGCGAGCGACGCGGCCGCCGCCTTGAGCCCTTTCGCCCGCACGACGCCTTTCGCGAGCTGTTCGCGCGTCGCCCGGGCCGCCGCGCGGCGCTGCGCCCGGGCCGCCTGGATGCGCGCGCGGACCGACTCGTCCGCCTCCGTTTCGCCGTGCGGCGAGAGGCGGCGGATGCGCGACCGGACGGGCGGATGCAGCTCGAAGAGCGTGCCGCCGGCCGAGGCGAAGAGCATGTGCGCGACATCGCCCTTCCACGCGCCGAACGCGCGGCTGCGGCCCGTCATGTGCGCGAGATACGTGAACCGGAGCGCATTCGCGAGCGCTTCCGGGTGGCGGGTGAACTGCGCCGACGCGGCGTCCGCGAGATACTCGCGCTCGCGCGAGACGGCGCACTGGACGAGCCGCGCGAAGAGCGTGCCGAGCGAACCGACGAGCCAGAGCGCCGCGCCCGTGAGGAGATAGATGAGGAGGAGCAGCAGCGGGGCGCCGCCCCCGCTGTCCTTGCCGCGGCCGCCGCGCGGGAGAAAGATGATGCGGCGGCGGCGCGCGCCGTCGTCGTCAAAGAGGAGCAGGAGCATCCCCTTGCCGAGACGCGAGACGGCGGAAATGCCCGTGACGAGCGCCGTCAGGCGGAAGTTGAGCCGCATGTCGCCGTTCAGGATGTGGCTGAACTCGTGCGCGACGACGCCCTGGAGCTCGTCGCGCGTCAGCCAGTCGAGCGCGCCGCGCGTCACGCAGACGGCCGCCGCCGAGGGGTCTGTCCCCGCCGCGAGCGCGTTGACGCCGTGTTCGCCCTTCAGCACCCAGACGGACGGCAGGTCGAGCCCCGACGCGATCGCCATCTCCTCGCAGACGTTGAGCAGCCGTTCGTGCGCCGGGCCGTCGGCGGTGTCCGCGCCCGCCGCCGCGCGCGTGAGGCGCGTCGCGCCGATCGACGCCATCAGCGCGTCGCCGGAGGACAGGCTGCGGAATTTCAAAAGCGTCGCGAGAGAGATGAACAGGAACGACCCGCCGAAGCAGGCGGCGGTGACGCCGGGAAAGAGGCGGCCGAACGTCACGATGCTGGCTGCGGCCGCATCGCCCATGAGGTCGGCCGTGCCGAAAAAGAGCCACACGCCCCAGCAGGCGAGAAAGGCGACGCAGCCCGTCGCCGCGACGGTCGCGAGGATCGCGAACGCCGCGAGCCCGACGAGACGGGCCGATCGGGTGCGCGCCTCCTGCTGGAGCGCGAACGGGTCCATCAGAACGCGACGTGCGGCGCGTCGCGCTGCGCCGCGGCGTCCGTCGCCTCGAGGAGCGCCGCGGGCGCGAAGTTGAACGCCCCCGCGACGAGGGACGTCGGGAAGAGCTCGCGCTTCGTGTTGTACGCCGTCACGGCGTCGTTGTAGGCCTGGCGGGCGAACGCGATGCGGTTCTCGGTGGAGGTGAGCTCCTCCGAGACGCGCGCCATCTGCCGGTCGGCCTTGAGCTCGGGATAGCGCTCGACGACGACCATCAGGCGCGAGAGGACGCCCGCCAGCCCCGATTCGGCGGCGGCGAACGCCCGGACGGCGGCCGGGTCGCCGGGCGCGGCCGCGAGCGCCTTGGCGGCGCCGGCGGCCTGGTTGCGCGCCTCGACGACGGCGGTCAGCGTCTCGCGCTCGTGGGCGAGATACCCTTTCGCCGTCTCGACGAGATTGGGGATGAGGTCGTAGCGGCGCCGGAGCTGGACGTCGATCTGCGCGAACGCGTTCTTGAAACGGTTCCGGAGCACGACGAGCCCGTTGTAGAGCCCGACGGCCCACAGGACGAGCGCGACGGCCAGGGCGACGACGACCAGCAGCGCGAGTGTCAGTCCGTTCATGCGGCCTCCTTTCCCGTGCCTACATCAGCGACGTGTAGAGCTTCGCGATGTCCTTCACCGTGCAGTCGCGCGGATTGCCCGGGCGGCACGCGTCGGCGTAGGCCGATTCGGCGAGGAACGGCACGTCCTCCTTCTTGAGCACGCCCTTCAGGTTCGGCGGAATGCCCACGTCGGCCGCGAGCTTCTCGACCGCCGCGATCGCCGCCTTGCGGTACTGGGCCGGCGTCATCCTGTCGACGCCCTTGACGCCCATCGCCCGCGCGATCTCGCGGTACTTCGTGCCCGTCTTCGCCGCGTTGAACTTCATCGCCGTCGGCAGCAGGATCGCGCACGCCTTGCCGTGCGGCATGTCGTAGAGCGCCGAGAGGCCGTGCGCCATCGAGTGGTCGACGCCGAGGCCGACGTTCGAGAAGCCCATGCCCGCGATGTACTGGCCGAGCGCCATGCCCGCGCGGCCCGCCGGCTTGTTCGCGACCGCGTCCCGGAGCGAGCGCGCGATGATCTCGATCGCCTTGAGGTGGAACATGTCGGTCATCTCGCACGCGCCCTTCGTGATGAGGCCTTCGATCGCGTGCGTGAGCGCGTCCATGCCCGTGAACGCGGTCAGCCCCTTCGGCATCGTCGCCATCATCTCGGGATCGACGAACGCGACGACGGGGATGTCGTGCGGATCGACGCAGACGAACTTGCGGCGCTTCTCGACGTCGGTGATGACGTAGTTGATCGTCACTTCCGCCGCCGTGCCGGCCGTCGTCGGCACCGCGAGGATCGGCTTCGAGGGCTTCTTCGTCGGCGCGACGCCCTCGAGCGAGCGCACGTCCGCGAACTCCGGGTTCGCCATGATGATGCCGACCGCCTTGGCCGTGTCCATCGACGAGCCGCCGCCGATGGCGATGATCGAATCGGCCTTCGCCTTCTTGAACGCCTTGACGCCGTTCTTGACGTTTTCGATCGTCGGGTTCGGCTTGATCTCCGAATAGATCGCGTAGGGGACCTTGGCGGCGTCGAGGATGTCCGTCACCTTCTTCGTGACGCCGAACCGGATGAGGTCGGGATCGCTGAAGACGATGGGCTTTTTGAGTCCGCGCGCGGCGAGCTCCGCCGTGATGGACCGGACGGCGCCGGCGCCGTGGTACGAGGTTTCGTTGAGGATGATGCGGTTGACCATGTTCGTTCCTTTGGTTGAAGGTTGCAATTTCAGATGAAAAAAATTATATCAAAAATCCGCCCCTTTCGGTAGCGGATTCTGCGAACGGCGGCGCGGCGTTCAGCGCGCGAGTTCGTCGATGTCGTAGCCGACGAGGTCGAGGAGGAACTTCCGGCGGTAGGCGTAGTGGCCGCGCGCGGCGGCGAACCGGCGCGACGACGCGAAGGCCAGGCCGTTGCGCATCCAGCCGACCTGGATGAGCACGAAGTCGGCGAGCGACCGGATGCTCTGGTAGTCGACGGGCCGCCCGCCCTTGATCGCCGCGATCACCTCGGGGTTGGGCGGCAGATCGGTGCGGAGGTTCCAGAACGCCGTCGCGTCCGTGCGCCAGTCGGTCGTCTCGATCTGGTGCTCCAGCACGCGGAAGATGTCGAGCTTGTCCGCGTCGCGCACGCACTTCGCGGCCGTGTCCGTCAGCGGCGGCAGACCGTCCGGCAGGTCGCGGCGGTTGTGGTAGAGGACCGCCTCCAGGATCGCGTCGCGGTCGGCCGCGTCGAGCGCGTCGAGCCAGCCCTTTTCCTTCACGATGTCGTGCGAGAAGACGGCGTGGTCCACCGAGTCGCTGTCCTTGAACGTGTTGTAGCGTCTGAGCTGCTCGTAGCGCCCCGTGTCGTGCAGCAGCGCCGCGAGCGTGCAGATTTCCGTCGTGTGCGGATCGAACCCCTCCGCCGCGCAGATCTGCCGGGCGTTGTCCACGACGCGCGCGGTGTGGATGCGCTTGAGCTCCATCATCGGCGGCAGACGGCCGTCCACCTTGAACGTGTCCACGTAGGCGAAGTAGAGCTGCCGCAGCCTTTCCAGCGCGTTCATGCTGTCAGCTCCACCGAAAACGGCCCGTCGTTCAGGAGCCGCACCTTCATGTCCGCGCCGAAGCGCCCCGTGCCGACCTTCGCGTCGCCGAGCGCCGCCCTGAGCCGCGCGACGAACCGCTCGTAGAGGGGAATCGCCACGTCGGGCCGCGCCGCGTCGGAAAAGCCCGGACGGTTGCCGTGCGCCGTGTCGGCGTAGAGCGTGAACTGAGAGACGACGATCACCGATCCGTCGACGTCGACGATCGACCGGTTCGTTTTGCCGTCCGCATCCTCGAAGATCCGCAGCTTCACGACGCGGTCGGCCAGCTTGTCGGCGGCCGCGTCCGTATCGGTGTGCGTGACGCCGAAGAGGATCAGATACCCCTTCCCGATTTCGGCGACGCGCGCGCCGTCAATGTCGACGCTCGCCTCGGCGACGCGCTGAACCCAGACTTTCACAGCAGGCCGCCGCCGAGCGCCTTGTAGAGCGTGATCACGTTGAGCGTGATCGTGCCGCGCGAGACGACGAGCGCCTCCTCGAGCGAGAGGAGCGAGCGCTGCGCGTCGATGACGGCGGTGAAGTCCCTGAGGCCGTTCTTGTACAGGTCCTTCGCGATGGCCACCGCGTCCTGCGCCGCCGCGACCGCGCCTTCGAGCGCCTGGTAGCGGTGGTATTCCTGCGTGTAGTTCGCGTAGGCGTCGCGCACCTCGCCGTACGCCTTTTCGAGCGCGAGCTCGTAGGCGAGGATCTTCTCGGTCATCTTCGCCTCTTCCGTCTTGATGCTGGCGTAGATGTTGCCGCCCTGGAAGATCGGCCAGCTGACGGCGGGGCCGATCGCGCCGTAGAGCGACGCGCGGTCGAAGAGGTTCTGCGGATGCGTCGACTGGAGCCCGAGCGCGCCGTTGATGAAGAGTTTCGGATACCACATCGATTCGGCGACGCCCACGTACGCGCACTGCGCGGCAATCGCGCGCTCGGCGGCGCGGACGTCGGGCCGCGCGCGGATCCTGTCGAGCGGTACCGCCTCCAGCCGGCCGGGCGCGAGCAGCCAGTCGCGGTCGGCGACCGGCGCGAGCACCGCGTGGAGCGCGCCGGGCATGCCGCCCGTCAGGATCGCGAGCGCGTTCTTGAGCTGCTCCTCCTGCGCCACGAGCGGCGGGATCGCCGCGCGCGTCTGGTCCACGACGTACTTCGACTGGTTGACCGCGAGCTCGTCGCCGATGCCGGAGTCGAGGCGCGACTTCAGGATGTCGTACGTCTCGCTCTGGAGCACGAGGTTGGTGCGCGCGACCTCGAGGCGCTGCTGGGTCGTGCGCAGCTCGATGTAGCGCGCGCCGACTTCGGACGTGAGCGACACCCAGGCGTCCGCGACGCTCCAGTCCATCGATTCCACCGTCGCGGCGGCGGCCTCGGTCGCGCGGCGGCTGCCGCCGAAGATGTCGATTTCCCACGTCGCGTCAAAGCCGCCCGCGAAGACGTCGCGGTGGAGCTTCGTGCCGCGGTCCACCATCGTGGGCGTCTGGCGGCCGTACTCGGTGCGCTGGCCGGAGAGCGACGCGGTGATGTGCGGGTAGTAGGCGGCGTAGGAGCCGAGGAGCTGCCAGCGCGAGGCGGTCAGCCGCTCCTGCGCCATCAGGTAGGAGACGTTGTTCGAGACGGCGCATTCGACGAGATCGGCGAGGATCGGGTCGTCGAAGCGCAGCCACCAGCTGGCGACATCGTTCGTCGTGATGAGCGCGCGCGCGTCCGCTTCCGCGTCGGCCGCCCGGTATTCGCCCGTCGCCGTCAGGTTGGTCGTCGGCGCGCCGGCGTCCGGCAGGTCGAACGCGGGCAGTTCGATTTCGGGCTGACTGTAGTCGGGCCCGACCGAGGGGAGCAGGGAGCATCCGGCCGCCGCGAGCGCCGCGGCGACGATACCGTGTTGGAGCTTGATCTTCATAGTTCTTCCATCCTGTAATTGGGTGTAGAGTATATCATATCCGCACCCCCGCGCGCCAGTTGGAATTTGACCGTTTGCGCGCCGCCGCGAATTGGGGGATAGGACTTCGGACATCAGACTTCCGACTTCGAAACCCCAAAGCCCGCCGCCCGAGTCTCGACCTCGAAGTCGGAAGTCCGACGTCTGAAGTCAACACACGGGACGGTTCCTGATTCAGGATTTGAAACAACAAGTTGAAACAACTTCTCGAAGGTGCGCGGGCGAACCCGCCCGCGGCTCTTTGACGGCCTTCTTGCGGGCGCGCATCTGGGCTTCTAGATTTCTAGACTTCTAGATTTCTAGAATCCTAGAACCCTCTAGAAATCTAGAACAGCGAGCGAAGCGAACGCAGTGAGCGATCTAGAACAGCGAGCACCGCGAGCGGTCTAGCCCCTCTAGAATTGCCTCGCATTGCGGCGCTCC
>DJXI01000058.1:67422-74085 GCA_002449695.1 Verrucomicrobia bacterium UBA7008 | reverse complement strand
ATCATGAAGGGCTTGTGACGCAGGACGGCGGGGCGGCGAATCGTGAAGGGCTTGTGACACAGGACGCAGCGGACGTAAAGGATTTTGAGATGAAGCCGGGCCGGGGCGTAAGGGGCACGGTCGGCGGAAAGCGCGTCGCGTGCGGCACCGAAGCGTGGCTCGCGGAAAACGGCGCGACGGTCGACGCGGCGGTGCGCGCCGAGGCCCGGCGGCTGCGCGGCGAAGGCAAGGCCGTCGTGCTCGTCGCCGAAGCGGGCGCGTGCATCGGGCTCGTGGCGCTCGCCGACACGGTGCGCGACAGCGCGCGCGCCGCGCTCGCCGACCTGCGGCGCGCGGGCGTGGCGACATGCCTCCTGACGGGCGACCACCGCACGACCGCCGCGCAGGTGGCCCGGTCGCTCGGCATGGACGACGTGCGCGCGGAACTGCTGCCGGCCGAAAAGGCGGCGGTGATCGACAACCTCCAGCGCGGCGGCGCGCACGTCTGCATGGTCGGCGACGGCGTGAACGACGCGGTCGCGCTCACGACGGCGCACGTCGGCGTCGCGATGGGCGGCGCGGGCAGCGACATCGCGGTGGAGGCGGCCGACATCGCGCTCGTCGGCGACGACCTGACGAAGATCGCCTACCTCAAGCGTCTGTCGAGCGCGTGCGTCCGGCTCATCAAGCTCAACATCGCGATTTCGATGACGATCAACGCGTGCGCGATCACGCTGTCGGTGCTGGGCGTGCTCGGCCCCGTGTCGGGCGCGCTCGTCCACAACTTCGGCTCGGTGCTCGTCGTCCTGAACGGCGCGCTGCTCTACGACCGGAAATTCAGATAAGGGAACGGCGGAACCCTGCGTCCTAATTGAATCCTAACAGTCGTTTGGTACATTTCTCCCCATCATGGACGAACTGGCGACGGTGTTGCTGAAACTGGGTGCGGGTCTGGGCGCGTTCCTGCTGGGGATGCGCCATCTGTCCGAGGGTCTGCAGGCGGCGAGCGGGGAAGGGCTGCGCCGCTTCATGTCGTTTGCGACGGGCCGCCGCGCGGCGGGCGTCGCGACGGGCTTCGCCTCGACGCTCGTCGTGCAGTCGTCGTCCATCATCGTCGTCATGCTCGTCGGCTTCGTGACGTCCGGCCTCATGACGCTCGCCCAGTCGGTCAACGTCCTCGTCGGCGCGAACGTCGGCACGACGCTCACGATCTGGCTGATGGCGTTCGCGCCGAGCCCCGACATCCTCGGGCTCGCGGTGCTGACCGTCGGCGCGCTCCTCTACTTCCCGTTCCGCGCCGGCCGCCTCCACGACGTCGGGCTCGCGCTCATGGGCCTCGGCCTTGTCTTCATCGGCATGCACTACATGAAGCTCGGCGTCGCGCCGATCCGCGAGTCGCCGCGCCTCTCCGCCGCGCTCCGGTCGCTCGCCGCCGTCGATTTCGCGACCGTCTGCTCCGTCGCGCTCGCCTCCGCGCTCTTCACGGCCGTGATCCAGAGCTCCGCCGCCTCGATCCTCATCTTCATGACGCTCGCGAGCGAGGGCGTCATCACGTACGAGACGGCGGTGGCCGCGCTCTTCGGCGCGAACATCGGCACGACGGCGACGGGCTGGCTCGCGGCGATGGGCGGCTCGCGCGCGGCCAAGCGCGTCGCGGCGGCGCACACGCTCACCAACCTCGCCGGCTCGCTGATCCTCCTGCCGCTCGTGCTGCCCGTCTTCGTCCCGCTCGGCCGCGCGCTCTTCCCGTCCGCGCGCGTGATGGTGCCGATCGCGTTCACCGATACGCTCTTCGCCGTGCTGCGCGGCGCGCTGACGCTGCCGTTCGTCGCGCCGTTCACGCGGCTCCTGGAGCGGCTGATCCCGAACCGCGCCGACGAGCAGCCGCACCTGAGCGCGCTGTCGGGCCGCATCGCCGTCAGCCCCGTTCTCGCGCTCGTGCAGGCGTCGCGCGAAATCGCGTTCATGGCGGAGAGCATCGACGATCTGCTCGCGCACGTGCGCAGCGTCCTGACGGGCGAGGACGCCGAGCGCGCCGAACGCCACGTCTACCGCCGCGAGGAGATCCTCGACAACGTGCAGAAGGAGGTGACGGTGTTCATCGGCAAGCTCCTTGAAAAGCGGCTGACGCCGGCCCTGGCCGATCATGCGGGGCGGCTGGTGCGGCTCGCGGACGAATACGAATCCGCGTCCGACGAGGCGCGCGCGATCGTCCGCGCGTGGCGGCGCGGCGGCGCGACGCTGAGCGAGACGGACCTTGCGCTCGTCCTCGACATCCACGACCGGCTGGCGGATTTCAAGCTCGCGGACTCGGCGGAGATCAAGTCGCGCATCGCCGCCGTGCGCCAGACGAAGATCGCCGCCATCGGCTACGGCGCGAACGTGGAATCGTCCATCGCCGCGCTCGACATGCTGACGGCCTACGACCATCTGCGCCTGTGCCTCGCCAGCATCGCCGAAACGCGCGCGTGAGGCGGCGCGCCGCGAAAAATGATATACTGACCGCGTCATGATACTGGTAATCGAGGATGATGCGGCGATTCAGACCGTGCTGCGCGTCGCGCTCCGGGGCGCGGGCTTCGACGACGTGCGCGCGGCCGCGCGCGGCGACGAGGGGCTCCGCAAGGCGCGCGCCGAGCGCCCCGACCTCGTGCTGCTCGATCTGATGCTGCCGGGGATGGACGGCCTCGCCGTCTGCCGCGCGATCCGCGCCGATCCGGACATCGCCCGCACGCCTGTCGTCATGCTGACGGCCAAGGGCGAGGAGCGCGACATCGTCAAGGGGCTGGAGCTCGGCGCGGACGACTACGTCACCAAGCCGTTTTCGCCGTCGGTGCTCGTCGCGCGCCTCAAGGCCGTGCTGCGGCGCGGCGGTTCCGCCGCGGCCGGCGCGCGGACGGAGCTGGACGGTCTCGTGCTGGACGCGGCCGCGCACCGCGTGACGCTGGACGGCGCGGCGGTCACGCTCACGCCGAGCGAATACGGCGTCCTCGCGCTCCTGCTGGCGCACGCCGGGCGCGTCTACACGCGCGGCCAGATCATCGACGCGGTGCGCGGCGACGACAAGGCGGTGACCGACCGCACCGTGGACGTGCAGCTCGTGGGCCTCCGGCGCAAGCTCGGCGACTGGGCGCGTCACATCGAAGCCGTGCGCGGCGTCGGCTACCGGCTGTCCCGATGAACGCGTCCGCTTCCAGAAAGTCCGCGCCGGGCGCGGACCGGGCGTGGCTGCCGCCGCTCCTCTCCTTCGCCGCGAGCGTCGTCTTCGCCATCGTGCTCGCCGTCGAGACGGCGACGTTCCGGCGCGACGTCCAGACGCTCGACGCGGCGGAGGCGCACGCCGTCACGACCGCGCTCGACCTGTGCGAATGCGCGGCCGGGCTCGTCGGCGCGTGCGCGGTCGCGTCGATCCTGCTGCTCGCGCGGCGGCTCAAGCGGCGGCTCGACCGCGTCGCCGCCGAGAACGCGGCGATCCGCCGCCACGAAGCGTTCCGCCGCGCCTCCGTCTCGAACGTGACGCACGAGATCCGTACGCCCCTCACCGGCATTCTCGCGGCCGTCGAACTGCTCGACGCGGAGGCGGCGGGCGGCGCGCTCGACGGTGCGGAGCGGCGCGCGCTCCTCGCCGTGCTGCGCTCGGAGTCGGCGCGGCTCGACCGGCTCGCGCAGGACATCCTGTCGCTCGCGCGGATCGAGGCGCGCGCGGAGTCGGACGGGCGCGGCGAGATGCAGGAGGCGGAGCTGGCGGAGATTCTCGCGCAGGTGCACGTGCGCATGAAGCCGAAGGCGGAGGTGGCGGGTGTGGAGCTGGCGGTCGTGCGCGCCGCGCGCGTCCGGCGGCGGTGCGACGCGGAACTCGTGGAGCAGGCGCTCGCCAATCTCGTCGAAAACGCCCTGCGGCACAGCGGCTCGCCGCGGATCGAGCTGACGCTCGCGGCGGGCGCGGACGGGCGCGGCGTCTTCACGGTCGCGGATTTCGGCGTCGGGATTCCGGCGGCGGACCGCGCGCGCGTCTTCGAGCGGTTCTACCGCGTGGACAAGGCGCGCAGCCGCGCGCAGGGCGGCACGGGGCTGGGGCTCGCGATCGTCAAGCACATCGCGCAGCTGCACGGCGGCGCGGCGGCGCTCGAATGCCCGCGCACCGGCGGCTGCCGCTTCACGTTGTCGATCTGAGGAAGGTGCTCGGATTCGAGCCGCGCGTCTGCGCCGAGAAGTGCCCTGCGAAGCGGCGCTTTATGATATACTACGCGGTATGATTGCAAAGGTATCAGGGATGGCGGCGCTGATCGTCGCGGCGGCGACGGCGGGCGCGGTCGACTGGCAGAACGCCGAGCCGGAGGCGCGGCTCGGCGGGCGCATGATCTCGGCGGGCTATCTGAAGGGCAAGGTCGTGCTGGTCGACTGCCGCGACTACGGCCAGAAGGAGAACCTCGCGGCGATGAAACGCCTCCAGGCGCTCTGGACCGCCTACAAGTCGAAGCCGTTCGTGCTCGTCGGCTCGCACACGGGCGCGGCGAGCGACCGGCGCATCGCCGCGGTCATGGAGAAGTTCGGCCTGACCTATCCCGTCTACCGCGACTTCGGCGGCGACGGCGTGGGCGAGGCGATCAGCGTCTTCGACGAGACCGGCCGCCGCTACTACGCGGGCGCGGACGACAAGGCGGCGCAGGCCGTCGTGGGGCAGCTTCTGATGAGCATGGCCGCGCCGCAGACCGAGGCGGAGTGGACGCGCTATCTCGACTGGGAGGTGCGGCACACGCCCGGGGCGGCCTACCTGCGGCTCAAGGAGTTCGCGAAGCAGTTCCCCGACGCGGCGAAGACGCGCTACGGCGACGACATGAAGCGGCTCGCGGCGCGCGACGAGGTCAAGACGCTCGCGAAGCTCGTGGAGACCGCGCGGCTCATGAAGGACCGCGACACGGCGAGCGCCGCGGCGCAGAAGCTGACGAAGGCGCGCGTCGCGGCGGAGATCAGGAAGTACGCGCCGCTCAAGGAGTCCGACGACCCCGACGTGGTGCAGGAGGCGAAGAACGCGCTCGCGGAACTCGCCTGGGTGAAGGCGACTTTAGTCAAGTAAAGCAAGGAGGATGACGATGAAGAAACTTCTGCTGGCCGCGTGCCTGGCCCCCTGCGCCCTCTTCGCCGACGTGTGGCGCGGTCTCGACGAGGCAAACTACTATTCCGGGCCGCGGATCACCGAGGCCGATCTGAAGGGCAAGGTCGTGTTCGTGGATCTGTGGGGCGTGAACTGCCCGCCGTGCCGCGCGCTGCTGCCGCGCATGGAGCAGCTGTGGGCGTCGTACAAGTCCAAGCCGTTCATGCTCCTCGGCTCGCACTGCCAGGGCCGTTCGCCCGACCGCGTCAAGGAGCTCGTCAAGGCCAACAAGCTGACGTATCCGATCTACGAGCGCGCGGGACTTGCGGCGGAGCCGCCGGGCGACGGGACGCTGCCGTACATGTACGTCGTCAACCACCGCGGCAAGGTGGTGTACGCCGGGCACGGCCATGCGGAGGCGGTGCAGGCCGCCGTCGAGGCGATCATGAAGGTGGGCGCGCCGCCGGATCTCGTCACGGATGTGACGATCGCGAAATACAAGGCGCTTGAAAAGCAGCTCGTGCTCGGCAGGCCGCTCAAGGGGCCGCTCGCGAAGCTGAAGGGCGACATCAAGAAGGCGCGGTCGAAGACGGCGAGCGCGGCCGTGAAGGCGCAGGCCGAGGAGGCCGAGGCGATTCTCGCCGCCGTCGACAGGGGGCGCGACGAGGCGAAGGAGGAGATCGCGTTTCTGACGGAGACGAATCCGCCCGAGGCCGTCCGGCTGATCAAACTGTTCGCGGCGTCGTTCCCGGACGAGAGCGCGGACTACAAGGCGCAGCTGCCGGAGCTGACGGCGAAGGCGAAGGAATTTAAGGCGGCCGCGAAGGCGGCGGCGAAGGAGACGAAAGGAAAGAAATGAACGGCGACATGAATTTCGAGAACATCACGGAAGTGCTCGCGCGCAACGCGCGCGAATGGCCGGACGACGTCGCGCTCGTCGAGATCAATCCGCAGGAGCTCGAATCGCGGCACACGACGTGGCGCGAATATTCGCTGATCGAAAGCTCGCCCATCGAGAAGTTCCGCACGGAGCTGACGTGGGCGCAGTTCGAGGAGAAGGCCAACCGCTTCGCGAACTTCCTCCTCTCGCGCGGGCTGAAGAAGGGCGACAAGGTGGCGATCCTCCTCATGAACGGCCTGGAGTGGCTGCCGATCTACTTCGGCGCGCTGAAGGCGGGCTGCCTCGCGGTGCCGCTCAACTTCCGCTACACGGCCGACGAGATCAAGTACTGCCTGGAGCTGTCGGATGCCGACGCGCTCGTCTTCGGCCCCGAGTTCACGGGCCGCGTCGAGCAGATCAGCGACCGCATCGACCGCGTCAAGATGCGCCTCTACGTCGGCGGCGACTGCCCGAGCTTCGCGGAAAGCTACGAGAAGCTGGTGCGCTACGCGTCGTCGTCCGCGCCCGGCTTCCGCCACCGGCCCGAGGACGAGGCGGCCATCTACTTCTCGTCGGGCACGACGGGTTTCCCGAAGGCGATCGTCCTTCAGCACCGCGCGCTCATGCACAGCTGCCGCGTGGAGCAGAACCACCACGGCCAGACGAAGGACGACGTCTTCCTCTGCATTCCGCCCCTCTACCACACGGG
>DJXI01000058.1:67193-67338 GCA_002449695.1 Verrucomicrobia bacterium UBA7008 | reverse complement strand
GCGAAGATGCACTGGTTCGGCTCCTTCCTCGTCGGCGGCAAGGCGGTCCTTCTCAAGGGCATCAAGCCCGAGTGGATCATCCGCGCGGTGAGCGAGGAGAAGTGCACGATCGTCTGGCTGCTCGTCCCGTGGGCGCAGGACATCC
>DJXI01000058.1:6388-67050 GCA_002449695.1 Verrucomicrobia bacterium UBA7008 | reverse complement strand
TGCACATCGGCGCGCAGCCGGTGCCGCCCGCGCTCATCCGGCGCTGGAAGAAGGTCTTTCCGCACCACGACTACGATACGAACTACGGCCTTTCCGAATCGACCGGCCCTGGCGCGGTCCATCTCGGCGTCGCGAACATTGACCATGTCGGCGCGATCGGCGTCGCGGGCTTCGGCTGGGAGACGAAGATCGTCCGCAGCGACGGCGTCACGCCCGTCCAGCCGGGCGAGGTCGGCGAGCTCGCGCTGCGCGGCCCGGGCGTCATGAAGGAGTACTACCACAACCGGGCGGCGACGGACGAGATCCTCAAGCCCGACGGGTGGCTCCTCACCGGCGACATGGCCGAGGAGAAGGACGGCTTCATCTACCTCGTCGACCGCGCGAAGGACGTCATCATCACCGGCGGAGAAAACCTCTACCCCGTGCAGATCGAGGACTTCCTGCGCGCGCATCCGGCGGTCAAGGACGTGGCGGTGATCGGCCTCGCGGACGCGCGCCTCGGCGAAATCGCCGCCGCGATCATTTCGGTGCGCGAGGGGCTGACGCTCACGGAGGACGAGGTCAACCGCTTCTGCCTCGACCTGCCGCGCTACAAGCGCCCGCGCAAGATCATCTTCGCGGACGTGCCGCGCAATCCGACGGGCAAGATCGAAAAGCCGAAGCTGCGCCAGATGTACGGCGCGACCGCGCTCGTCGCGCAGCAGAACGGGCTCGCCTGACGCGTGGAGACGACGATCGAGCAGGTGGCGGCGGCGATCGCGCGCGGGACGCGCGTCCTTCTGCTCGTCCGCCACGCCGAGCGCCCGCGCATCTCCAACGAGGACAGGACGTTCGGCGCGTCGCTGCCGCTGACGGCGGCGGGCGAGCGCATGAGCCGCGACTTCGGCGCCAAGCTGCGCGCGGCGGTGCGCGGCGCGGACGTCCAGTTCCGGGCGAGCCCCCTGCGGCGCACGGTGATGACGGCCGCGCGGATCGCCGAAGGGATGGGGATCGATCCCGGCCCGATCGCGACGGACGCGAAAATCGGCAACGCGGGCGCGTTCGTCTCGGACGAGCGGGAGCTGTGGGAATGCTTCCGCGACACGAAGTTCTTCGAGCACATGCAGGAGTATTTCCGCGACGGCGTCCAGCGCGGCTTCAACCCGCTCGCGGCGGCGACGGACGCGTACGAGGACTACGTGCTGTCGCGCTTCACGGCGCAGACGGGGATCTTCACGACGCACGACGTGTTCGTCGCGTCGTTTCTGCACGGCAGGGGCGTCGAGACGCACTTCAGCGAGGCGAACTGGCCGCGCTTTCTCGACGCGGCGGCGATTTTTCCGGATGCGGACGGCGCGCGCCGCTACGCGTTCGTGCGCGCGGGCCTGAGCGACCGGATCTGCGGCGTGGACACAGGCGCGGCGCGCGAGCCGGTCGTCCTCGCGAGCGGCAGCCCGCGGCGGGCGAAGATTCTGGCGGCGCACGGCGTCGCGTTCACGGTCGTCAAGACGGACGCGCCCGAGGTGAGCGATCCGCGCGACCCCGTGCGGACGGTGCGCGAGAACGCGCGCGCGAAGGGCGCGGCGGCGCACGCGCGGCGCGTCCTGTCGGCCGATACGATCGTGTGGTGCGCGGGCCGCATCTACGGCAAGCCGCGCGACTTGAGCGAAGCGAAGGAATTTCTGCGCGCGCTCAGCGGCCGGACGCACACGGTCTTCACGGGCGTCGCGTTCGACGGCGACGTGCGGGTGGTCGAAAGCCGCGTGACGTTTCGCGACCTGTCGGAGGTGGTGATCGACGACTATCTCGCGCGCGTCAACCCCCTCGACCGCGCGGGCGCGTACGATATCGACGCGTCGGGCGATCGGCTCATCGCGGGCTACACGGGCAGCTACGAGAACATCATGGGTCTGCCGCTGGAGCCGCTGCGCGACTGGGGCATCCTCTAGGCGCGTCGCCGCGCCTGCGGCCGCCGCGCGACGCGCACAAGGCGGCCTTTTTGTGATATACTACCCTGTTTGAACGAAGAAAACTTCCGTTAGAAGGAGCAATATGAGCGAAGTGACAGACCAGATGAGACGGCATTCGGCGGCGCATTTGATGGCGCGCGCGGTGCAGAACGTGTTCGAGAACGTCCAGGTGGACATCGGCCCGGCGACCGACGAGGGCTTCTACTACGACTTCGACCTCCCCCACCGCCTCTCGCCCGAGGACTTCCCGAAGATCGAGGCCGAGATCGCGCGCCTCATCGCGCTCGACGAGCCGTTCGTCCGCAAGGTCGTCAGCCGCGACGAATGCGCCCGGATGCTCGCCGGTCAGACGTACAAGCTCGAGCGCCTCGCCGACATCCCGGAGGGCGAGGACATCAGCACCTACACCGTCGGCGACTACGTCGAAATGTGCCGCGGCCCCCACGTCGAGCATTCGAAGCAGATCGGCGTCGTCAAGCTCCGCCGCGTCGCGGGCAGCTACTACCGCGGCGACGAGCACAACAAGATGCTTCAGCGCATCTACGGCATCATCGCCCGCGATCAGGCCGAGATGGACGCGCTCCTCGCGCGCGAGGAGGAGGCGAAGAAGCGCGACCACCGCCGCCTCGGCACGGAGCTCGACCTCTTCCACCTCGACCCCGAGGATCCCGGCCAGGTGTTCTGGCACCCGCGCGGCTGGTCGATCTACGTGACGCTCCAGGACTACATGCGCCGCAAGCTCGTCAAGGACGGCTACCAGGAGGTCAACACGCCCGCGCTCATGCCGCGCAGCCTCTGGGAGCGCAGCGGCCACTGGGCGCACTACCAGCAGAACATGTTCATCACCGAGAGCGAAAAGCGCCTCTTCGCCGTCAAGCCCATGAACTGCCCCGGCGCGCTCGAGATCTTCAAGAGCCGCACGCGCAGCTACAAGGACCTGCCGCTCCGGCTCGCCGAGTTCGGCCACTGCGCGCGCAACGAGCCGAGCGGCACGCTCCACGGCATCATGCGCGTCCGGGGCTTCGTCCAGGACGACGCGCACATCATCTGCACCGAGGAGCAGATCGAGGAGGAGGTCGCGAAGTTCTGCCGCCTCCTGAAGGACGTCTATTCCGACTTCGGCTTCGACCAGAACATGAAGGTGCGCCTGTCGACCATGCCCGAGGACCACGTCGGCGACGAGGCGACGTGGCGCAAGGCCGAGGACGCGCTCGCCAAGGCGCTCGTCGCCAACGGCATGACGTACGCGATCCAGGAGGGCGAGGGCGCGTTCTACGGCCCCAAGCTCGAGTTCAAGATCACCGACGCGCTCGACCGCGAATGGCAGTGCGGCACGATCCAGCTCGACTACCAGCTGCCGAGCGCCGAGCGCCTGAACGCCGAATACATCGGCGCGGACGGCAAGAAGCACCACCCCGTGATGCTCCACCGCGCGGTCCTCGGCTCGCTCGAGCGCTTCATCGGCATTCTGATCGAACACTACGCGGGCGCGTTCCCGCTCTGGCTCGCGCCGGAGCAGGTCCGCATCCTGCCGATCTCGGACAAGGCCGCCGCCTACGCGCAGAAGATCCGCGCCGCGCTCGCGGCGGCGGGCTACCGCGTCGAGGTCGATTCCTCCGCCGAAAAGCTCGGCGCGAAGATCCGCGCGGCGACGGTGGAGAAGGTGCCGTACCAGATCGTGGTCGGCCCGCGCGACGAGGCGGCGGAGCAGATCTCCGTCCGGTCGCGCGCAGACGGCGACCTCGGCGCGATGAAGCTCGATGCGTTCCTCGCGCGGCTCGCCGCCGAAATGAAATCGTGACAGCAGTCATTTGAAAGGGGAAAACATGCTAGAAGTCAAGAACCTGAAGAAGCGCTTCGGGGACTTCGAGGCCGTCAAGGGTATCTCTTTCTCGGTCAAGAAGGGCGAAGTGCTGGGCTTCCTCGGCCCCAACGGGGCGGGGAAATCGACCACCATGCGCATGATCACCGGCTTCCTGCCGCCGACGAGCGGCACGGCCGTGATCGACGGCCACGACATCGCGCGGGAGCCCGTCGCCGCCAAGGCCGCGATCGGCTATCTGCCCGAGTCCGCGCCGAGCTACCGCGCGATGGTCGTCGAGGACTACCTGACGTTCATCGCCGAAATCCGCGGCTTCACGGGCACCGCGCGCAAGGACGCGGTGGAGCGCGTGATCGAAAAGGCGCGCCTCGCGCCCGTCGCGCGCAAGACGATTGAAACGCTCTCGAAGGGCTACCGCCAGCGCACGTGCTTCGCGCAGGCGATCATCCACGACCCGAAGGTGCTGATCATGGACGAGCCGACGGACGGCCTCGATCCGAACCAGAAGTTCACCGTCCGCGAGATGATCAAGGAAATGGCCGCCGAGAAGGCGATCGTCATCTCGACCCACATCCTTGAGGAGGTCGACGCGGTCTGCACGCGCGCCATCGTCATCGCCGACGGCGAGATCAAGGCGGACGGCACGCCCGCCCAGCTCAAGGCGATGGATCCGAGCGGCCGGCTCGACGTCGTTTTCCGCAATCTGACGAAGGGAGGCGCGCAATGAGAAACGTGTGGACCATCTTCAAGCGCGAGTTCAGGAGCTACTTCGACTCGCCCGTCGCCTACGTCTTTTTGACGGCGTTCCTCGCGCTCGTCGGCTTCCTGACGTTCGCCGTCGCGCGCTTCTACGAGCTGCGCCAGGCGGATCTCGCGCCGTTCTTCTTCTGGCATCCGTGGGTCTATCTGCTGCTCGTGCCCGCCGCGACGATGGGCACGTGGGCGGACGAGCGGCGCAACGGCACGCTCGAACAGCTCCTGACGCTGCCGATCACCGTGTGGGAGGCCCTCGTCGGCAAGTTCCTCGCGGCGTGGGCCTTCATCGGCATCGCGCTCGCGCTGACGTTCCCGGTCGTCTTCACGGTCGGCTACCTCGGCGCGCCCGACTGGGGCGCGATCCTCTGCGGCTACCTCGGTTCGCTCCTCCTCGCGGGCGCGGCGACGGCCGTCGGCGTCTTCGCGTCGGCGCTCTCGCGCTCGTCGGTCGTCGGCTTCGTGGTGTCGCTCGCGCTGACGTTCGCGCTGCTCATCATCGGCTTCAGCCCGTTCATCGGCGCGATCGCCGGCTGGGGCGTGCCGACGGCGCTCGTCAACCTGCTCGCGGGCTGCTCGCTCCTGACGCACTTCGAGTCGCTCCAGCGCGGCGTCGCGGATCTCGCGGACATCGGCTTCTACGCCGGCGCGATCGTCTTCTTCCTCGCCGCCGCCAAGACCGTCACCGACGGGCGGCGCGGCGCGTCGAAGGGCGCGGCGGGCCTCGTCATCCTCGCGGTGATCGTCGTCGCGGCGGACGTGATCCTCGCGAAGCTGCCGCTCCGGGCCGACCTGACGGCGGAGAAGCTCTACACGCTCTCGAAGGGCTCGCGCGCCGTCCTCGGCCAGCTCGATACGGACGTGACGCTCAAGTACTACGTCAGCTCCAGCGCGGCCGACATGCCCGCGCAGCTCAAGCTCTACGCGACGCAGGTCGAAAACCTCCTCCAGGAGTACGACCGCGCGGCGAAGGGCCGCCTCGTCCTCGAGAAGTACGATCCGAAGCCTGATTCCGACGCCGAGGAATGGGCGCAGCGCTACGGCGTCGAGCCGCAGACGGCCAGCCCGTTCGGCGCGCCGGTCTACTTCGGCCTCGTCGCGGTCTGCGGCGACCGCGAAGCGACGCTCGGGGTTCTCTCGCCGCGCACCGAATCGACGCTCGAATACGACGTCACGCGCCTCGTCACCCGCGTCGCGTGGCCGGAGAAGCCCGTCATCGGCGTGATGACGTCGCTCGACGGCGTCGTCGCCGACGGCGCAAACCCGATGATGCGCCGCCGCAACGAGCCGCAGGGCTGGGCCGCGCTCACCGAGCTCGCCAAGGACTACGACGTGCGCACGGTCGCGCCCGACGCGGACAAGATCCCCGACGAGGTGAAGACGCTCGTCCTCATCCACGCGAAGGACCTCTCCGACGAGACGCTCTTCGCCATTGACCAGTTCGTCCTCCGGGGCGGGCGGCTCATCGCGTGCGTCGACCCGATGTCGCTCAAGGACGTCATGGCCGCGCAGAGCCAGCAGGCCGGCATGGGGCTGATGCTCGGCGGCGACGGCCCCTCGACGCTCGGCAAACTCTTCGACGCATGGGGCGTCACCTTCGACACCGACAAGGTGACGAGCGACCTGTCGGCCGCGACGCGCCTCAACAACGGCGCGAACGGCGTCGCCGAGGAGCCGACGTTCCTCACGCTCGGTGCCGAGAACATGGACAAGGGCGACATCCTCGTCTCGCGCCTGACACAGGTGATGTTCCCGTTCGCGGGCGCGTTCACCTTCGCGCCGAAGGAGGGCAGCGACCTCGCGTTCACGCCCGTCATCACGACGTCCGCCGCGCATTCGGGCGCGGTCGGCAAGTTCAGCATCCTGATGGGCGGCGGCGCGCGCGAGGCGCGGCCCGACGGCGTTGCGCGCGTCGTGGCGGCGCGGCTCGACGGCACCTTCAAGTCGGCGTTCGCGGACGGCACGGTCGGCTCCAACAAGGTCGAGAACGTGACGCAGGAAGGGCGCTCGAGCGTGATGCTCTTCGCCGATTCCGACTTCCTCGCCGACGACTTCTGCGTGCGGCTGCTGCGCACGCCGTTCGGCAACATGGCGCAGCCGCTGAACGACAACCTCGCGCTCTTCTCCAACGTGATCGAGCAGTTCGCGGGCCGCGCGGAGCTGATCGGCGTCAGGACACGCGGGCCGAGCGACCGACCCTTCGAGGTGGTGAACCGGCTTGAGGCCGCCGCGCTCGCGAAGTGGCAGCAGAAGGAAGAGGCGCTCCAGCAGAAGCTTCAGGAGGCGCAGGCCAAGATCAACCAGCTCCAGGCGCAGAAGAGCGGCAGCGAACGGATGCTGCTCACGCGCGAGCAGCAGGACGAGATCGTCAAGTTCCGCAAGGCGCAGGCCGACACGCGCCGCGAGCTGAAGAACGTCCGCAAGGAGCTGACGGCCGACATCGATTCGCTCGGGTTCACCCTGAAGTGCGTCAACATCGTGCTGGTGCCCGTCCTCGTCGTCCTCTTTGGTCTCGCGCGGTTCTTCCTGCGCAAAAGGAGCTGAAAAATGAACAACAAGAACCTGATCATCCTGGGCGTGGCCGCCGTGGTGCTGGGCGGCGCGGCCTTCTTCCTCTCCCGCGGCACCGCCACGCGCGCGCCGGCGCTGAACGGCCAGAAGCTCGTCAAGCCGTTCGACGTCGAGAAGGTCGCGAAGATCGAGATCGGCCCGTCGCTCGCGCTCGTCGCGGGCGACGCGGGCTGGATCGTGCCGGCGGCGACGAACGCGCCCGCCGACCGCGCGAAGATCACGGAAAACCTCCTGAAGCTCCTCGACCTCAAGGTGGGGCAGGTCGTGCGCGGCAAGACGATCGAGAACCCGCTGGCCGTCAAGGTGTTCGACGCGAACGGCGGCGAGCTCGCGGCGCTGACGCTCGGCGAGCGCCACCCGAAGTACGGCTTCGGGCGCTACGCCGCGTTCAAGGGCGAGACAGTGCTGGTGGCCGATACGCTCGACGCCTTTACGGAAGACGCGGGCTTCTGGCTCGCGCCGCCTCCGCCCGCGCCGGAGCCGGCGGCGGACGCGGAACCGCCCGCTGAGCCCGAGGCGGCACCGGAAACGCCCGCTGAGCCCGAGGCGGCACCGGAACCGCCCGCTGAATCCGAGGCGGCGCCGGAACCGCCTGTGGAGCCTGAAGCGGCACCTGAGGCGGCTGCGGAGCCGGAAGCGGTACCTGAGGCGGCGCCGGAACCGCCTGCGGAACAACCAGCCGAATGAACCTCGGCTACGAGTTCCGCAACCCCGCGCTGCTCGCGGAGGCGCTCACGACGCCGTCGTTTCGCATGAGCGAGCCGACGGCGCATGACAATCAGCGGCTCGAATTCCTGGGCGACGCCGTGCTCGGCTTCCTGGCCGCCGACCGCCTCTATGCCGAATTTCCGCACGAGGCGGAAGGGCCGCTCACCGTCAAGCGCACGCACCTCGTCTCGTCCGCCGCGCTCTGCGCCGCCGCCGAACGGCTCGGCCTTGCCGCGCACCTGCGGCGCAACCGCGGCGCGGCGGAACTGCCGCGGACGTCCAAGACGCTCGCCGACGCGATCGAGGCGATCATCGGCGCGGCGTGGCTGGACGGCGGGCTCGCGGCCGCGAAGGCCGTCTTCGACGCGCTGGAGCTGGAGGTCAACGCCGAGGCGGGCGCGTGGAGCGGCAACCCGAAGGGCGATCTCCAGATCAAGACGCAGGCGATGACGCCGCCGCGCCAGCCCGAATACACGCTCGTGCGCGTCGCGGGCAAGTCGCACGCGCCGGTTTTCACCGTGCGCGTGTCCGTGGCGGACGTGGGCGAGGCGACGGCCAGCGCGTCGAGCCGCAAGGAAGCGGAATCGCGCGCCGCCGCCGAGCTCCTGAAAAATCTGTAGGGGCTGGATTCCCAGGATTCTGGAAACCGAGCCCCCTCGCCCGATTCCGTTGACTGGCGTAGTTGAGATGTGATATAATCTTTTCAAACTTGCAAAAGGATTCTATGGCGACATTCCAATATATCGCGAAGGACGCCGCGGGCAACGAGACCCGCGGCCAGATCGAGGCCGGCGACCGCGCAAGCGCCATCGCCGCAGTTCGTGCGCAGGGGCTTCTGCCGACCGCGCTCGGTGAAGTGAAGAACGCGCCGGCGGCCCAGCCGTCGAAGAAGCCCGCGAAGAAGGCGGGCGGCACCGTCGCGAAGAAGGGCGGGGGCCTCGGCAGCAAGGAAATCAACATCAAGCTGCCGAGCTGGATGCGCGGCAGGGTGAAGACGAAGGTCCTCACCCAGTTCACGCGCCAGCTGGCGACGCTCGTCAACGCGGGTCTGCCGCTCATGCGCGGCCTGGAGGTCCTCAAGCGCCAGATGAAGGACCCGCAGATGAACGAGGCGCTGACCGGCATCGCCGACAACATCGCCGCCGGCGGCACGTTCTCGGAGTCGCTCACGCAGTACCCGAAGATCTTCGACAACCTCTACGTGAACATGGTCAAGGCGGGCGAAGCGGGCGGCGTGCTGGAAGTCGTGCTCGGGCGTCTGGCCGAATTCGCGGAAAAGTCCGAGAAGATCAAGAACAAGGTGAAGGGCGCGATGATCTACCCGATCGTCGTCCTCGTCGCCGCCATCGGCATCACCGCGTTCCTGCTCGTCGCCGTCATCCCGAAGTTCAAGCAGGTGTTCAACGACATGCTCGGCGGCGCGGCGCTGCCCGCGATCACGCAGGCGGTCATCGACCTGTCGGAATGGGTGCAGCACAACGGCCTCACGCTCGCCATCATCGTCGCGGCGCTCGTCGTCATCAAGAAGGTCGTCGGCAAGACGCCCGCGGGCGCGAAGTTCTACGACCTCCTGTCGCTCAAGATGCCGGTCACCGGCACGCTCGTGCAGCGCACGGCCGTCTCGCGCGTGACGCGCACGCTGGGCACGCTTCTCTCCTCCGGCGTGCCGATCCTCCAGTCGCTCGTGATCGTGCGCGACACGACCGGCAACCGCATCGTCTCGCAGGCGCTCCAGAACGTCCACGACGCCGTGAAGGAGGGCGAGGGCATGACGCAGCCGCTCAGCCAGTGCTCGGTCTTCCCGCCGATGGTCGTGTCGATGGTGGAGGTCGGCGAGGAGACGGGCGCCCTGGCCGACATGCTCACGCGCATCGCCAACACGTACGACGACGAGGTGGACAACGCGGTCGCGGGCATGACGGCGGCCATCGAACCGGCCCTCATCATCGTCCTCGCCGTGGTGGTCGGCACCATCGTCATCGCGATGTTCCTGCCGATGATCAAGATCATTTCGTCCGTCTCGGGGGCGGGTGCGTGATGAAGCGCGGTTTCACGCTGATCGAGATGCTGGTCGTCGTCGCGGTGCTCGCGACGCTGATGACGATGGTCTTCCGCCTGAGCTCGATCGGCGGCGACAGCGACCACCGCACCATCACGATCGACCGTCTGCAGCGGCTGGAGAACTGCCTGTCGGGCTACTACGCCGCGTTCGGCAGCTATCCGCCCGTCAAGCTCCACGGCTCGCGCAACCCCTATCTGCGCGCCGACATCCACGGCGTGCAGACGGATCAGGAGAACACGGGCATCTTCAACTGGACGTCGATCGGCCAGGCCGCCGAGCGCGACGCCTGGCGTCAGGTGCAGGCCGCCTGCCGCGCCCAGCCGGTCGCCTGCAACTACCCCTACCCCGACAACGAGGCGTACCGCAACCTGATCGTGGGCCTGTCGGACGCGCTCAAGCAGCTGATGTCGGAGGGCACGGAGGGCTACACCGAGGAGGCGCTCGGCGCGAGCCGCTACCGCGAGCTGATGGCGGGCTTCGACGGCGCGTCGGACTCGGGCCGCTTCAGCGCCAACCGCGACAAGTCGGACTGGCGCAACATCCAGCTGTTCCGCTTCGGCCTGATGAGCTACCTCCTGCCGCGCTACCTCGTCATGATGAACGGCACGGACGACTTCTTCAACGGCTCCTTCGCGCAGTGGGCCCAGAACAACGTGCTGCCGTGCGATCCGTTCACCGGCCAGACGTTCGCCAACTGGCAGCAGATGAAGTCGCGGCTCGAAAGCAGCCAGCAGAGCGACATCGCGCGCCTGGCCAACATCCCGTCGCAGGCGGTCTGCGCGCGCTGGATGCCCAACCTCGCGGGCATCGTCGGCTGCCAGCACGCCTACTCGCTCTTCGGCGTCGACATCCAGTCGCACCGCTCGGGCGACACGACGCTGCTCGACCTCAAGCACCCCTCGGGCTTCGAGATCTTCTCGCCCGGCGGCGCGGACTCGACGGGCGACCAGTACGTCCTCGACGGCGCGACGGTCAAGGACGGCTGGTACAACGACTTCTACTACTATTCGCCCGCGCCCTACCAGAAGTACACGCTCTGGAGCGCGGGCCCGAACGGCCGCACCTTCCCGCCGTGGATCTCCCGCGCGCGGCTCAACGCGCGCGCGAACGAGTGCGTGGTGAAGTGGACGACGGACGACATCATTCACATGAGCAACTGACAAGGAGGAGACGCGAAATGAAAAAAGGATTCACCCTCATCGAGATGCTGGTCGTGCTCGGCATCATCGCCGTGCTCGTCGGCGCGACGATCGGCGGCTACTCCAAGTTCTCCAAGACGGCCGAGAAGACGCGCTGCCAGGAGCTCGTCAGCAACACGGCGACGGCGCTCGCGACGCTCTTCCAGCAGAGCGGCGCGTGGCCGCGCGTGCTCAGGACCGCCTCGCAGGGCGACGGCAGGCTGACCGCCACGGCCGCCTACCCGCTCGCCGCCTACATGTCGCTGACGACGTCGAACGGCGCGCTCGCGGGCTACGACCGCCTCGGCATCGTCTCGCCCTGGGCGACGGCGGTGATCCGCCACCGCTCCGGCGGCGCGGTCAGCGAATCGACGCGCGTGCCCTCGGGCGGCACGATCGACGACCATATCCTGCGCTTCGCCATCGACTACGACGGCGACGGCATCATCGAGGGCGTGAACGTCGGCGGCGAGTCGATCGACGTGCGCGCGACGGCGATCGTCTGGTGCTGCGGCAAGGACGGCCGGATGGAGGCCTACTCGAAGGGCCTGCGCAGCGACGACGTCTACAGCTGGACGAAAGGACAGACGCAGAATGTCCGCTAAGACACACCGGCGCGGCTTCACCATCGTCGAGCTGATGATGGTCATCGGGATCATCGGGATCCTGCTCGGCATCGTGACGACCGCCGCCGCCAGCTCCATCAAGCAGGCGCGCGCGCGCAAGGCGGTCGCCTGCTGCAACATCGTCGAACAGGGGCTCGCCGCCTTCTATGCGCAGAAGGGCTACTGGCCGGGCACGATCGGCGCGCGCATCCGCGCGGGGAACCTCGCGGCGCGCAGCAACAACGAAGGCACCGACAACTACTCCGACACCGAGAAGTACGTGCTCGACGCCTCCGAGATCGATTCGATGATCGCCGACCTCATCAACATGTCCAAGCAGGGCAACCCCTGCATGGACATCTCGGGCCTCTTCGTCAGCCGCTCGCAGGGCGAGCCGGGCACGCGCGGCCTCGGCATGGACTTCATGGACGCGATCCGCGGCACGAAGCAGTCGAAGAAGAAGATGAAGGTCGCCGAGATGCACTTCGGCTACCCGGAGACGAGCCACGGCTACTTCCGCCGCTTCAAGGTGGTCTATTCCATTCCCTCGGACGAAATGAAGGTCTACCAGCAGTGATGAAACGCGCCTTTACACTGATCGAGCTTCTCGTCGTCGTGGCCATCATGGGTCTTCTGGGCACCGTGTCCATCGGCGGCTACCGCGCCATGCAGCGCGGCATGGAGGAGCGCGGCGTCATGCAGAACGTCAACGAGTTCATGAAGGTCGCCTACCAGCGCGCCCAGATCGACCGCGCGCCCGTGGCCGTCTACTTCTGGAACGAGACGCTCCAGAAGGAGACCGACACCGAGACGCTCATCGTCGTGGGCAAGGCCGTGGCGGTGCGCCGCGCCGGCCGCATCTCGGGCGTCTCCGGCAACTACCTGCGCGACGAGTTCGGCGACCTGCGCTACAGCCGCCTGACGCTCGACGAGGACGAGGACGAGGACCGCGAGAGCAGCGGCTCGAGCGAGGACGGCATCTACCTCTACCAGATCAACGGCGCGGCCGACGGCGCGGAGCGCAAGCGCAGCATCATCTCCCAGAGCACGCAGGCCAAGCCCGTCAGCCAGGAGCTCGCGCTCGGCCAGGGCTCGGTCGAGATCGACGCCTACGCGTACGAGCTCCTCGACCGCAACGGCGTGACCTGGGCCGTCGGCGACGGCTACGGCTTCGAGTTCGCCGAGATCCAGCTGCCGAAGAACTTCATCTTCGGCACGAGCTACCGCACCGACACGGCGAGCCCCGTCCAGGACGTGCAGAAGAGCCTCTTCACGCCGGGGAAGGTCAGCGCGGGTTCGGGCGCGACCGCGGGCAGCGGCTCCAGCGGCCGGACGATCCAGGTCAGCGCCCTCAGGCCCAACGCGTCGGGCGACGTCACCGCGCAGAAGGTCGACACCTCCGACGACCCCAGCAGATGACAAGGAGACATCACGCCCCATGAAACGCGCCTTTACACTTATGGAAGTCAACCTCGCCATCCTGATCATGGCGGGCGGCATCCTTTCCATCGTCGGCCTCTATTCGCTCGGCTTCCGCGAGAACCGCCAGAGCGTCGAGGACGTCGCCACCGCCGCCTACGCGGACGCGGTCATCTCGCCGCTCGTGATGGCGATCTCGTCCACGAACCTCAAGTGGAGCGTCTTCCGGACGATCCCGAGCTTCCCGAGCGAGGCGGGCTGGGCCGACTATTTCAACAGCGACGGCATCGTCGAGTCCAACCCGGAGTCGAAGGCCGCGACCGTCTTCGGCCAGGCGATGTCGAAGCTCGCGGCGGCGGGCCTCGCGAGCGAGGACACGACGGCGACGAGCTGGAGCTGGTCGTCCTCGCAGTTCGGCGACGCCAAGGCGGGCCTCATCGTCATGCACGACCAGGACAGCGCCATCGTGCGCATCGGCTTCCGGGCGACGAAGGTGACGGGGATGCTCCTGTCGGCGCCGATGTACTACGCCGAAGTCCGCTTCCAGGGGAAGGCAAACGAATGAAAAAGGGCTTTACCATCCTTGAGCTCCTCGTGGCGAGCCTCCTTCTGGGGATGCTCGTGACGATCCTCACCATGATTTTCAACCAGTCCTCGATCGCGTGGCGCACGGGCACGTCGGTCGTGGAGGACCTGGGCGACGTGCGCGAATGCATCGCGGCCGTCCGCGAGGAGGCCGACGACCTCTACATCTGGAACAACGAGACGCTCAAGCTGCTCTCGCCGTGGAACGAGGAGGGCGAGCTGCGCACGCGCGCGGTCTCGACCGAGACGGAGGCGGACGACAAGCCGACGTACCTGACGGGCCTGACGAAGACGACGCGCCCGCGCGACCTCACCCAGAAGGGCGTCGGCGGCTCGCGCGGCTCGTCGGGCGGCAAGAACTACATTGTGAACGTGAAGTGCGCGGGGCCCGACCGCGAGTTCGACACGTGGGACGACATATGGAGCTACCCCGATGACTTCGAATAAGAAAGGTTTCACCCTGATCGAGCTCTTGGTGGTCGTCGGCATGATCGGCGTCATCATGGGCGCGATGACGACATCCGTCAACGCCTCGCAGCGCCGCGCGCGCATCCAGAAGGCGACCGCGGAGGTCCGCATCGTCGCGCAGGCGATCCTCGCCTACGAGAACTTCGCGCGCGGCGGCTCCTACCGGCTCGAACCGATGACCGACCGCGACGCGGACGCGGGCGCGCTCGGCTTCCTGCTCGGCCGGGAATCGGGCGACTCGGGCGACAAGATCCCCGCCACGCTGATGGCGTCGCTCTCGGCGGGCGGCGTGATGCGCGACCCGTGGGGCACGCCCTACAAGGTCACGATCAAGGAAGGGGCGATCGCGGGGCTCAACTCGATGTCGTCGCTCACCACGGGCTACTACCTGCCCAACTTCACCCGGCTTGACGCGGAGGAGAGGAAATGAAGAAAGGTTCCGCGCTTCTCATCGTCCTGGGCATGATGGCCTTCATGATCGTCTCGGCGGTCGCGTTCTCGGCGTACATGCGCTATTCGCGCCTGCCGTCGAGCTACCTGCGCCGCGCCGCGGCCTCGCGCCATCTCGTCAAGTCGGCGCTCGCGCGCGCCATCGACGAGATCGACCTCGCCGTCGCCAACAACCCGCATCCCGGCGTCGGCAACGAATACATCGGCCGTCAGCGCAACTACTGGAAGCACCGCGTCTACATCGGCGCGAACACGCTCCGCAGCGCCGACGCGACCGCGCCCGTGCTGACGCTCGAGGGCCTGGCCTACATCCCGCCGCCGCTCGTCAACGAGGCGCGCTACTATTCGCGCCGGTCGGCCGCCGGCGAGTGGAAGAGCTTCGGATTCGACGCGGGCCGCTACGCCTTCTGCGCGCTCGACGTGTCGGACTACTTCGACGTCAACCGCCTGACGGCCAACACGGCGCGCTCGTCCGCGTCGGGCCGCCGCATCTCGCTCGCCTACCTCTTCGAGGACGCGAGCCACACGAGCCCCGGCAGCGCGGCGAGCCAGTGGGACGAGACGTTCATGAAGCAGTTCCGCGACGAGGCCGCGGACGGGCTCGGCTTCGACTACGCGAACAAGGTGCCGCTCACGTCGCTGTGCGACCTCAACCTCGCGCTCGGCAGCCAGACGTTCGGCGACATCAAGAGCTACTTCTACAGCTACATCCGCGACGGCCGCAGCAACTTCTACAACGGCGAGGTCGACAAGGCGGTGAAGATGACGTTCGTCACCGACAGCTACTTCCCGCCCGAATCGCCCGAGGCGGAGGAGGAGCAGAGCGACTATTCCGAGCTCTACGACCTCGCCGACGGCCAGTACCAGCCCTTCACGTACGACCAGCTCCGCGAGGGCAACCGGACGACGCTGATGGACATCGTCGGGCGCAGCGGGCGATTGAACGACAGCCTCTCCACGCTCGGCATGGCCGCGCTCTTCGACTACCTCGACGAGGACCGCGTGCCGATCTCGCTCGCGATCCCGACCGTCGAACGCGCGCCGATGTGCGTCGCGCTCAAGCCGGGCTTCGACTCGTCCGCGCTCCGGATCGAGGCGGATGCGAGCGACGTCTGCGGCAACGAGGACTGCACGAGCCCGGCGCCGACGACGGGACCGGCGGGCGGCACGGACCAGGTGTACGTGAAGGTGTCCTACACGATCGACGGCCAGAAGTTCGCGGAGGGCCTCGGCGCGGGCATCAAGTCCGTCTTCGCCTATCCCTTCGCCCACGAGGACGCGATCTCGGGCGAGAACTTCAAGGTCGACGGCAAGATGGCGCTCTTCTTCACGCTCGACGGCGACCCGATGGGCCTGAGGTCGAGCGCCGACGACGCGCTGCACATCGCGAACACGGGCGAGCTGACGTCGGCGAACCCGACGCTGAAGGACGGCATCCTCAACATCCCCTTCGGCGCGGCGCAGCAGCTCGACCTCAAGTCGCAGAACCGCGATTCCGAGGAGGACGCCGTCAAGGAGCTGTCGATCGACACGCGCGGCGCGCGCGGCGTCGCCTCGACGCTCGGCCAGACGCCGGTCATGGAGGTGACGTACACGTGGACGCGCACGTGGCAGGCCAACCCCAACACGGGCATTCTCACGCCGACGCCGAACACGCTCGAGGCCGCGCAGGCGGCGGGCGCGGGCTGCGGCTTCGGCGTCGCCAAGGCGCACTGCGGCCTGCCGCCGCTGTCGTCGCGCGGCGTCGTCCGGCCGGAGTACGCCAACGACAACCAGTTCCGCGACCTGATCAACGCCGGCAACGGCGGCGCGGCGTCGCTCAATCTCGCGCTGTGGGTGCGCGTGACCGACAAGAACAGCAAGACGGTCGATCTCGTGCCGGCCTCCGTCCTCGACGACAAGACGTTCAACAACATCGACAACGACCGCATCGTCACGCGCGTCGACCATCCGAACAGCAGCTGGCCGGTGATGCGCTTCGGCACGGGCATCCGGATCCGGTACGATTCGGAGTGGATGGAGGATACGGGCGCGACCGAGCAGCCGCTCCAGCTCAGCCCCGCGGCCGTGAAGGTGGACGATCCGCGCTTCAACCACGCGCCGGAAAGCTGGTACCAGGCGGCGAACGCGACCGCGAACGACTGGCTGAACAACACCACCGCGCCCGACCGCGACGGCGACATCTTCCTGGCGACGAGCGACCAGGGCTATCTCCAGTCGATCTACGAGCTCGCGCTGATTCCGAGCCTCGGCACGCGGCTCGACGCGAAGGGCGACGCCACCACGGGCCACTACGCGCGGCCCGACGGCCGCAGCGAGTTCGCCGCCAACGCCGGCGGCGCGCTCAACTCCGGCATCATGTGGAAGACGTACTGCGCCTACGACTGCGGCTCGGGGAGCGCCGACGACTTCGAGGGCTGCGGCTTCACGAGCGCGGGCACGGGCTTCAAGGTGAACCCCTACAGCGACCAGACGAACGTCGTCATGGCGGCCTTCGCCAACACGCCCGTCGACTGGCGCATGGCCTCGACGAACAATCAGGAGGAGGCGCTGGAGGATCTGTCGGCGCAGGAGTTCAACTCGCAGTACGCCTGGAACGCGATGCAGAGCGACACGCGCATCGAGTACGCGAAGCTCGAGGCGATCGCCGGCGCGTTCATGGACAAGATGCGCGGCCGCGACACGACGGGCGACGAGGGCGTGCCGGAGCCGTCCGGCGGCCGGGCGGACTGGAAGGCCGCGTTCGACGATCTCGACTGGGAGGGCCAGAACGAAAGCGATTTCTGCGGCGTGAACCTCGGCTCCACCAAGCTGTGGAGCGCCGACCGTTCGTTCCTCTACGGCTTCTGGCGCGACTGCTTCGCCGCGCGGCAGCAGCTCTTCCTCATCTTCGTGCGCGCCGAACCGCTGATGATGGGCGGCGGCATGATGAGCCGGATTCCGCCGCAGCTCGGCGGCCGCGCGGTGGCGCTCGTCTGGCGCGACCCGACCGCGACCTCGGGCAACGTGTCGAACGCCGGCGAGTCCGGCAGCGGCTACCCGCACCGCACGCGCATCCTCTTCTACAAGCAGCTGGAGTAAACACACCATGAAAAAAGGCTTCACCCTCGTTGAACTGCTCGTCGTCATCGGCATTCTGGGCATTCTCTCCGCCGTGCTGATCGGCTCGTTCGCTGGCGGCACCGAATCGGCGCGCGCCGTCAAGTGCCTGACGAACATGCGCAACCTCGCGACCGCGTGCCAGACGTACGGCATGTCGTTCGGCTTCTACCCGCTCGCCGGATCGATCGAGCGCGTGGGCATCGACGAGTCGCAGGGCATCCGCAACGTCAAGATGCGCTACCGCGAGATGCCCGGCTGGATCAGCTGGGATTCGCAGGGCGCGTACGCGGGCACCGTGCAGTCGCACATCGCGAGCGCGAGCTGGATGACGAGCAGCTACGACCAGGACGACATCAAGCGTACGTACGCGCTGACGAACGGCGTCCTCTGGAAGCACATCTCGGGCAACCGCGAGCTGTTCGTCTGCCCCGAGCACACGCGCCTCAAGCGCTTCCAGCGCAACCGCCCGCTCTGGACGTACGTGATGAACAGCTTCTTCGGCTGGGACAACACGAAGGGCGGCAGCGCGAAGCCGGATTCGTACTACGGCATCCGCTACGACACGCTCGACCGCGCCGACCGCCGGCTGCTGCTCGCCGAGCTCCAGTTCCAGGAGGGCTACACGTCCGAGCCGGTCGACGACAGCGCGTCGGCGGGCACGGTCAACGACTGCGTGCTCCAGTACAAGACGAACGAGGGCGGCGAGCTGATCGGCTTCAACCACACCGCCGGCAAGCGCACGAAGGTCGCGCACGTCGTCTTCGCCGACGCGCACACCGAGAAGCTGACGATGCCCAAGAGCGGCCTTTCCTCCGGCGACCACCGCAAGCTGACCGAGTGGCTCTGCACCGGAACGGACTTCACCTTCAAGGGCGACCGCTACGAGGAGCTGAGGTAAGTGGACAAGATCCGCATACTGATCGTCGACGACCACCCGATGGTCCGCGAGGGCCTGGCGGCGATGCTGGAGAGCGAGGAGGGCTTCGCCGTCGCGGGGCTCGCCGCCAACGGCGAAGAGGCGCTGAAACTCGTCGCCGAGGCGCGGCCCGACGTGATCCTGAGCGACGTGCGCATGCCGAAGCTCGACGGGTTCGCCATGCTGGAGCGGCTGAAGGGCGCGAAGGTCCTGCTGCTGGCCGGGATGCCGCTCAAGGACGAGGAGCAGCGCGCGCGCGAGCTGGGCGCGAAGGGGTATCTGCCCAAGGACGTGGACCAGGACCGTCTCTCGGAGGCGATCCGCGAAATCGCCGCGGGCGGCGGCGACTTCGTCTGCGAGGTGTTCCAGTCGGCGCCCTCGCCGCTCACCGCGCGCGAGCTCGACGTCCTGCGCCACCTCGCGAAGGGGCTCCAGCGCGACCAGATCGCGGCCGCGCTCGGCATCGGCTCGGAGTCGGTCAAGACGCACCTGAAGGGGATCATGGTCAAGCTGCACGTGCCGAACGCGACGAGCGCCGTCGGCCGCGCGTTCGAGCTCGGGATCCTGCGCGCCTAGCGCGAATATGATATACTGACACTCTCTATGAAAAAAGCACTCATCACCGGCATCACGGGCCAGGACGGCTCCTATCTCGCGGAACTGCTGCTCGCCAAGGGCTACGAGGTCCACGGCCTCATCCGCCGCGCGTCGACGTTCAACACCGGCCGCATCGAGCACCTCTACCAGGATCCGCACATCAACGGGCGCACGCTCTTCCTCCACTACGGCGACATGGGCGACAGCTCGAACCTGATCCGCCTCGTCTACGAGATCGCGCCGGACGAGATCTACAACCTCGCGGCGCAGAGCCACGTGCGCGTGTCGTTCGATTCGCCCGAGTTCACGGGCGACGTGGACGCGCTCGGCGCGATGCGGCTCCTGGAGGCGATCCACCTGACGGGCCGCGCCGGCAAGACGCGCTTCTACCAGGCGTCGACCTCGGAGCTCTTCGGTCTCGTGCAGGAAGTGCCGCAGAAGGAGACGACGCCGTTCTATCCGCGCAGCCCCTACGCCGTCGCCAAGCTCTACGCGTACTGGGCCGTGCGCAACTACCGCGAGGCGTACAGCGTCTTCGCGTCGAACGGCATCCTCTTCAACCACGAGTCGCCCCGCCGCGGCGAGACGTTCGTGACGCGCAAGATCACGCGCGCCGTCGGCCGCATCAAGATGGGGCTGCAGGACAAGCTCTACATGGGCAACATCAATTCGCTGCGCGACTGGGGCTTCGCGGGCGACTACGTGGAGGGCATGTGGCGCATCCTCCAGCACGAGCGTCCCGAGGACTTCGTGCTCGCGACGGGCGAGATGCATTCCGTCAAGGAGTTCCTCAAGCTCGCGTTCGGGATGGTCGATCTCGACTGGGAGAAGTACGTCGCGTACGACGCGCGCTACATCCGCCCGACGGAAGTGGACCAGCTCCTCGGCGACGCGACGAAGGCGCGCACCGAGCTCGGCTGGGAGCCGAAGGTCAAGTTCCCCGAGCTCGTCAAGATGATGGTCGAGGCCGACCTCGCGCTCGCGGAGAAGGAACTGAAGCTCAAGAATGCGTAAGACGATGGCGCGCGGCGACTCCTACGCGGTGATTCTGGCGGGCGGCGGCGGCGAGCGGCTGTGGCCGCTGTCGACGCCGGAACGGCCCAAGCAGTTCGTCGAGCTTTTCGGCGGCAAGCCGCTGATCCGCCACGCGGCGGACCGGCTCGCGGGCCTGATCCCGCCGGAACGCATCCTCGTCATCACCGCCGCGCGGTTCGTCGCCCAGACGCGCGCGGCGCTGCCGATGGTGCCGCCGGCCAACATCGTCGGCGAGCCGTGCCGGCGCGATACGGCGGCGGCCGTGGCGGTCGCGGTCGGGATGGTGCGCGCGCGCGGCGGCGCGGACGCCGTGGGCGCGATCCTGACGGCCGATCAGCTGATGACGCCGGAGGAGGCGTTCCGCCGCGTCCTGGGCGATGCGCTCGCGGTCGCGGCCCGAAGCGACGCGATCGTCACGCTCGGCGTCGAGCCGGACCATCCCGCGACGGGTTTCGGCTACATCGCGCGCGCGGAGAAGGTTGATTTCGGCACGGCGAGCGAATTTGCGAAGGTGGAGCGGTTTGTGGAGAAGCCCGATCTGGAGACGGCCCGGGCGTATCTCGCGACGGGCCGCTACAGCTGGAACGCGGGGATGTTCATCTGGAAGGCGTCGACGATGGCGGCGGCGTTTGCCGCGCACGCGCCGGAGTTCAGCGGGCTGATCGAGGCCGTCGCCGCCGCGCCGGACGTGGAGGCGGTGATGGCGGCGCGCTATCCCGCGATCCGCGCGACGAGCGTGGACTACGCGGTGATGGAGAAGGCGACGAACATCCTGGTCGCGCGCTGTGCGTTCACGTGGGACGACGTGGGCGGCTGGAACGCGATTGCCGCGCACTTTCCGGCGGACGCGCGCGGGAACGTGCGGCTGGGGAAGACGGCGGTGTACGACGCGGGGAACAACATCATCGTGTCGGACGACGCGCACGTGACGGCGGTGGTCGGGCTGGAGAATGTCGTCGTGGTGCACACGCCGCACGCGACGCTCGTCTGTGCGCGCGACCGCGCGCAGGACGTGAAGCAGCTCGTCCGCTCCTTCGCTTTTCCCCCATGCGGGTGAAAATTTTTTAAATTCCCCCTTGCGGGGGAGAAGAATATTTGGTAGAATGATGGCGAACATTGGAAAAGGCAGATTTCAAAACACAACAAACAAAGGAGAAAAAACCATGAAAAAGCTGATGATGACGACAGTCGCAGCACTCGGTTTCGCCGCTCTGGCGCAGGCCGAAGTTCTGAACTCGACTGGGTTCGAAGACTACGTCAAAAATAATAATGATTTCGCGGTCAACACGAGTGATTCGGGCAGCCCCGATTCTGGTACGCAGTACTGGACAGGAACGGGTGACTTCTCCCAGACCGTGCTGAAGACATACGGTGAGGATGTTGTTAAGCCGACGAATCTGCCGGACGATTTTGAAACCGCAGGCGACTACTTCCTGTCGGTCGATACGGGCAACGATGTGATGTACCGCAAGGCGGGCGCGGAGGCGGGCAGCGTCGACCTCAATCAAGGGGCGGTGTTCTTCGATGCCAATGTCAAGTTCACGGCGAGCGAGACGGATGTCGAGGCCTCGGACGGCGATAAGCTCCTCGTGTGGCTGAAGGGCGACGACACGAAGACCAACCTCGTTGTGACGGCGGGTCTTTACAATGCGCTCACGGGAGAGTATGATCCGACCAATTTCACCGTTGACGCCGTTGACGGTGATTATGCGGCTGATACCTGGTATCGCCTGACGGTCAAGGCTGCGGTTGACGACAACAAGCTCACCTATTTCAATGTCTACATTGATGGGGAACCGGTCAAGGCGACGGATAAGACGACCGATTTCTATAGCCTCGTTCAGACGGGTGTTAACAAGTATGTGATTGCCGAAGCGGGCTTCCAGGGCACGGGCGCGCTTGACAATGTGGTCTGGACGACGACCGATCCGTTCCCGCCGGTGGAGGTTGACGAGTTTACTGCAAGTGTGACGCTGGAACAGGTGCGTTTGGCGGGCAACGAGAATGATATTGTTGATGCATGGGCGCTTGAAGGCGAGGATAAAACGGGAACCTATGCTGCCACTGCGACTGTTGCGGTTGGTGACGATGCAAAGTTCGTCGTTCGCATGGTGAGTGCTTGGGATGTCACGGTGACGGCGACGATTAACGGCGTCCAGGTTGATCAGGCGAACATTGTCAAGACGGATGGCGAGGGTGACGAAGAAGGTTCTTCCGTCTATACGATCACCATTGACGGTTCAAAGTATGGTGACGGCGATACGGCTGCGTTGGTCATCACCATCACTGAAAACGAAGGCGGCGATGAGCCGGAAGATACAACCGAAATCAATGCAAATGGCACGGGCTATGTTGCGGACGAGGATGGCACCACTTACACCAAGGCCGCTGTTGAGGCGATGGTGACCGTGGTCGCGCCGAATGCCGACAGTCTGAGCAATGAGGCGAAGGCCGCGTACAATGCGTACTTCACCAAGACTGCGACCTACAATGCGGACACACATAAGTGGGAAGTGACCGCCGCGCTGAACGAGACCGCGCTGAAAGCGGATGTCAAAGTTGCGGTTGAGGAGGCGCTGGCGGCCGTTGACGCGGGCGCGACAAGTGTGGCGCTTCCGGCCGGCTTCTACTACAAGGTCGAGAGCGGCAGCGCGCTGCCGATCGCGACGACCGCGACGGACGTCAGCACGGGCGCGAAGATCGAGGTCAAGGGCCTGACGAAAGCGGCGGGCTTCTTCAAGGTGAGCGTGGGCACGACGGAATTCGCTGAGTAAGTCAGTGCGCGAAAAGCGCAGAAACGAGGAGCGCGGCAGAAATGCCGCGCTCTGCGTTTTTTGTGGAAAGGCTAGATAGTCTAGAACGAAACGGGGCGGTGGCCCCGTTCCTAATCTAGAACGCCCGCTGCGCGGGCTAACCTAGATCGCGCGGCACGGCCGCGCTTGTCTAGAAAGTCTAGATTAGCTCGCGCAACGCGCGAGCGTTCTAGATTAGCCCGCACTCCGTGCGGGCGTTCTAGATTAGGGGCGGCACACTTGCCGCCCCGTTCTAGCCAGTCTAGCCAGCCGCCCCGTTCTAGCTTCTCTAGCTAGTCTAGCCAGTCGCCCCGTTCTAGCTTCTCTAGCCAGCCGCCCCTCTCTCGCCGCGCGCGTAAGATTTCGAAAATTCCGGCTAGACAACCGCTCTTTCCCTGTGATATAATCAAACCATGAAAGCAAGAAAAATATCGTGGAATCAGACGGATTGGCGCAAATTATACTTCTATCAAAAAGCCGATGCCCTCTATCAGCTGACCGTCGCTTTCTGCCGCCGCTTTCTGCCCGCGCATGGCGACCGGACGGTCGATCAAATGGTCCAGGCCGCGCGCTCCGGAAAGCAGAATATCGTCGAAGGTTATGCCGATGGCGTCACGTCCAGTGAAATCGCCATTAATCTCCTGAATGTCGCGCGCGGCAGCATCAAGGAGCTGAAGGAAGATTATCTCGATTATCTCAAGGCGCACGCACAAGCTGATGTGCTGGACGGCGCGCCATCCGCGCTATGCCAAAATGCTCGCGTTCTGCCGTGCGCACAATGCGCTGAAGGACTATGAACCGCTCTTCGGCAGATGCGATGATGAAACGCTGGCGAATTGCGCCAATACGCTCTGCCACATGATCGACCGAATGATGGTGTCGCATATCCGCAAAATGCAGTCGGAATTTGTCGAGCTGGGCAGCGCGCGCGAGCAGATGCGTGACGCGCGCCAGGAGCGGCGGCTGGAGCAGCGGGATGACGCGCGCGAAGCGCCGAAGCTGCGTATGCTGCTGGCGCAAAGGGACAGGGAGATCATGCTGCTGAATTTGGCAATCAACCGGCTGCGCGGCGAGATCAACGCGCTGAAAGCGCAGCAGGGTAGGTAGGCTAGAACGCCCGCTTCGCGGGCTAATCTAGAACGCTCGCACGGGGTGCGAGCTAATCTAGAACGGAACGGGGCGGTGGCCCCGTTCCTAATCTAGAACGCCCGCTGCGCGGGCTAACCTAGAGCGCGCGGCACGGCCGCGCTTGTCTAGAAAGTCTAGATTAGCTCGCGCAACGCGCGAGCGTTCTAGATTAGCCCGCACTTCGTGCGGGCGTTCTAGATTAGGGGCGGCACACTTGCCGCCCCGTTCTAGCTTCTTTAGCTTGCCGCCACGTTCTAGCTAGTCTAGCCAGCTGCCCCGTTCTAGCATCTCTTCTGCGCAAATCTAAATTTCCCGTTGCCTTTTCAGACCAGTTGTGATAAAGTGTTCAAAGACTGTTAACAGGGTAGCTGATAGCTTGTCAATAAGCCATCGGCAACTTGCTATCCGTCATGCAAAAAAGTATAGTAAATATTGGTGTTTCAATGACATCAAACGAATGAAAGACAAGGTGGCGCATGATTGAGAGGTGCGACAGCCGAATGCGCGCGCGGGTGCGAAAATGCGCGCAAGGGTTCGCTACAGCCGTAGCGACAGTTCTGTCATTTGCTGTTTTCGCCGCTCCTCTCATCGACGAAATCGATGTCTCCTCCGTCGGTCAGTACGCCGGTGTGGCCGGCGGCGACGCCGCCAGGCTGATCTACGAAAACGGCCGGCAGTACCTCGTTCACATCTTCACCAACACTTCGGCGTCCGCCACCCTGACCATTGACAGCGCCCATACCATCGTTCCCGGCTCCGTGAGTCTCCTCCTCGTCGGCGGCGGCGGCGGCGGCGGCGGCGACTGCGGCGGCGGCGGCGGCGGCGGCGGTGTCGTCATCTCCAACAACATGACGCTCGCCAGCGGCACCTACACCGTGACCGTCGGCGCGGGCGCGGCGCAGACGGCGCACGCCCTGCGCGGCGCGAACGGCGGCAACTCGACGATTGAACGCGGCACGGAGCTCATCTATCAGGCGCTCGGCGGCGGCGGCGGTTCAAACTGCAACCAGGGCAGCGGCTCCTACCGCAACGCGGCGGCCGGCGGCTCGGGCGGCGGTTCGTCGCAGGGCGGCAACATCGGCGCCGCGCAGCAGCCGCTCAACGTCGTTTCGCCCGGCTACGGCCACGCCGGCGGCCTCGGCAGCGGCTATCGCGGCGGCGGCGGCGGCGGCGCGGGCGCGGTCGGTTCGCCCGCCAGCGGCACGGAAGGCGGCAACGGCGGCGACGGCATCGCCTGCGACATCACCGGCACGGAAGTCTATTACGGCGGCGGCGGCGGCGGCGGCGTGCAGAACGCGGCGGCCGGCATCGGCTACGGCGGCCTGGGCGGCGGCGGCGACGGCTCGCGCGAAGCCGTCGACGGTACCGAGGGCAAGCGCGGCACCGACGGCCTCGGCGGCGGCGGCGGCGGCGGCGGCGGCGACAACGGCAACACCAAAGGCGGCGGCGGCGGCAGCGGCATCATCGTCATCCGCTATGCGTTCACGAACGGTCCCTTGACGCCCGTCGCGCTTCTCACGGACGCGGAAGCGGCGGCGCTCGGCGGCGCGACGACGGAAAACTGCGCGTGGATCCGCCGGATTCTGAATGACGACGGCTCCAAGACGATCATCCACTGCTGGACGAACGCGGCGGCCGCAGGCACGCTCCAGTTCAAGACGCTGGCGACGACCGTGGACGGCTCGGGCCGCGTCGTCGCGATCGGCGGCGGCGGCGGCGGCGGCAGCACGGCGGGCGGCGGTGGCGGCGCGGGCGGCATCGTCACGAATGCCTTTGAGCTGACGACCGACAGCTATACCATCGCCGTCGGCGCGGGCGGCGCGGGCGGTGCCGCGAGCAATGTGCGCAATCTGGGCGAAAACGGCGGCGATTCGACCGTGACCGATGCGACGCTCGGCACCGTCGTGGCGCGTGCCAAGGGCGGCGGCGGCGGCGGCACGCGCGGTTCGAGCACGGCGCACCGCGTCGGCAGGGACGGCGGTTCGGGCGGCGGTTCCAGCCGCGGCAGCACGGCGGGCGCGACGATCCAGGCGACGGCGGGCGTTCCGGCGGACGCGGCGCTGTCCTTCGGTTCGGCGGGCGGCCGCAACGCGAGCAACACGGACTACGGCGGCGGCGGCGGCGGCGCGGGCGGCGCGGGCGGCAACGCCACGGCGAGCGCGGGCGGCGCGGGCGGCCGCGGCCTTTCGCTCACGGCTTCGGGCTTCAGCCGCGTCTATGCCTGGGGCGGCACGGGCGGCAATGCGACCGACCGCGAACAGGCGGCGGCCGGCGAAGACGGCACGGGCGCGGGCGGTAACGGCGGTGCGTACGGCTACATCAACAGCAAGGATACCGGTTTCGGCGGCGGCGCGGGCGGCAGCGGCATCGTGTTTGTGAGCTACGATCTGGCCGGCAGCACGGTGGATGTGCTGGACGACGGCTCCGTTCTCTATTCGTTTACAAATGGCGTCGATCAGCTCGTTCTGCCGAAATACGCCCTTGCGCGCGTCTTCCTGGTCGGCGGCGGCGGCGGCGGCGCGGGACCTGGCAATGCCACGACAGCTCAGGGCGGCGCGGGCGGCGGCGGCGCGGGTGGCTTGATCGATAACGACCATGTCCTCTTGGCGGGCGGCACGTACGCGATTACCGTCGGTGCGGGCGGCGCGGGCGGTGCGGCGGGCACCTCCAATCCGGGGTATGTCGGTTCGAATGGTCAACCCTCGCTGATGACCTCGGACGGTGGCAGCGTGACGAATTTCTGCGCCTGGGGCGGCGGCGGCGGCGGTATTCGATCGAATGGTAATCCCGGTGGTTCCGGCGGTGGTGGTTCGCGCTACAGCAACAATGCGACGGCAGGTCCAAAGACGGGCGGTGCCGCCACCCAGCCGACATCTGTCTGGGGCGGGTACGGCTTTAAGGGCGGCGACAGCACGGGGGCCTTTTATCAGGCGGGTGCCGGCGGCGGTGGCGCAGGTGGCGCGGGTGGCAATGTCGCGAAGGCCGGTACAGGCGGCGCGGGCGGTGACGGTCGGCTGAGTGATATTACCGGGACGCCGCACTACTATGCGGCGGGCGGCGGCGGCGGTGCGCGTACCGGTACAGGCGGTGCGGGCGGCAGCGGCATCGGCGGTGATGGCGGCGGCGGTGCCACTACAACGCCGATCGCGGCGACGGCCGGCGCGGACGGCACAGGTTCGGGCGGCGGCGGCGGCCGTATGAGCGGCGCCGGCGGCAAGGGCGGCTCGGGTGTCGTGTATGTCCGCATTTTCCGCTATATGCCTGAGAAACCGATTGCGCGCAGCTTCGCCTATACGGGCGCGACGTTTACGGCCTTTGCGGAAGATACGTACGCGGAAAAGGCGTATACGCTGACGGGCGATTATGCGGCGAGCGCGGTGGGCGCTTACACGTTCACGGCCACGCCGAATGCGGGGTTCTGCTGGAGCGACGGTTCGACCGACGCCGTGGAGGTGACGTGGTCGATCACGCCGCCCGCGCTCGTCATCACCTCGTTCACGCAGGAAGGGTGGCAGCTGACGGAAGCGGCGGCGGCGCCCGCGCCGGTGCTCGTTTCGACGCCGACGGTGCAGGACGGCGAAGTCACCTATCTGTATTCGGCTTCAGAGAGCGACTGGTCGGCTGCGACGGCTGACAAGCCGACGGCGGTCGGCACGTGGTACGTGAAGCCGCAGTTCGACTCGGCCAACTTCACCTACAATAACGACAACGTGCCCGTCGCCTCGTTCACGCTGTGGGACTGGGACGCGGACAAGTACACGACATGGGCGGCCTACCATGCGGATCTCACGGATACGCGCTATACGGGCACATCGACGCTTACCGACTTCCCTGTGCTCGTGCGCGTGAACGCGACGTCGATCCCCGGCTTCTACGACCAGTGCCAGCCGGACGGCCGCGACGTGCGCTTCACCGATGCCGCGGGCAACGTCCTCCCCTTTGAGCTGAACGCGTGGGATCCGGAGGGGGAAAGCTCGTGGTGGGTGAAGGTGCCGGAATACAAGGCGAACAGCTACGTGGCGACGATCAACTGGGGCGTCACGCTCGACGAGGAGGGCGGCGAGATCGAGATGCCCGAAAACGATCCGACGCAGGTGTGGAGCGAATACGCGGGCGTGTGGCACTTCGACGAGACGATTGTCGGCGACGCGGCGACGGCGGTCAGCGCCGACGCCACGGCGAACGGCTACGACGCCGTGCCGACGCTGGGCACGAATGCGGGCGGGGCGGGCATTCAGGCGCAGATGGTGTCGACGAACGGCGTCTTCGGGCTCGGGCGCGTCAACTCGACCGCCAGCTACACGGGCGGCAACCGCCTCGTGGCGGAAGGCTCGGAGGCGCTGGCGTTGAACGAAGTGCTGACGTTCTCGGGCTGGGTGAAGGTGGATGGCATCAGCGGGTCGAACCTGATCGTCTCGCGCAAGGAGACGGCAGCGGGGGCCGACGGCTGGCAGATCGGTCTGTGGGGCGCGAGCAGCACGGGCAGTCTGGCGATCTGGGGCTCCAGCAGCAGCGCCGGCGGCCCGACGGTCTCCGGGACGAGCCTCGCGGCGGTCGGCTACTTCTACGTGAACATCGTCTTCAACGGCGCGAACCGCACCGTCATCTTCAACGACTCCTATTACAACACGTATACAGGTCAGGCGGTGGCGTCGGACAACGCATACGCGCTGGCGTTCGGCGGCGGCGCGGGGACGGGCAGCCAGCTGTCGCTCTGGGGCGGCTACGATGAATTCCGTCTGCGGCCGGCCGCCTCCAGCCGCGACTGGGCGCTGGCCGAGTACCAGCAGGCGAATCTGACAGGCGAAGAGGCGACGGGGCTCACGTACGGGACGGTCGTGGTGACGCCCGATGTGACGCTGAAGAATGCGTGGCTGACGGTGCCGGCTTTCGGCGTCAGCGTCATCAACGTCGGCGAGGATCCGACGGGCTTCCTGAGCAGCGGCACGGCGCTCTACGGCGAACCGACGAGCGCCTGGTGCACGCTGGGCGACACGGTGATCGACGATATCACGCAGGCCCCGGCGGGCTCCTACAAGGTCAAGGTGTGGGTGCCGGCGGGCGCGGCGGGCACGCGGCGCTGGGACGCGCTCGAGGCCTACGAATTCCCGCTGACGGTGCTGGCGATCAGCCCGTACCGGAACCTGGTCGGCGACAGCGGCACGCTGACGCAGTCGGGCCGCGTTCTGACGGTGAACGACGATGACGGGTTCGATCCGGCGGTGGCGGATCAGAGCTACTGGCAGACGAATACGACGGAAACGGCCTATACCACGTACTGGACGCATGAAGCGGACGTGGAAAAAACGCTGCGGTTGATGGAGGGAACGGTCCACACGCTTCAGACGACGGACGGCGTGGCGGCGCTCTGCGGCGCGACGCGGCTCTGGCGGCTGGAGGATATCCGTATCGGCAGCACATACGCCGCCGACAATCTGAACATGTTGCTGACAAAGAACTTCCTGCCGTATTCGCCGACGGCGAAGGCGATTTCGAGCCCGGACGGGGAAACGGGCGCGCCGGCGGAATCGGCGCATCTCGTCATGCGCAACGTGGAAGGGGCGGCCGTCTACTCGCCCTGCTACACGAACGGCATCGGCACCATCTACTTCGACGCCGTCAACGGCTGGACGGAAGGCGCGGGCGAGTACTACAACATCGAGGTGCAGATCGCCACGAACTGCGTCGACGGCTACGGCACGCCGTACAACGAACTGCCGACGGACGACAAGGTCCAGGCGATCGTTTCGACGCCGATCACCGAGGAAGACGCGGAGGGCAACCCGGTCACGACCGGCTGGGACACCGTGACGAACCACTTCGCCTACGCGAACTGGCAGACGGTGGAGCTGACGCCGCTCGTGCGCGATTCGGCGACGTACGGCGACGATGCGTTCCACGCCCTTGACGCCACGAACACGCTCGCGCTCGCGATGACGCACGGCGGTACGCTGGACAACTTCTACCGCGTCTGCGCGAAGATCAACTACGACGGGCCGGTCCGCTTCCGCATTATCCGCACGACGGCGGTGCCCGAGGCTAAGTTCGGTATCGACGAGGGCGGCTTCGTGCTCCTCGACAACGTGGTCGTGTCGTATCCGGCCGCGCGCGTGGATCTGTCGCCGTACTTCGCGGGGAACTTCGACGCGACGCGCACGGGCGCGCAGACGCTCGGCTGGGCGGGCGCGTTCGACGTGCCGTTCCCGGGCGCGGGCGTGGCGGTGAAGGGCCGCGCGGGCACGACGGTGAGCGGCACGCAGATCGCGGCGCTCACCGACCCGGACGCGGCGCTCGGCGCCGATCAGCTCGTCGTGTCGGCGACGATGCACTACCGCTGGCGCTACCTCGACCAGCGGTTTGACCCCGGCGCGGACGACTGGCGGACGGTCTCGCTCGATCCGACGGGCGATTTCCGCGCGACGACGCCGCTGGAACTGCCGGCGGGGCTCCCGGGCGACGTGGAATTCTGGTATTCGGCGATCCTGAACGCGCCGTACTACGACTACGTGGACTACACGGGCCGGAAGCTGGGCGTCGGCGGCTATTCGGAGGCGGTGATGTTCGTCACGAACCGTCTGGCGTCGGCGTCGGCGCTCGAATCGGGCGGTACGGACTGGTTTGTGCGCCTGCGGGACGGCGCGAGCGAATACGAGGACGTGACGCTCCAGATCGGCCTCTACGACGCGGACGGCGAGACGGTGACGGTCACGAACGAGTACGCGATGGCGGTGACGGGCAGCCACGTCTGGCGCGGGTATTACGCGACGCCGACGGACCATGCCGACGCGCTCGCCTTCCGCCTGGCGGCGAAGAACGCGCAGGAGACGTGGGCGAGCGAATGGGTGACGACGAACGCGACGTACTACGTGGAGAACGCGACGAATGCGGTGCCCGTCTCCAGCACGCTCCGTGAATGCGACCCGGACGACACGGACAACCCTGTGTGGACGAAGCTGGCGGTCGACAAGGCGACGGGCTATCTGATGTTCCAGTTCGACGACCAGACGAAGTCGATCGCCGTCGTCCATGCCGACTACCAGAACTTCAACGGCTGGAGCGATGCGGCGGGCACGGTCTTCGTGGGCACGACGAACGACTACACGTCGGCCAAGATGAGCGGCACGTCGGCGCAGAAGCGCACGGACATCGAGGATTTCGCCGGCTGGCAGGACATGGCGATGACGAACGTCAACTGGACGGTGCCGAGCAGCTCCTGGCTGGGCTTCGGCAGCTACGCGGGCGGCCGCACGGCGTATGCGTCGTTCAAGAGCGAGAAGACGGGGCTGTGGGACGTCGGGCCCGGCACGTGGGTCGCCAAGAACTACCGCGACGACACGACGACGGAGGGCGGAATCGCGCTGCTGATGGACGGCGCGGGCGACGGCTTCATCTCGCTCACCGACGCGAGCAGCGCGCCGCGCGGCGTCGAGCGCATCAGCTTCAACGCGCGCCTCGGCCAGTCGATCGATTTCTCCGACTTCAGCTACTGCGACATCGACGGCAAGGCGGCGCTGACGAACTACACGTTCATCGCGCGCGGCGCGTTCGACACGAACAGCCACCGCGACTACCGCGGCAACGCGTCGCTGTCGCTCGCGGCGTACTACCGCCCGGGCGTCGGCTGCTACGAGTTCCGCGTCGAGCAGTACAAGGGCACCGACGCCGGCATCAACCGCAACAGCCACATCTTCTCGCTCTACCGCTGGCGCAAGTCGGGCAGCGCCTACAAGGCCGAGCGCCTGGGCTGCTACACAAACGGCGTGGCGAACACGACGTCGATTCCGTTCCCGGATACGAAGGGCGCCACGGGCTACTATCTGCCGATGTACATTTCGGTCTCGAACGAGGTGAGCGGCGCGACGTGCATCATCGCGGGCGTCTACCACTCGTACTCGGGCCAGAACGCGCAGAACACCCGCAACGGCATCCTGCCGGGCGCGGATATTCCCTCGGGCACGACGGCCTCGGAGTGCTACACCAAGTTCATCTTCCGCGATACGAACGCAAAGCGGCTGACGAGCGGCACGTACGGCGTCCTTTCGGCCAACTGCCCGGGCGTCTTCCTCAAGCCGGTCCGCTACGCGGGCACGGTGCCGATCGCGTGGAACGCCGCGGAGACGATCGGCGTCAACCGGTTCTACGCGAAGGACAGCACCACGAGCGGCTACAACCGCATCGTCTTCGCGGGCGCTGTCACGGGTAGCAGTGATCAGCTGACGGACAGCGCGGAGGACGTGGACAATCTGTGGGGCACGGGCCGGATGCAGACGTTCAAGAGCGCGACCGACGCCAACCAGTACGGCCTCCGGGCCGTGGCGAACGAGACGCAGACGCTTATCCTCTCCACCGCGCCGGCGGGGAAGACGGACGCCGTCTGGACGGAGGCGGCGCGCGTCGCCGTGACGAACTTCGGCAAGGTGGGCCTGACGGCGAACTACACGATCGACCTCTACACGCCCGAGACGGTGGCGCTGCGGATGACGACGTCCGAGGACAGCGACGCGTCGGTCGTGATCGACTCCTTCGACGTGACGCAGTTCGCCGGCGACGACTACCAGGACGAGAGCGACGGCACGACGATCCCGAACTGGACGAGCCTCGGCGACTACCGCGCGCACACGAACTTCGTCTTCACCTCGGGCATCATCAAGGACGAGGCGATCCTGATGTCGGCCAAGCGCACGGCGGCGGGTGAAATCTGCTCGATCCGCTCGCCGATCTACGACGGCAGCTACGGGCGCGGCCTGGGCCTGGGCATGATCTCGTTCGAGTACAAGGACGCGCAGCCGAACGCGCGGCTCCTCGTGCAGGTGGCGACGAACGTCACGTACAGCGACGTCTCGACGACGATGCAGAAGGGCCTCGACCGCTGGGACACGGGCCTGTGGACCACGGTGACGAACTTCACGTTCCGCGGCGCGGACGTCGGCGAGCCGGCGTCGGGCGTCAAGAGCGTGTACACGGGCCTCCACGGCGTGCAGGGCGCGCTGCGCCTCATTCTGGATCCGACCGTCGTCACGTCCGTCGCGAACACGCAGAACACGGCGAACTTCGGCGAGATCACGATCACGAAGGTGACGGCGCGCGACGAGCCGGTGCTGGACGCGGGCTGCTGGTGGGGCTGGAACCTGCGCACGGTGGGCGACGACGGCGACACCGAGAAGCGGATGTACCTCAACGACGCGAAGCGCGGCCTGAGCCTGGCGCTGAACGATGCGCGGGACCGCAACACCGTCGCGAGCGACGAGGCGGCGTACCGCGTGAACCAGCCGTTCGTCCAGACGCCGACCTTCACGGCGAACGTCGTCGGCGAGATCAGCTTCCGCGCGCGCATGTACGGCGCGGGCGCGAACGCGCGGAACGCGACGAACCAGTGGGCGAGCGTCCAGCTCTACGGCGCGACGGACGGGGCGCTGGAGGACAACGCGAGCTGGCGCAAGCTGGGCGAGCCGTTCGTCGTCAGCAACACGCTCTACACGAGCTACAGCTACAAGACGGCGCAGAAGGACGAGAACTACCGCGCGTTCCGCCTGGCGGTGACGGGCGTTTCCGGCCTCAACGAGACGGCGTACATGGACGGCGGCAAGCTCGTCCAGCCGGAGAACGCGCATTACGAGCTCGCCGACACGGCGGCCGTGCGCATCCTCCTCGACGAGATCGTGGTGAGCGAGGCGATCCGCGCGCGCGTGGGCTTCCGGAACGTCGGCTGCTTCGCGTCGCGCACGGACACGCAGACGGGGACGGTCTGGGCGAACATCAACGACTTCAACCCGGTCCTCGTGATCGACGACGCCAACCCGAACGCCGCGAAGGTCGTCCAGCCGCTCTGGAAGGAAGGCTGGGGCGTGCAGTGCGAAATCTTCAAGGAGCAGCTCCCCGACGAGATCGACTTCGACGCGATGGAGCCGGAAGTCTATCTGCACTGGTTCAAGGGCACGGAGCCGTGGGGCTACGCGAACTGGTCGACGAACGCGGGCGCGCACGTCGCGCGGCTCGCGCCGGCCGAGGGCACGAACCTCGTCTACCGCTCCAGCTACGCGTTCGAGGACGGCTCCAGCGTGGTGGAGCAGTCGGCGACGGCGGGCCAGGTGGTGCAGTACATGCTGGAGGTCCGCTACCTCCAGACCGGCGCGACGGAGGTGAGCCACGCATTCCTGCCGCAGGCGAGCTGGCGCCGGCCGGACTGGTTCGCGCCCGTGGACTACAACACGGCGGGGCCGGGCAACTTCGCGGCGTTCACCATCCTCGACTCGGTCGCGCCGGGCTGGGCGTGGATCAACGAGATCAACATCTTCGGCGAATACGGCAAGAGCTACAGCAACACCGAGACGGCCGAGCAGTTCGTCGAGGTGGCCGCGCCCGCGGACGCGGACATGAGCGGCTGGAAGCTCTACTTCCTCTGCGCGGAGGACGGCGGCGTGACGATCGTCACCAACCGCGTGGGCAACTTCGGCTCGTCCGCCTCGCTGCCGCGGTCGAAATCGCAGGGTCTGGAGGGCGGCATGGCGTTCTTCAGCCTCGCGAACCCGTTCTCGAAGGCGACGCTGGAGGCGAACTATCCCGCCGACGGCCAGGGCGGCATCGTGGACGGGTCGTGGAGCCGCTTCGACGCGACGGGGATGCGCACGGCCAACGCGTTCGCGGCGGACGGCTCGCTCGCGCACGAAGGGGCGTTCGGCATCGCGCTCGTGCGTCCGAACGGCATCGTGGAGCACGCGGTCGCGTGCGTCGGCACGAACTACTGGGGCCAGTACGAGAACTACGCGGCCACGGATTCGCCGACGGGCATCGTGGCGAGCCTGAGCAAGTCGGGCGTCGCCTTCATCTGGGCGGGCCAGGACAACGGCGGCGCGGCGAAGTCGCTCGGCGTCCTTGACGCGTTCGGCGAGGCGGAGGACCACTGGTCGACGGACGGCACGCCGACGCCGGGCCGCCTCAACGCGGGCCAGGTCCTCCCGGGCACGCCGCCGACGCCGAACGGCGAGACGCTGATCGTCTACGCGTCGGTCGACACGGCGCTCGGCCACATCGTCCAGACGGTGGGCGAGGCGGACCGGTCGAACCTGACGCAGATCCTCTACATCCGGCGCGGCGACACGACGAACATCACCTACACGGTCGACCGGTGGTACGAGCTCGGCAGCGTGACGACGAACGGCGCGGCGCTCGCGGGCCTGCCGGCGGGCACGCGCGTGACCGAGGAGGGCGACGACAAGGGCAAGCTCGTCTACGTGGTGCCGGTGGGCGCGGACATCTCGAACAACTTCACGGTCGTCGGCACGGCGAAGGTGGCGGACCGCCTCCGGACCGGCTTCGGCCTCGGGCCGGAGAACGCGTACACGCCGGCGGTGATGGACTGGCTGCTGACGGGTCGCGACGCGCGGGGCAACGCGTGGGCGGATCCGGACGCGACGGAGCCGCTCCTGGCGGACTTCCTGCCGCTCAACAACCCGAACGCCGCCGGCACGCTGTCGCTGACGGAGATGTACTGGCTCGACATCGACCCGACGCTCGCGTGGACGGCCGATCCGACGAAGAACGCGCGCGCGCTCAAGGGCGGCATGAGCGCGCCGCCGACGACGGTCGTCAAGGGCGTCGACCAGAACGGCGACGAGGTGGACTACGGCGCGGACAACTTCGCGATGACGAACGTGCGCTTCGGCGTGAAGATGATGATCACCAACCGCAACGACAGCACGGCGGTGGCGCCGTACGTGCTGCGCGGCCTGGAGCCGGGGTCGACGAGCTGGGACTACACGGGCAACTGGACGAGCGCGACGTTCCAGGTGACGGGCTTCCTCGCGAACGGCCGCCGGGACTTCGCGCGCGACGACGACTGGCTGCCGCTGAGGTGGTTCGTCTTCGTCCCGACGAGCTTCGACGCGAACTTCGAGACGCAGATCGAGGTGAAGGATCCCTATTCGCGGTCCTCGCCGGGCTGGACCTACGGCTGGAAGGCCTGGGTCGACCAGTACGGCTACGCGCCCGTCTTCTTCAAGTGGGCGCTGCGCCAGCGCGGCAGCCTGATTGGAACTGAAACACTCAACCCGACGAACTACTATGAAAATGCCGATTGACAGATTTGCGGTGCTTGCCGCCGCCACCGTCCTCCTGACGGGATGTCCGAAAGCGGAGAAGGAGCCCGAGCCGGAAACGACCCGGATGCAGGATCCCGTGTATGTCCAGAAGCTGGAGGTCGAGCGGGGCGAGCAGAAGCGCATCCAGGGCGATCTGGAGGCGGTGCGCCAGGCGCTGGAGGCGCTGAAGGCCGAGGACCCCGAGCTGACGGGGGACAAGGCGAAGGAGCTGGCGGCGCGCCGCGACGCGCTCCTGGAGGAATTCGGCGCAAGCCGCAAACGCGCGGCCGCGACGGTGCGCGAGCGCGTGCTGAAGGATTTAAACAATGAGAAGCAGAAGGGAGAATAAGCCCATGAAGATGAAACTGATGAAAGCACTCGTCCTGACCTTCGCCCTGGCGGCGGGGACGGCGGCACGCGCCGCCGGCGACCTGATCGAGATTCTGCCGTGCGACGCGACGGGCCAGACGCTCGCCGTGCCGGTCAGCTCGGTCGCGGATCCGATCGACTGCACCCCGCACTACTTCAAGCTGCGTCTCGTCAACCGCATCGGGTATTCGGCGTCGCAGCCGTGGGTGATGGTGCCGAAGGTGACGGGCGCGACCGACCCGCTGAAGATGTACGTCTACATCTCGGGCGAGCTGCGCGAGGCGGCGTACACCGGCACGACCGTTCCCAACGGCCTGACGACCGATTTCGTCTTCAGCTTCACGCCGCGTGCGGGCGATCTGGCGCTGCCGGTCGTGCTCGCGACCACGGCGGGCCGCGCGGACGTCTCGGGCCTCACCGAGGGGAGCATCGTCTACCGCCTGGCCAACGACCATCTCTGGGGCATCTATCCGAACGGCGACACGACCCAGGACGAGGCCGTGCTGATCCTGAACGATTCGAACGAGGTGCATGCCTCGCGTCCCGAGGGCGGCGACTGGTCGAACGACTACTCGCTCGCGGGCGCGGGCTTCTACGTGAAGGAGGTCGACTTCGACGCCAACGCGTACAGCGACACGGTCTGGCGTTCGATCAACTCGAACGACACGACGTGCGTCAACACGGCGCTGCCGATGCTGAAGGTGAACAGCCCGGAGAACACGTCCTCGGCGTTCGTCTACGTGTGGACGAAGGATCCGGACGTGGTGGTCGTCGACGGCAACAGCGCGAGCATCGGCACCGAGTACGCGATCGACGGCACGGACGAGGACGGCCAGCCGCTCAAGACGAAGGGCCTCAAGATCCAGGTCGCGGCGAACAGCGACAGCAAGAGCTTCTACCTCAAGGCGCTGGGCGCGGTGGGCGCGACGACGACGCTCTTCATGGCGGACACGCCGACCAACATCTACTACAACTCGGGCTCGGTGATCCCGAACTTCGTCACGCGCACGGTCCGCGTGGACGTGCCGAACCCGCCGGCCGCGAAGCTCTACTTCAACGGCGAGACGAGCACGACGACGCTCGCGCTCGGCGCGGACGCGGACTACCAGACGACGAAGGCGACGGTGATGGTCGAGCTGAGCGAGGCGTACACCGCCGACGTCACGGTGACGCTCGGCGCGAAGTACACCGACGCGACGGACGTGGACCTGGCCGCCAACGACTACATTTCGCTCTCGACGACGGACGGCACGGCGAGCTGGAGCCAGCCGGCCGCCCAGGTGACGATTCCGGCGGGCAGCACGATGGCGACGCTGTATCTCCACGTGCTGGGCGGCAGCTCGCAGACGAAGGACGGCATCATCCTGTCGGTCGCGTCGATCGACGGCGCGGGCGACCACTACGCGGCGGGCGCGCAGGCGACGCTGTCGATCAGCCCGACGACGCCGAAGATCGCGAACCCGGCGAACGGGGCTGTGTTCGAGGGCGCGCTCACGGGCGAATCGTTCCTCCTCGAGGATTTCCGCATCGACGATACGTACGCGAACCGCCTCAAGGGCACGACCGAGGGCTACACGGTCTTCTACAAGCGCACGTACGCGGCGGGCGGCGGCGACGCGAAGTTCCAGCAGGCGACGTTCACGAACGCGCTGGACGGCACGGCGAAGGACACGGCGAGCGTGCTCGGCCTCCGGCTCGCGAAGGCGGGCACGGCCACGGTGACGATGTACCTCCAGGCGCCGGACGGAACGAAGACGGCGACGGCGGACTACGTGACGTTCACGGTCGAGGTCACCCAGTCGCCGCAGGTGACGGCGCAGGTGACGAGCGGCCTCAACGATGACGAGACGGCGAGCGAGGGCGCGACGCTCCAGGTCAAGTTCTTCCTGAGCGACGCCAACTCGGCGGACGGCAACCTCTACGCGTTCCTCGTGCCGGCGGACGAGGCGACGTCGAACAACGTGGACGTCTGCACCGCGCTCGCGGACAGCGGCCGGACGGGCGTCGAGATCCTGAACGGCGAGTCGGCCTCCCGGCTCTACGCGACGCTGAAGTTCAAGGACGGCTCGACGATCGGCGATCTGATGACGTTCAACATCTTCCTGAGCGAGGACAAGACGCTCGGCGCGCCGGACTATGCGACTTATCCCGACTACGGCTACAAGACGTACGACGGCTACGCGGACGGCTCGCTGATGATCTACGTCGTCAACGAGATTCCGAAGGTCGCGCTCGTGCAGATCAACGGCGTCGACGGCACGTCGATCGACGGCGACATCGTCGAGGACGTCCAGACGTCGCAGGGCATCGAGTGCAAATTCGCGACGGTGGTGACCGAGCCGTCGGCGACGGACCTCACCGCGGCGGACGGCAAGGAATTCCTCGTGCAGTACACCTTCTACGACGGCACGTCGCTGCCGCAGGTGCGCACGGTCCCCGGCAACCCGAACGCGCTGACCGACGGCGTCTACTCGACGGTGACGAACTTCACCTTCCAGTCGGCGGGCACCAACAAGGTGACGGTCGCGCTGAAGGACAAGGACATGGACGCCTACGGCGACAAGTTCACGTTCTACGTCATCGTCAACGCGACGCCCGGCGTGGAGATCACCTCGGGCCGCATGGACGCCTCGGCGGTCTATCCCGAGGACGAGACCGGCGCAATCAACGCGCCCCTCTCCGTGAGGCTCACCGCGACGCCCAACGACGCGCTGGAGATCGGTCTCAAGGTCGATCACGCGGTCGCGAGCGACACCTTCGCGCTGCCGACGCTGAACCTGCCGGTCGAGAACCGCGAGATCACGCCCGGCGTCTTCGCGGACGTGTACGTGGTCACCTTCAACGCGGGCTACCGCAACCCGGCGCAGAACATCTACTTCACCGCGATCGACGGCACGGGCAACTCGGAGATCAACGGCGTGACGATCACCCCGTACGTGCTGACCGACACCGAATCGCCGTACGCGGGCAAGACGTACCGGGAGCTCTACACCAACCTCGTGCCCTTCACGATGTATCCGCAGGGCGTCGACCCCGTCATCGTGACGCCGTCGGAGGCGAGCGAGGTCATGACGAACAAGACGTCGATCGGCGTCGACAACATCGTCAACTGGGCGGTGCGCGACATCGCGGGCGACTTCGCGCCGCCCGCGACGGTCGCGATCACGGTCGAGGGCGTGACGACGGTCATCTCCAACAACATCGACATCGCCGGCGGCAGCATCCGCGCGGTGAGCGGCTCCCACAAGTTCCAGTTTGACTCGACGGGCCCGAAGACGGTCATCCTGACGGTGACGGACAAGGACGGCAGGCCGGCCACGCGCACGATCCTCTACATGATCGATCCGTCGAAGAACGTCATCGTCTACCCGCACGGCGCGAACCGCTCGAACGTCTCGTCGATCTCCTCGCCCTACGTCAACGCGCAGGGCCTCGGCACCGGCTACGTGTGGCAGGACGGCACGCTCGTCGGCGACAACACGAAGAAGTTCACGAACCGCCGCGCGCTGTCGTTCGGCGTGACGGCGACCTCGGCGACGTTCGCCGGCATGGGCGACATGACCGGCTGGCTCGGCAACGGCGCCGCGAGCACGCTCGCGTACGACAGCTACCTCTACGGCTGGATCGTGACGGCGGGCGGCGAGGCGACGTTCACCGGCTACAGCCCGCACTACGGCACGTACGCGGACTACGCGGCGGCGTTCGCCGACGCGGACAACTACGCGGCGACGGTGACGCTGCCGAGCGCCGACGAGTTCGACGAGACGGCCAACGCCTACGCCGACCGCTTCCTGGAGGCGATCTTCTCGCGCGAATGGCGCGCGGCGGACAACATGGGCGACATCAACGCCGACGGCGTGCCGGACTTCTTCGCCGTGGCGAAGAGCTACGCGAACGGCACGGTCCAGGAGGCGGACGGCACCGGCGCCGAGGCGCGCACGCAGATCGACACGCTGAACGACGACCTCGACTTCCTGCCCGGGCGCATCGCCGTGCCGCTCGCACCCTCCACGTGGAGCGGCGACGACGGCAGTCCGTTCACCGCGCGGCTGGAGGTCCGCGGTTCCCACAACGGCCTGAACTACGGCATGTTCCGCGCCGACAAGAAGGAGGCCGCCGACGGCTGGATCTCCGATCTCGACCTGAGCCTGGCCGAAAAGCTCTACCTCGTCAGCCACGCGCAGGCGAACGCGGGCGCGGCGCTGGCCGACGCGCTCCTGGCGACGCTGCCGGCGAACTACGTCGCCGGCGATCTGGCGGACGGCTGGCTGACGCCGACCAACGCGACGGAGCAGGCGGCGGCGAAAGCCTACATCGACTGGACCTGGAGCGGCTACGAAGAGGGCGATGCGCCCGCGAAGTGGGGCTTCACGGTCGAGAACCGCACCGATCCGACGAGCGACGACACCGACGGCGACGGCCTGCCCGACGGCTATGAATACGCGCTGTGGTACGCGGCGACCGTCGGCAGCGTCGACGCGACCGGCAATCGCACGACGATCACCGGCACGCGGTTCGACCTTTCCGACATCGAAAGCACCGACGACGTCATCACGTCCGCCGACATCGCCGCGATCTACAACCCGAACGCATACCGGAAGTCGGCCGAGCAGGACACGGACAACGACGGCCTCTTCGATCTCGAGGAAATGCTGATCGGCACGAGCCCGATCCACTGGGACACCGACAGCGACGGCCTGAGCGACCTCTACGAGGTGCTGTACAACCTCAATCCGCTGAAGGCGGCGACGGACAACAATACGCCCGACGGCGAGACCAACCACGACGGCGACTTCATGGCGCGCGCCTCCACGACGGCCGCCTACATGATCGTCGAGTCGGCGACGGGCGAGCTCTGGGCCTTCTCGACCTACACGTACAGCGATGACGGAACGGCGGCGATCCTCACCGGCACCGGCTTCCCGGTCGCGCGGTTCAACGGCGGCTACATCCCGCGGACGCTCTACGTCACCGAAGAGCTGATGACGCAGGCGGCGACGCTCACGTTCGAGACCGGCACGACGCTCGATTCGCACAGCGTCATATTCTCGACGCTCGACCTCTACCACGCCCAGGTCTACTGGTACAAGGGCTTCGATCCGCGCACCGGCTGGTACGTGAACGGCAGCAACGGGTCGCTGTCCACGACGAAGCGCTGGCTGAAGAACAACGCGCCGATTCCGGGCGGTACGCCCGTCGACACGGCGGCCTACACCGCGCACGACGAGTACCTGCTCCTCAAGTTCCGCCAGATCACCGGCATGACGGTCCGCGCGGACCAGAAGCACACGATCCAGGGGTACATCACGCTCAACTGCACCAACCCGAGCGCCGAGACGGAGGCGGGCGCGACGATCGGCGACGGCACCAAGGAGTACGGTGCGTGCGGCAACGGCGCGGACACCGATTCCGACGGCGTGCCGGACGGCTGGGAACTGTACATCGGCGTCGATCCGCAGATCGACTTCCGCATCCCGAAGTCGAGCAGCGGCCACGACCCGCTCTACTGGGACGGGTACACGGACGGCTACGGGAACCTCATCGCGGCGATCGGCGACAATTCGGCCTACGATGACGGCCTGACGCTCGTGGGCGAATACGCCGGCACCGATTCGACGCTCGCGTTCGCCGGCTGCGAAAGCATCTACGCGAACCATCCGTCGCAGGCGGGCAGCGTCCACGTCAACTGGTTCAACAAGTTCTTCCCGACCGATCCGCGCCAGATCGACACGGACGGCGACGGCATCAACGACGGCGCCGAGGGCACCTCCTGGAGCGAACTCTTCACGATGAACCGCTGGGGCCAGCGCGCGGCGACCAGCACGCTGGAGTACAAGGAGATCACCCACAACTTCATCTACGGTTCGCCGTCCGACAACGGCTCGCTCTGCATCCGCGGCGGCGGCCTGAACCCGACCTGCCTCGATACGGACGGCGACGGCCTGCCCGACCCGTGGGAACGCCAGTACGCCGGCGCGCTCTTCACGGGCACCAGCATCGTCGACAGCCAGTTCAAGCAGGGCGCGCCGGACACGTCGGTCTTCAACGACATCGCCGCCGCGCTCCTGGCCTTCGGCAGCTCGACCAACGTCGCGGAAGGCGGCTACCACATCCTCATGGGCATGGACGGCACCGCCAATGACGCCGCGACCGAGGTCCGGCTGGGCTCGCCCGATCTCGACTGGGACGGCGACGGCCTCCAGAACTGGCAGGAGTACATGGTGCAGGCGATGCGCCACTTCCGCTACGACGACTTCCACACGCCGCTGATGGGCTTCGATGCGCCGAAGTTCGATCTGGGCAGCGGCACCTATCTGCCGGGCGGCTGGTTCGGCCGTGACGAGAACGGCGAGGGCCAGTTCCTCGAAATGAGCTACTCGACGCGCTTCACGCCGGCGGAGCTGGCGACGCTGCAGGAGATCGGCTACACGAACTTCGTCGATTTCGTGACCCGCTACGAGGCGGCGGACGAGACGCGCGACTACCTGCGCGACCTCGGCTACCTGGCCCTGCCGCCCCGCGAATGGGACCATGCGCGCGTGGACCTCGGCAAGCGGTACATGCTGCCGCCGAAGCTGATCCAGGAGAAGCCGCAGGTCACGACGGCCCGCCTGCCCACCGTCTGGCAGTTCACCGACGGCACGGCGGTCGACCTGACGGATCCCACGACCTACGCCTCGGGCACGGTCGCGACCGGCGAGATCGGCGCGTTCTCGTTCCTCGGCATGTCCTGGTTCTGGGACGAGGCGACCGGCAAGTCGGTCGAGCCGTACATCCTGACGACCACCAATCTCGTCTTCACGACGACGGGCGCCGCCGGCTATGTCGGCACCGATCCGCGCCTGTGGGATACCGACGAGGACGGCATGGACGACTACTGGGAGCTCTTCCACGGCCTCAACCCGATCCTGGGCGATCCGGGCCAGCCGAGCGAATCGGACGTCACCATCGTGTCGAACAACGTGACGACCGTCGAGACGCTCACCACGTACGTCGGCGCGAAGGACGTCATCTACGACCGCTACTACTCCATCAGCGCGTGGAAGAACGGCTGGGTCGGCTTTGACCGCGAATGGGATGCGGCGGACAAGACGCCGCCGCTCGACGCGATCCGCTATCCGTGGATGATGGGCGTGAGCATGTGCGACGCCGACGGCGACGGCCTCAGAAACGAGGAGGAGGCGCTGATGGCCAACCTCGCCTCGCCCGACGCCTACCATACCGACCCGTCGCCGCTGTGGATGACGGATTCGACCGTCGGTTCCTTCCAGGTGCCGGTGATGGAGGTCGAGACGGTGACGACGAACCTCACGACCGCCGCCGGGCTGCCGGTTCTGGACGGCACCGGCAATCCGATCGCGATCGACATGGTCGTGACGAACGTCAGCTCCTACCTGACGTTCCGCCGCAGCCCGTCGTATACGGCGCTCTACTACAACGATGACGCGATGACCGCGTCGCCGTTCGGCACGGCGCAGTTCGCGTCGTACGAGATGCACGAAGGCTACGATACCGACGGCGACTTCCGCAGCGACAAGACCGAGATGGAGAAGGTGGTCGAGACGACGAGCGATCCGCTGGACTTCGACGACATCAGCCGCCGCCAGTCCATCCACTTCGGCGGCAAGGACGATCCGGGCGTCGCGCTGACGTTCGAGCCGATCCGTCGCAACGCCAACGGGCAGTCGCTCTTCCGCCAGTTCACGGTGGAGGCGTGGGTGCGGCCGGAAGCTCCGGCGGCCGGCGAACGCCAGTATGTCGTCACGCGCGGCATCAACTATCCCGCGTGGGATCTCCTCAACTCCAACACCGTCGTGCGCCTCAACTTCGCGCTCGGCATCGACGAGAGCGGCCGTTCGCTCGCGCGCTTCGACAGCTCGACGGACGAGGGCTTCGTGGAGATCACCGGCTCGGCGCTCCCGGCGGACACGTGGGTGCACCTCGCGCTGACGTTCGACGGCGAGACGCTCCGGCTCTATGAAAACGCCGTGGAGATGAGCTCGCTGCCGACGACGATGATCCCGGCCAACGGCGTCCATGGCCAGATGCAGGATCCGCAGTACGCGCGCGGCTTCCCGTACAACACCTACAGCGCCTACCCGGCGGCGACCGCCCTCGGCGGCAGCCCGCGCGCGGCGGCGTTCGAGGCGGGCGCGGCGGCCGGCGCGGCGTGGGAGACGCTCGCGGGCGATCTCTTCAAGGGCAGCGTCGACGAAGTGCGCATCTGGGACGGCGCGCGCACGCTCGACCAGATCGCGGCCGACTACAGGAAGCGCTACTCGGTCAGCGACGTGAAGGCGCTGCGCGACAGGATCGTCGCCCAGCGTCGGGAGGGCGCGACGCGCAACGACAACGACGCCGAGGGCACGCTCGATCCCGAGCTGATCCAGCACTACAACTTCACGGCGCTGCCCGGCGCGACCGAGGCGCAGTACGTCCAGAAGGTCCCGGCGGGCTTCGCGGCGAACGTGCTCGCGCTCGTGCGCGATCCGGACGACGCGGAGATGAGCGACCTCGTCAAGGTCGGCTGGTGGAACGACATCCTGACGAACGCGACGATCGCGGTCAACCAGGTCTACACCTCGCCGCACGTCGTGCCGTGGATCCAGAACACGGTCGCCCACCTGCCGCGCGTGAGCGGCACGGTGCTGGACAGCGTGTACTGGAGCGAGAACTACGCGGGCTACACGCCGGCCTCGTTCCACAGCCTCGGCTCGTTCACGTTCCCGAACGCGATGAATCCCTACAGCTTCACGTCGCTCAAGCTGGAGGAGGACTATGCGCTCAACAAGTTCCTCAAGCTCGGCGACGGCCTGTACAGCATCTACTACTCCGACATCCGCTACGAGTTCACCGGCACGAGCGACCTCGTTCCGCTCGGCTCGGCGTTCGCGCAGCGCCTCGCGGAAAGCTGGGACGGCGAGGGCGCGGAGGACGTCTGGGCGATCACGACGGACGGCACGGCCCTTGACGGCGATCCGGACGGCGCGGGCATCCCGCAGTGGGCGCGCGACGCCGGCTACACGACGGCGGAGGCGTACGTCTACGCGCTGGCCCACGGCCTGATCCCGGGCGGCATCGATCCGGCCTACGCGCAGACCGCGGACATGGACGGCGACGGCCTGCCCGACTGGTGGGAGGTGCTGAAGGGCGTCAGCGAGATGGGCGCGAACGACGACCCGGATCACGACGGCCTGTCGAACTACCAGGAATACCTCATCTCCGAGGGCGCGGCATTCGGCCGGGGCACCGGCGCCGACGGCTGGCCCGTCGGTCTCAACCCGCTCGCGGCGATCACCGACAAGTCGGAGGGCTTCGTGCGCGACTACTTCCGCAAGGGCGGCGCGGACAAGACGAACTGGTATCTCGGCGAAATCATCGGAGACCATGACTTCATGGAAGACTGGTGGGAGGCGGGCTATCCCCGGAGCTACGCGAATCCGGGCGTCTACGATCCGCACGACGACACGGACGGCGACGGCTGGACCAACTGGGAGGAGCTGCGCTACAGCCGCTTCACCTCGACGATCGCGGCCGACCGCATCTCGCATATCGTCGGCGACTCCGAAATCAAGGACATGCCGGTTCCGACGCTGCGCCTGTCGCTCGCCTACAACGGCAGCCAGCAGGTGGGCGAGGCGCCGATCGTCATCCAGACCTACTCGAAGCGCGGAGCCGAAAGCGCCGACGCGACGTTCACGGTCCAGCGCGGCGAATCGGAGGAGCTCACGCGCTACATCGGCAAGTGGAGCGACCGCGTCGTCCACGGCACGCTGACGCCGGGCCACATCAACGCCAAGTCGCTCGACATCGAGTTCGCGGCCGTCGACAGCGATTCGGAATACGTGGTGCAGTTCGTCGGCCTGGAAGACGTCATCCCCGGCAGCACCGGACGCTTCTACCCGCTGACCTACGACGAGTACATGCAGCTGTACAACACCTACGGCTCGAACCGCGTGGTGCTGCAGACGACGTCCGCCTTCGTCTGGAGCCAGTTCAACCAGGCCAACGGCGTCACGGTCGGCGACGAGGGCTACATCCGCCTGCTGGGCGAGCGCGTCGGCACGATCGATCTGGAGACCGGCGCGTACGATCTCGACCTCGGGCCGTTCGCCGAACACGGGCTGACCGGCACCAACGGCACCTACGCGCTGTCGAGCACCGTGCTGCGCTTCAAGTACACCTCGACCGGACCGAAACTCGCCGACAACCGTCTGGATCTCTACCTCGGCGAGGCCGGCTCGGGATACGTGCGCGGCGGAACGAACACGATCACCGCGTTCTACGATCTGGACGGCAATGGCGTCTACACCCCCGGCGAGCCCTTCGGCGTGGCCGAGGGCGTGGACGTGGGCTGGTTCCACTCGGCCGAGACCGTCATCGAGCTGACCGACACCACGGCGATCCTGCCGCGCGTGGACGTGACGACGCTCGCGAGCGACCGCAGCGCCGTGCTGGGCGACGCCGGCGGCGTTTCGGCCGAGGCCGTGCTCGCGGTCGGCGACGCCGCCGAGGGCGCCGCGGCGCAGACATCCGGCATCGCCGGCACCTACCACATCGTGCGCACGGCCGTCAACGGCACGGAGCTCCCGTCGCGCACCACGGTTCTCTCCAAGACGCTGACGTACGCCGGCCGCAGCTACCTGTGCGAGGGCGACGTGACCCGCACCGGCAGCCTCGGCCTCGACTGGGGCGCGCTGGACGCGGCGGCCGCGCGTGTCGGCATCGCGCCCGCCGACATCTCGCGCGTGACCTACGCCCTCGAGCGCGTCACCGTGTCCGAGGAGACGGGCCTGCCGGAGACCGAGGAGCTGATGACGTTCGTCAACACGTTCAACACCATCCGCGGCACCGCCCGGGCGGTCGCGCCGATCCAGGGCGCCGCCGTCGTCCAGGCCGCGCCGACGTTCGTCTGGACGAGCGAGGACGAGACGATGACCGCCTTCCGTCTGCAGGTGTGCGACGACGAGGGATCGATCGTCTATGATTCCGGCGCGAAGCTCCTGCCGGCGCGGCTGAACGGCACCTACACGTTCACGCCCGACCTGTATGTCGACTTCGCGGCCACCAATGGCGCGCCGGTCTTCGCGGACGGCGGCAGCTACCGCTGGCGCGTGGGGCTCCTGAACGCCAAGTTCGCGACGATTGACGAAGCGGCCGACGCGGACTGGAGCGACTGGAGCGACTTCGCGACGGGTGTCGCGAGCACGGACGGCCAGCTGACCGGCTACGGCTCGGCGGCGGCGGCGGTGCGCTACTACGGTCCCGCCGCGGGCGACGAGGCCGCGAACATCCTCGTCGAGGCGTACGACACGCCGGACTTCTCCGGCGCCCCGCGCGCCCGGGCGCGTCTGGCAGACCTCGCGCTCCTCGGCGACCGCGCCGATCTGACGACGACCAACGCGGTGCTGCGCGGCCTCGAGCCCGGCAAGATCTATCTCGTCGCGTTCATCGACCGCAACAACAACGGCGTGCGCGACCGCTACGAATCCTGGGGCTATGCCAACCAGGTCGACGTGCACACCCCGGACATCTACACGCCGGCGAGCGTGGAGGTGAAGGCCGAGGCGGTCAAGACGTCCGCGGCGGTGATCTACATCGAGGATACCGATCTCAACAAGAACGGCGTGCCCGATCCGCTGGAAAGCCTGGACGACCTCCAGACGGCCGATGCCGCGATCACTGACGTCAGCCGGGATGTCGACAGCGACGGCGACGGTCTCACGGACGATGACGAGACGGGCGTCCACGGAACCGATCCGAACCAGGCGGATACGGACGGCGACGGCATGCCCGACGGCTGGGAGGTTGAAAACGGCACCAATCCGCTGGCGGATGACGGCGCGACGGCGCTCGACGGCGACGTGATGGCGTACGCGGAGCTGAAGGGCCAGACGGTGTTCACGGCGACCGACGGAACCGAGACGAAGTCCGTCTGGGTGAAGGCGAGCGACACCGCGCGGGCGGTCCAGGTCGGCGACACGCTGACGCCCGAGACGGCGGGGAACTACACGTTCGTCTCGCTCTTCCCGTACGGAAGCAATCAGTCGTGGGTCTACTGCGCAGGCGCCGAGACCGCGCCGGCCGACGGCACGACATGGCAGGTGACCGCGGTCACGAACGTGCCGGTCGCGCTCGTCCACGCGCAGGTCTACGATCACTACGGGTACAACCCGCGCACGGCCAACCCGACCGTCTCCAGCAACGAGTGGACCTCGGTCCATTCCAAGGCGTTCACGGCGCTCGACAAGTACCTCGTGACGAAGTGGCTGGCGGCGCTCGGCCTGACGGACGCGGCGGACTTCACGCTCGACGCGGCGACGGCGGATACGAACGGCAACGGCATCCCGGACGGCTGGGAGCTCTACGTGATGTTCGGCCCGGCGGGCGCGACCGCGACGGTCGACGAGGCGAAGATCTCGCCGTGGAAGAGCGCGGACTACGTGCGCGACTACGCCAACACGCCCGACGGCGGACGCCTGACGATCCTCGACGAGTACGACCAGGGCAGCTGGCCGACCGATCCGTGGAGCATCGACACCGACGGCGACGGCGTGTTCGACGTCTACGCCTACCTCTATCACCTCAAGGGCGACCAGGCCGGTGCGGACGCCGACGGCGACGGCCTGAGCAACTACGCGGAATATCTCGTCAGCGAGGTCTTCCAGATCGTCAAGGTCGATCCGAACCAGGCGATGACCGACGGCTCGACGCTCGACTACTACCGGAAGTTCGGCGAGCTGTACCTCGGCGAGGTCTTCACCGACCACGACCGCGTCCGCGACCTCTGGGAGGCGCTGTACGAGCGCGGCACCATCGACGGCATCGACTACGCGGCGCGCGGCATCTACGATCCGGACGCGGACCGCGACGGCGACGGCTGGAGCAACTACGCCGAGTTCCGGGCCGGCACGAGCCCGGCGCGGCAGACGAGCGCGGGCATCGACGACTTCATGCTGATCGAGCATCCCGTCCCGGTGGTGGAGATGGAGGTCGTCTACAACGGCACGGCCGACATCGAGGGCCGCACGCTCACCGTGAAGGCGTGGAACGAGGCGGACGATCCCGACGCGCTCAAGGCGCCGACGGCGACCTGGACGGTCTCGACGTTGAACGAAAGCGGCTCCGCCACGCAGCAGAACACGACGACCAGCGAGGAGGTGCGCGAGAAGTACATCGGCCAGATGCCGACCGGCACGCGGACGTACTACCTCGGTTCCGGCGCGATCAAGGAGGGCTCGTTCAAGCTCTGCATCAAGGACAAGAACTACGTGGAGGGCCAGATCGTCGAACTGCTGGGCCAGCGGTACTTCCAGCCGACCGGCTACGGCGACGCCGACGCCGCGCTGTGGTACTACGACGTGATCGACCAGGGCGGCAAGCTCGTGCAGTCCGGCGGCATCTTCGCCGAGTCGCACCAGGTCGGCACGATCGACTACGATACGGGCCGCGTCACGATCGACTTCGACGACGAGGAGTTCACGGACGAGCTGTACGTGGGCGATCCGTCCCAGGCGGCCGGCGCCTCGGGCAACAACGGCAACAACGGGAACACGACGACCTACCACGGCCTCAATCCGCCGACCTGCTACGTCAAGCTCGTCTGGTCGCCGGCGACGACCATCCCGGTGAAGGGCCGCCACTACCTGAGCGACGCGACGACGGGCTTCCTGCGCGAGGGCGCGACGACGTTCACGGTCGAGGCCGCGGCCTCCGACAGCGACGTCGACCAGAATTCGACCTCGACGGCGAAGGCCGGTCTCTACGGCGTCGTCCGCGGCGTGGACGTCGGCTGGGCGGGCGCCAAGTTCAAGGTGGAGCTGACGGACTTCAGCCCGGTGACGCCGCGCGTCGACCTGTGGGCGGACACGCCCGACCGGACGGATCTCGTCCCGATCGAGGATCCGCGCGTCAACTCGTCGTCGAACGTGCTGGAGCTCGTGACCGCCGAGGGCGCGAACGCCCGCGTGCGCGTCGTCCGCTTCGCGATCAACGGCTATCCGATCGCCGCGACCTGGCCGGGTCAGGACCTCGACGAGGTCGTCTACGAGAACTTCTACAGCGTGGACGGCCGCACGCAGCTCACGGAACTCGACTTCCTGAACGACGGGGCGTTTGACATCGACTGGACGGACGACTTCAACCGTACGGTCGCGGGTTCGAGCGGCGCAACGGTCAATTCGACGCTCGTCGGGACGCTCGGCAGCGGTTCGTCCATCACCAACATCCAGTACCTCGTGGTGGTCGGCGACGGCGACGCGAACTGGGGCCGCGGCGACGGCACGAACACCGTTTACGCGCTCTCGACGCTGATCACGCGCCGCTTCGACCGGACGCGGGCGACGCCGGTGGCCGTGGCGGTGGACGGCCTCCAGTACGCGGCGCGTCCCACGTTCACGTGGCGCATGGAGGGCGAGGATGAGCGCGTGGCCCGGTTCGGATCGAGCTACACGGCCTTCAAGCTGCAGGTGCGCAAGGGCGACACGGTGATCTACGACTCCGGCATCCGCCGCGCGCCGGTCACCGATGCGAACGGCAACTTCGTCTGGACGGCGCCGATCTGCGCGGGCAGCCTGCTGCAGGACAACGCCTTCTACGGCACGACCGACAGCTACAACTGGCGCGTGACGATGTACAACGCGAAGTTCCGCACCGACTCCTGGTCGGCCCAGAACGGCGCGTCGGTCTTCACGACGGCGGTCAACGCGCAGCAGGAGGTCAACGACCACGGCTACTCCTCCATCCGCGTGGCGGTCAAGTACGCCGGTCCGTCGATCGTCCTGGAGAAGCAGGCGGACCTCGCGACGGCGCAGGGCAAGGTCGTCGTCCAGGCGTTCACGACGCCCGACTTCAGCGGCGAGCCGCTGGCGCAGGGTCTGGCGACGAACGAGGTCGACAGCCTCGTGCGCGCGACGGCCAACGCGACGCTGAAGGGCCTGGCCGCGACGGGCACCTACTACGTGCGCGCGTTCATCGACCTGGACGGCGACGGCCGGCTCTCCGCCTGGGAGCCGTGGGGGTACGCCGCGGACGCCGTGACGCTCGTCAACGACGGCACGATCGCCTCGGCGCCGCTCACCGCCGTCTGGATCGAGGACAGCGACACCGACGGCGACTGGGTGCCGGACGCCTATGAATACGCGGCCAGCGGCTGGAACGTCGACTGGGACGAGAGCCTCAAGGGCAACCGCCGCACGCGGGCGACCGGGGCGACGACGGTTCTGGCGGACGGCGGCATCGTGATGCCGATCGCGACGAACGCGCTGACGAGCGCGGGCCTCTCGAAGGGTCTCCCGGGCGCGTCCTTCACGGCGATGCAGAGCGAGACCTTCGTGGCGGCGCTCCTCGGCCTGGACCTCAAGAACAAGACGACGCTCGAGGCGATCGCCGAGGTGACGCGCGGCAAGCTCGTGCCGAACTCCGTCCGGGTGGTCGGTATCGCGCTGGAGCCCGACGGCTCGGCGGTGAACCTCACCGTCAACGCCGATGTCGCCAGCGGCATCTCCGGCACGGTCGTCTCGCAGTACTACGAGTTCACCGGCAGCGACACCGTCCACGTGCTCGTGAAGGTCCTGAAGAAGGACTCGCTCGAGGACACGGACTGGACGCTCGTCTACACGACGCCGGAGCCGGTGGCCATCACGCCGCAGACGAACGAGACGGTCGTCGTGCCGTTCGACAAGCAGCTCGACCTCAAGAGCGGCTTCTTCAAGGTGAAGCTGGAGGAGGTCGTCGTCCCGTAAGGGGCGGCGGCCCCCGCCGGGCGGCGAAGCGAAAGATGCAACAAAGGAAAGAACAGACAAACACGTATGAAAAAGGCAATCCGTAAAGTTCTCGTCATCAACTCGGGCTCGAGCTCGCTCAAGTACCAGCTCTTCGACATGGTCAAGGGCGAGCGCATCGCCAAGGGCCTCGTCGAACGCATCGGCTGCGGCGGCCCGAAGGACCACACGGCCGCGCTCGACCAGGTCGTGAAGGATCTCGGCGACGCCGCGAAGGACGTCGACGCCATCGGCCACCGCGTCCTCCACGGCGCGGAGGTCTTCAAGGACTCCGTGAAGGTGACGAAGGACGTGATGGCGAAGTGCAGGAAGCTCGTCAAGTTCGGCCCCCTGCACATGCCCGCGAACCTCGGCGGCATCGAGGCGTGCGAGAAGATCTTCAAGGGCGTGCCGAACGTGGCGGTCTTCGACACGGCGTTCCACCAGACGATGCCCGACTGCGCGGCGATGTACGCCATCGACCCGAAGTACTACAGGAAGATGGGCATCCGCAAGTACGGCTTCCACGGCACGAGCCACAAGTTCATCACCCAGGAGGCGGCGAAGTTCCTCAAGAAGCCCGTCTCCAAGGTGAATCTCGTCACGTGCCACATGGGCAACGGCTCGTCGCTCGCGGCGGTCAAGAACGGCCAGTGCGTCGACACGTCGATGGGTCTCACCCCGCTCGCCGGCATGGTGATGGGCACGCGCTGCGGCGACATCGACGCGGCGGCGGTCCTCTCCATCATGGAGGCGGAGAAGCTGACGCCGGCCGAGATGGATACGCTCCTGAACAAGAAGTCGGGCCTTGCGGCGCTCGCGGGTTCCAGCGACTGCCGCGACATCTGCGCGATGGCGGAGAAGGGCGACAAGAAGGCCGAGCTCGCGCTGGAGATGCTCGCCTACCGCACGGCGTTCTACATCGGCGGCTACAACACCGTGATCGGCGGCGCGGACGCGATCGTGATGACGGGCGGCATCGGCGAGAACTCGAGCGAGGTGCGCGAGCGCATCGTCCGCCGTCTCGGCGCGCTCGGGATCAAGCTCGACAGGAAGGCGAACAAGGTGCGCGGCCAGGTGGCGGTGATCTCGACCAGGGATTCCAAGATTCCGGTCGTCATCATCCCGACGAACGAGGAGCTCGCCATCGCGCAGGACACCGTGAAGATACTCGGGAAGTAAAGGGACTTAAAGGACAGAAGGGACTGGAGCAAGCCATGAACGCAATCAAGACGATTATTGAAAAGGCTTCGGCGCTGCACGGCACGGTCGTGCTGCCGGAGGGCATGGATGCGCGCGTCATCACGGCCGCGTGCGCCTGCGTCGACCGCAAGATCTGCACGCCGGTCGTGCTCGGCACGGCCGAGGAGATCGCGGCGGCCGAGGCGAAGGCGGGTCTGAAGCTCGCCGAACGCAACATCCGAACGATCGACTACACTTTAGGAGACGCGGAGCTGGAGGCGGCGTACCTCGAGGCGTGGAACGCGAAGGAAGCGCGCAAGCCCGCCGAGAAGCAGAAGATCATCGACCTCGCGGCGGCCCAGAAGACGCTGCGCACGAAGCGCATCTACTTCGGCGGCATGATGGTCAAGCTCGGCCGCGTCGACGGCCTCGTCGCGGGCTCCATCGCCTCGACGGGCGACATGCTGCGCGCGGCGTTCCACACGCTCGGCACGCAGAAGGGCGTCAAGACGGCGAGTTCGTGCTTCATCATGGACCTCAAGCGGCCGACGCCCGCGGGCGATTCGGTGCTCGCGTTCGGCGACTGCGCCGTCATCCCCAACCCGACGGCGGAGCAGCTCGTCGACATCGGCCTCGCGACCGCGCAGACGTACCGCGACCTCACCGGCAACGAGCCGCGCGTCGCGTACCTCAGCTTCTCCACCAAGGGCTCGGCGGCGGGCGACCTCGTCGAAAAGGTGCAGAAGGCGGTCGAGCTCGCGAAGCCGGTCTTTGCCGAGAAGGGCATCAAGATGGACGGCGAGCTCCAGTTCGACGCGGCCATCGTCCCGTCGGTCGGCCAGCTCAAGAATCCGAACGGCACGGTGCAGGGCAACGCGAACGTCTTCATCTTCCCTGACCTCCAGGCGGGCAACATCGGCTACAAGATCGCGCAGCGCCTCGGCGAGGCGGACGCGATCGGACCGAACCTCCAGGGCCTCGCGAAGGCGATGAACGACCTCTCGCGCGGCTGCTCGGCGGAAGACATCGTGGGCACGATCTGCGTGACGCTCTTGCAGAGCACGACAAAGTAAAGGACGACGAGGATTCTAGAAGTCTAGAAACCGAGAAGCCGAGAAACCGAGAAAGGCGATTGATGACAGAGCAGGAGATGATCAAACGGGCGGCGGAAGTCTTCGATATCGAGATCGAAGGGCTTCGCCGCACCCGCGATTCGCTGGGTGCTTCGTTCGCCCGGGCGGTCGATCTCATGCTCGCGTGCATCCGCAACGAAGGCATCATCGTGGTGACGGGGGTCGGCAAGAACCTCGCCATCGCGGAGAAGATGAGCGCGATCTTCGCCTCGACGGGGACGCGCTCGATCTGCCTCAACCCCGTGCAGGCGATGCACGGAGACCTCGGGATGGTCGCGCCGCGCGACGTGCTCATCGCGCTGAGCTTCTCGGGCGAGAGCGACGAGATCCTGCGGCTCATCCCCGCCATCCGGCGGCACGGCCTGAAGGTCATCGGCATGACGGGCCGGCCGCAGTCGACGCTCGCCGAGATGAGCGACATCCACATCGAAATCCCGTGCGGGAAGGAGGCGTGCCCCTTCGGCATGGCGCCGACGAACTCGACGACGGCGACGATGGCGATGGGCGACGCGCTCGCGATGGTGATGATCGACGCGCTGAAGTTCGACGTCGAAAGCTACGCGCTGAACCACCCGGCGGGCGCGATCGGGCGCGCGCTCATCCTGAAGGTAACCGACATCATGCGCACGGGCGAGAAGCTGGCGAAGGTGGCGCCGGCGGCGACGGTGATGGACGCGCTCATGGCGATGACGAAGGCCAAGTCGGGCGCCGCGGTGATCGCCGCCGCGGACGGGCGGCTCGCGGGCATCTTCACCGACGGCGACTTCCGGCGCGTCGTCGCGGGCCGGGGCAGCGGCGACGTGCTGGGCGAGCCGGTGGCGAACCACATGACGCGCAGCCCCCTCTTCGTGCGCGACGACGCGCTCGCGGCGGAGATCGTCAAGGTGTTCGAGAAGCGGCGCATCGACGACCTGCCGGTGTGCGACGCGGACGGCCGGGTGGTCGGCCTCGTGGACATCCAGGACCTGCCGAAGATCAAAGTTTTGTAACCCCCACATTTCACAACACAACAAGAAAGGAATGAACTCATGAAGAAGCTGATGATTTTGACGGTTGCCGCGCTGACGGTCGCGGCGGTGACGGCGGCGCCCGTGACGACGGGCAGGCGCAGCGCGGGCACGCGCATGTCCGCGGGCCGCGCCGCGAAGGCGGCGGCGGCGGCGGACGAGGAGGCGCCGACCTCGGGCAAGGACGCCAAGGTGACGATCGACATGTTCCCGCGCCTCAACAAGCAGGCGACGTTCGGCGCGCCGAGCATCAACGGCGCGACGTACGTCTCGGGCGCGTACACGCGTCCGCGCAAGTGGATCGTCCTGGAGACGAAGTACTCGACGTACGCGGACTTCCAGAACCAGCTGACGTTCACGTGGCACGTCCTCCTGGACACGAAGACCTCGACGCTCAACCGCAGCAACAAGGAGGGCATCCCGCCCTACTCGTACTTCACGACCACGGTCACCTACCAGAACATCCCCGACGGGTCGCACGCGGCCTCGGTCGTGCTGCCGCCGTCGTACCTCGAGCGCTACGGCGAGCCGTGCGCGGTCGGCATCGTGATCACCAACGACAAGGGCGAGGTGCTCGCGGGCGACTGCGAGAGCTCGGGCGGCGAGGTCAAGGACTTCGCGCATCCGAAGAGCCTGGAGGACGCGTTCTGGAACAACCAGAAGATCATGAACGCGACGACGAAGGGCGGCGAGCCGATGATCGAGCGCCGCCAGGGCCTCATGGACCGCTCGAAGACGATCTGGGCGCTCGTGAACCCGAACGACTACGAAGCCGTCATGCAGTAACAGCAAGGAAGGTCGCCGCACATGGCCAGCAAGACATTGACATTGAACATCGGCGCGTCGTCGGTCACGCTCGCCGAATACGAGCTGGGCGCGAAGCCGAAGCTCGTGAACTACGGCACGGCCGCGCTCGCCGCGCCGCTCGACTCGGGCAACGCGGGGACGATCCTCGCGCCCGCGCTCCTGGAGATCGTCCGCGAGAAGGGCATCAAGCCCGGCAAGGTGGCGATCGCCGTCTCGGGCCAGATGGTCTTCCCGCGCTTCGCGGCGATCCCGTTCGCGGGCAGCGACCAGGCGAAGTTCGAGCAGCTGGTCCGCTACGAGGTCGAGCAGAACGTGCCGTTCCCGATCGACGAGATGATCTGCGACCGGCAGGTGCTGGGCGAGACCGAGAACGGCGACAAGTCGGTGATGATCGTCGCGGCGAAGATCGAGCAGATCGAGGCGATCACGGACGCGGTGGCGGCGGCGGGCTTCACGCCGGAGCTCGTGGACGTGGCGCCGCTCGCGCTCGCGAACGCGCTCAAGGCGAACCGCCCGGGCGCGGACGACTGCGCGATCATCCTCGACATCGGCGCGAAGACGACCTCGCTCGTGGTGGTCGAGGGCGACAAGCTCTACAACCGCTCGATCCCGGTGGCGGGCAACACGCTCACCAAGGAGATCGCGCAGAAGCTCGGCTGCACGCTCGACGAGGCCGAGGCGTTCAAGCGCGAGAAGGCGTACGTCTCGCTCGGCGGCGTGATGGAGGACGACGACGCGACGCTCGACACGATCTCGAAGGTGTGCCGCGCGGTGATGACGCGCCTCAACGCGGAGATTTCGCGCTCGATGAACTTCTACCGCTCGCAGCAGGGCGGCGGGGCGCCGACGAAGCTGTACCTGACGGGCGGCACGGCGCTGCTGCCGCAGCTCGCCGAGTTCTTCCAGGATTCGCTCCAGATCGACGTCGAGTTCTTCAACCCGTTCGAGACGATCGGCACGGGCGGCGCGGTCGACGCGGCCGCGCTCGAGACGGACGTCGCGTTTCTCGGCGCGACGGCGGGCCTCGCGCTGCACGCGGCGGGCAAGGCGGAGCTGGCGATCAACTTGATGCCGCCGTCGATCCTCGCGGCGCGCGCGGAAGTGCGCAAGATCCCCGTCGTGGCGGCGGGCGCGGTCGCGTTCGTGGCGGCGGCGGTCTGCCTCCTCCTGGCCGTCGGCCACGGCAAGGCGGTCGTCGAGGCGCAGTACGACGCCATCGAAAGCAAGGCGAGCGTGCTCAAGGGCTTCGAGGCGAAGATCAAGACGGCGCAGAACCGCGAGGAGCAGGCGCGCGCCGACGCGGAGGCGCTGCGGCAGCTCGTCGTCCGGCGCGGCGCGGCGGTGACGCAGATCAACGCGATCCGCCAGGCGATCGGCGAGGATCTGTGGATCGAGAAGTGGGAGGCGGGCCGCGTGACGCTGCGCGGCTGGAAGGACCGCGTGGCGTTCTTCTCCCGGCGCAACGCCGGCAAGACCGCGCCGGAGATCGTCGTCGCGCGGCTGAAGGAGAATCCGGCCGTCGACCCGGATTCCGTGAAGGTGATCGACATGTCGAGCTTCGGCAAGGGCGACTGCGTCGAGCAGTATGTAGTGGAGGTGAAGTTTAAATGAACAGGAACCAAATCACGATGGCCGCGATCGGCGGCGTGGCGCTCGTCGCGGTGCTGGCGGTCGGCTATCTGACCTACTCCGCGTGGGCGGAGCAGGGCGAGAAGGCCGAGGACCTGGAGACGGCGCTCGGCAACGTCCGGCGCATCAATTCGGCGAAGATCGCGCCGAAGTCGGAATCGGTGGCGGCGATCGACGCGAACGCGCAGAAGCTGGACGCCTGGCGCACGGAGGTGCTGGCCCTCGCGACGGCCGGCGACTTCGCGGCCGACGGCGCGGCGACGCCGGAGTCGTTCAAGCAGAAGATGGTCGTCGAGGCGCGCGAGCTCGCGAAGCTGCCCGGCGGCGTTAACGGGAACATCGTCAAGGAGGACTTCGACTTCGGCTTCAAGGACTACATCATCGGCGGCAGCATGCCCCCGCGCGAGCGGCTGGATGCGCTCCAGCGCCAGTGGTCGGAGGTGTCGCTGCTCGTCAAGATCCTCGCGCGCTGCGGCGCGCGCGAGCTGAAGGCCGTCACGGTGGGCGCGGCGGCCGAGGCGCCGAAGGAAGAGGAGGAGCAGCCGAAGCGCCGCGGCCCGCGCAAGAACGCGGCGAAGGAGATCGTCGCCAAGGACCCGGCGACGCCCCAGAGCTACGAGCTGAAGTTCACGGCGAAGCCGGCGGCGTTCGTGCGGATCATCGATGCGTGCGCGATCATCGAGCGCTTCATCGTGGTCGACGGCTTCTCGTTCGCGAAGGAGAAGGATACGCTCGCCGAGATCTTCGGCGGCAAGGAGAAGACGGAAACGTCCGGCGGCGGCCGGCGCGGGCGCGGGCGGCGGCATCAGCCGGCGGCCGAGGAGCAGGAGGTGGCGGCCGAGGAGGTCAACCGCAAGGGGCTCGTGACCGACCCCGAGCTGGACGAGCCGCTGACGGTGACGTTGAAACTGACGACCTATGACTTCGGCACCGCCGCGGCGGCGAAGGAAGCCGGGGAGTCCGAGGAAGCGAAGGAGGTGGCGGAATGATCGCGGGCAAGGAAGGCAGGGGATTTTTCGCGGCGCACTGGGACTGGCTCGTGGCGGCCGGCGGCGTGCTGGCGCTGGGCGCGGCGGTGTTCGCGCTCGTGACGGCGCTCGGCACGGATCCGGACGAGAAGGCCAACGCGACGCTGGCGGGCCTGGGCGGCGCGCGCAGCGGCGACACGGGCGTCGAGGCGGTCGACATGGCGCCGTACGAAGCCGCGGAGAAGGACGTGCGCACGCCGCCGAAGGTGGTCGAGATCGCCGAGACGCAGGAGAGCTTCATGGCGTCGGAGCGGCGCGTCTTCTGCGAGCAGGGCGATCCGGCCGACGAGAAGAAGTCGTGCGGGCTGCCGATTCCGTTCGGGATGAAGACGTGCCCGCTGTGCGGCGCGAAGCAGCCGGAGGAGCAGAAGGTCGTGCTCGATTCCGACGGCGACGGCATGGACGACGAGTACGAGGCCGCGCACGGGCTCGATCCGAACCGCGACGACCGCGACGGGGATCTGGACGGCGACGGGTTCACCAACTGGGAGGAGTTCGAGGCGAAGACGGATCCGAACGATCCGGCGTCGCATCCCGACTACCTCGATTCGCTCGAACTCAAGCTGCCGCTCCAGGAGACGCATCTGCCGTTCTACTTCGACAAGGTGGCCCCGCTGCCGAACGGCGCGAAGCGCTACTACTTCCGCGATCCGAAGCGGAAGAACGCGTACGGGCAGCGCGGCGTGACGTACTCGGTGCTCGAGGGCGAGGAGATCGGCGCGGCGGAGCAGATGCCGACGGGATTCGTCGTCAAGGGCTACACGGCGCGCAGCGAGGAGCGCAAGATCGCGGCGAGCAAGGGCGAGCGTCAGCTGACGCGCACGGTCGACACGTCCATCGCCACGATCGAGCGCAAGAAGGACCGCAAGCGCCTCGAACTGGTCGTGGGCGAGTCGAAGCGGCCGGTCGCGGTGGACGCGAAGGCCACGCTCGTCTACACGCGCGGCGAGCCGAAGGAGTTCTCGGTTGCGGTCGGCGACGAGATCAAACTCAACGGCAATGCGTATAAAGTCGTTGAAATCAAGCGCGGCGACAAGGTCGTGACGGTTTCGGTGGCGGGTGAGGCCGGAAAGAAAACTCTCACCGCACCACTTGAACAGTGAGAAAAAATAGTTTATAATATCAACACAGTCAACAAGGAGCAACGTTCGATATGACGAACCTGAGAAACCTGGTCGCCCTCGGCGCGACAATGGCCATTGCGGTCGTTGGTGTTCATAGTTTTGCACAAGACGATCTCGACGATCTGCTCGCGGATCTTGAAAGCGAGAGCGCGGCGGCACCAGCCGAAGCGTCTGCGGACGAGGACGCGGCCGAAGCCGAGGAGCCTGCGGCGGCGGAGCCTGCGGCCGAGGAACCGGCGGAGGCCGAGGAACCTGCGGCGGCGGAGCCTGCGGCCGAGGAACCGGCAGAGGCCGAGGAACCTGCGGCGGAAGAGGCGGCAGCCGAGGAAGAGCCGGCTGAGGAGGAATCCGCGGCCGAGGAACCCGAAGCTGAAGAGCCCGCGGCCGAGGAACCCGCTGAAGCCG
>DJXI01000058.1:6013-6303 GCA_002449695.1 Verrucomicrobia bacterium UBA7008 | reverse complement strand
AGGAACCCGCTGAAGCCGAGGAACCGGCGGTCGAGGAACCCGAAGCTGAAGAGCCTGCGGCCGAGGAACCCGCTGAAGCCGAGGAACCTGCGGCGGCGGAGGCTGCGACCGAGGAAGGGCCGGCTGAAGCCGCGGACGCGAATCTGCTGTCGCTGCTGGCCGAAACCGATGCGGGCGTTGCGGCGAGTCCCGCGGCACCGGCGGCGGAGAAGCCGGCCGAACCGGCCGCCGAACCGGCTGAAACGCCGGCCGCCGTCGCCGCTGTCGAACCGGCTCCCGCGCCTGCGGCC
>DJXI01000058.1:0-5922 GCA_002449695.1 Verrucomicrobia bacterium UBA7008 | reverse complement strand
CGGCTCCCGCGCCTGCGGCCGAACCCGCTCCCGCCGCCGCTCCGGCGCCCGCTCCTGCGCCGAAGTACGATGGGCCCGACGCGGAACTGCTGGCCAACCTGTCGGCGACCGAAAAGCTGCGCCGCGAGGCGTTCGACATCCAGGCGCGTCGCGAGATCAGCGAGGCGCGCGCCTACATGGCGAACGAGGAATATCTCGACAGCGTCAAGCACTACCGTATCGCGCTCAAGCTGCTGAACGACGCGCCGTCCTCCGAGGGGCTGCGCCGCGAATGCCAGCAGGGCGTCGCCGAGGGCTATTTCCGCGCGGCGTTCCAGGAAGAGTCGATCGGCCGTCGCGCGAAGGCGATCGACCTGATGGACAAGGCGCTCGCCGCCCGTCATCCGAAGGCGCGCCGCCAGCTGGAGGCGTGGAAGAATGCCGACGATCCCGAGGCGAACAAGGTCGATCTGTCCGAGATCAAGCACCGTCGCAACGACGCGGAGTACAAGGATCAGCGCGCGACGAACCTCCAGCACCTCAAGCGCGCGCGCCAGTTCCTCGGCAGCAAGGAGCTGAGCCGGGCGCTGGACGAGTGCGAACTTGTGCTGGTGAACGATCCCTACAACCAGGAGGCGATCCGTCTGCGCGAGAAGATCCAGAAGAAGCGCCACACGATCCTGATGCAGGAGCGCAAGGCGGCGCGCGAGGGCATGATCGCCGACGTCGACCAGGCGTGGCGCCCGGTGTATGCGGTCGATGCGCGCGAACTGGACGAGGTCGCGACGCAGACGGGCAAGACGCCCGGCGTCAACGGCGATCCGGAACGCAGCCTGGAGCAGAGCGTCATCAAGCGCATGAAGGAGATGCGCCTGCCGGCGATCTCGTTCAAGCCGCCGGCGACGATCGTCGACGCGCTCGACTTCTTCCGCCAGGCCTCCAAGGACTTCGACCGTCCCGACATCCCGCTGGAGCAGCGCGGTTTCGACATCGTGTTCCTCCCGCCGGAGACGCTGCATGCGGCGGCGGACAGCGGCGAAGACGAGGCCGAGGGTTTCGGCGCGAGCGATGACGACGAGGCCGCGGGCGCGCAGGAAGGCCTGCCCGTCATCCCGATGATCGCCGCGAGCGACATCACGTTCTACGACGCGCTGAAGCTCGTCTGCGACACGGTGAAGTACAAGCCGCAGGTCAAGGGCAAGATCGTCATGGTCATGCCCCAGGGCGCGACGACGGAAGAAATGGTCACGCGCAGCTATCCGGTGCTTTCCACCTTCATGGAGCGCATGGACTCGGCCTCGAGCGAACTGAAGGAGATGCGTTCGCAGGGCTTCGGCAGCTCCAACCGCCGCGCCAACGACGACGCCGGCGAGAACCAGGAGAAGGACTGGAAGGAGTTCTTCACGGAACTCGGCGTGAAATGGCCGGAAGGCTCGTCGATCATGTACATCAAGACGATCGGCAAGCTGCGCGTCAAGAACACGTACGAGAACCTCGCCGAACTCGAGAAGGCGCTGACCGAAATGAACGCCGACCCGAAGCTGATCGAGATCGAGACGCGCTTCGTGGAAGTCTGCCAGGACGACCTCAATTCGCTCGGCTTCGAGTGGATCCTCAACAGCGACTACTCGATCGGTCTGGGCAAGCACGTGTCGCGCGCGCTCGGCGTCCGTAACGGCACGTGGGGCTCGAACACCGGTTCGCGCACGGTCACGCAGGAGCTCAACTACACCACCGATACGCTGAACGGCAGCACGATCCCGACGATGCGGTCCGTCACCACCGATTCCACCTCCGCGACGCGGGTGACCTACGCCAATTCGCGCGGCGCCAGCTGGATCCGCAACGGGGACGGCCACGGCAAGGTGGGCCTCAGCGCGTTCGGCGGCGACTCCGACCAGCAGAACGGCATGCGCTATCTCTCGACGCTGTCGAACCACATCTCGGGCGAGAGTGGGTCGAACAACGACCAGTTCATGCGCGTGAACGCGTTCTTCGGCAACGCGGACCTGTCGATGATCCTGCACATGCTCGCGCAGCGCAGCGACACGGACCTCCTCTCCGCGCCGAAGGTGCTGACGCGTCCGGGCGTGGAGGCGGTCATGAAGGTCGTCACCGAGTACATCTACCCGACCGACTACCAGGTGCAGCTGCAGTCCAGCTCGTCCTCGTCCTCGGGCAACGGCGGCGGCAGCCAGTCGGCGATTCTCGCGGTCGTCGAACCGCGCAGCTTCACGATGCGCGAGGTGGGCGTGATCCTCGACGTCACCCCGACGCTGACCGACGACGGCAACCTGATCGACCTCGATCTCAAGACGCAGGTCGTGGACGAGCCGACGTGGAAGAACTACGGCATGCGCATTCCGTTCACGGGCAACGCCTCGTCGCTTCAGAACTTCACCGGCCTCGGCGAGATCTTCACGGGCCTGAGCGAAATCCTGGGGGCGACGGGCACGGCGCTCAGCGATTCCGCGAAGGCGCTCTTCGCCCAGTCGGCGATGGATGCCGCGAGCAACGCGCTCGACAGCCTGACGGATTCGTCGAACGAAAACCTCACCTACTACGAAGCGCCGATGGAGCAGCCGTTCTTCCACGTCCGCTCGATCGAGTCGCAGGTGTCGGTCTATCCGGGCGCGACGATCGTGATGGGCGGCCTCATCACCGAGCAGCGCAAGGCGATGGACGACAAGATTCCGTTCCTCGGCGACCTGCCGTTCATCGGCCGTCTCTTCCGCAGCCATGCGGAGCAGACGAACAAGCGCAACCTGCTGATCTTCGTGACGACGCGTCTCGTCGACGTGCGTGGCCGCGAGGTGCACATCTCGGCGAACGACACGCCCGCCCCCGAAGTGGTCGCGGCGCCGACCGAGGAGGACTGAGTCTTCGACTCGCGCCTCAAGGTGTGCGTGACGGGAGGGATTGCCTGCGGCAAATCCCTCCTTTCACATTATCTGAACGAGCTGGGCGTGGAAACGCTCGACGCGGATGACGTCGTGCACACGCTCATCCCCGATCCCGCCGAGCGCCGCCGACTCGCCGCCGAGGTCTTCGCCGACCCGGCCGCGCGCCGCGCGCTGGAGGCGCGGCTCCATCCGCTCGTCAAGGCCCGCATCGACGCCTGGCTCGCCGGAGCATCGGCGGACGCGACGGGGCGCGTCCCCCCCTCTCAACTCTCACCTCTCCACTCGCGACTCCGAATTGCGGTTATTCCGCTCCTGTTCGAGGTGCACTGGGAGCGATTTTTTGATATAATATGCACCGTCGTCTCCTCCCGCGAGAACCAGCTCGCCCGGATGATGACGACGCGCGGCTACAGCCGCGCCGAGGCCGAAGCCCGTCTGGCCGCCCAGCTGCCGGTCGGGGAGAAGGCGAAAAAATCCCATTACGTCATCGCCAACGACGGAACCGCCGCCGACCTGCGAAGGGAGGTCGAGGCGTTTGTCGCGTGGCTGAAGGAGAAAGAGAAAGAACATGGCTGAAGAATTCGATGTGTTTGCCGGCAGCATGAAGAACGCGGCGGGCGCGCCCCAGCAGAACGGCGGCGGCAAGGAGGGCGGCGCACCCGCGCCGGCGGGCGGCGCGCAGCCGGCCCAGCAGCAGCCGTCCGGTCAGGGGCAGTCGAACCACAACCGGCAGCAGAAGCGGCAGTTCCACCACGGCAAGCCGTTCAACCGCCCGCAGAAGCCGAACGCCTCGCCGATCCGCGGCGCGAACGGCAGCGAGTCGGTCAATCCGCTCCTGAACGCGCCGCTGCCGACGGAGCCGAAATCGGCCGAGCCCGCCGAGGCGGTCAACCCGCGCCGCGACCCGAGCCTGCCGGAATTCCGCCTCGCCGACATCCAGACGTGGCCCGCTCCGGTCATCGTCGAGCGCATGATGCCGGGCGCGGACCCGGAGGAGCTGGGCACCTACCGCAAGCACGAGCTGATCTTCGCGGCGATCCGCGCGTATCTCGCCAAGGGCGGCGCGGTGCTCGCGTCGGGCTGTCTGGAGATCGTGCGCGAGGGCCACGGCTTCCTCCGTTCGGCGAAGAACAACTTCCTCGCCTATCCCGAGGACGTGTTCGTGACGCAGCAGCAGATCCGCCGCCACGCGCTGCGGACGGGCGACATCGTCGAGGGCCCCATCCGCGACCCGCGCGACCGCGACCGCTTCTTCTGCCTCGGCAACGTGGCGACCGTGAACGGCAAGGAGCCGTCCGTCGCCGCGCGCGTCATCCACTTCGAGAACCTGACGGCGACGTTCCCGACGCGGCGCATCTTCCTGGAGACGGAGGCGAAGGAGTTCTCCACGCGCGTCGTCGATCTCTTCACGCCGATCGGCTTCGGCCAGCGCGGTCTCATCATCGCGCCGCCGCGCGTCGGCAAGACGGTGCTCCTTCAGAAGATGGCGAACGCCATCTCGAAGAACCATCCCGACGCGATGCTGATCATCCTCTTGATCGACGAGCGTCCCGAGGAAGTGACCGACATGCAGCGCAACACGAAGGCGATGGTGCTGTCGTCCACCTTCGACGAGGAGCCGCAGCATCACGTGAGCGTCACGGAAATGGTCCTCGAGATGTCGAAGCGCCAGGTCGAGAACGGCCGCGACGTCATCATCCTCATGGATTCGCTCACGCGCATGGCCCGCGCCTACAACACCGTCCAGCCGCATTCCGGCAAGATCCTGACAGGCGGCGTCGACGCGCTCGCCATGCACCGCCCGAAGCGCTTCTTCGGCGCGGCGCGCAACATCGAGGGCGGCGGGTCGCTCACGATCATCGCGACGGGCCTCATCGACACGGGCTCGCGCATGGACGAGGTGATCTTCGAGGAGTTCAAGGGCACGGGCAACATGGAGATCGTGCTGGACCGCGGCCTCGCCGACAAGCGCATCTATCCGGCGATCGACATCGAAAAGTCGGGCACGCGCAAGGAGGACCTGCTCCTCGATCCCGTCGAGCTGGAGAAGACGTGGGGGCTGCGGCGCGTCCTCGCCGCGGCGGGCCCCGAATCGGCGATGAAGTCGGTCCTGAATTCGCTCAAGAAGACCCAGAGCAACCCCGAGTTCCTGCTCGCGCTCGATCTGAAGAATCTGGAGCGTTAAACGAAAGGCGGTGCGTCATGAAGAAAGTTCTCGCCCTCCTGGCCGTGCTGCTGGCGGCGATGCCGTCGCTGGCGAGCACCCAGCGGATCTGGCCGCAGTACCGGATCGGCGCGGCGGAACTTCAGAACAATGACGGCCGTCTGACCGTTTCGCGGGTGCAGGACGGCGCGGCGTATGTGGCGGACACCGACCCGTTGCTCACGACCTGCACCGTGGCGGTCGCCTCGATTCCGGCGGGGCAGCAGTTCACCCGCTGGTGGTATTACTATCAGACGGGGACAGGTTCGGCGCGGGCGGTGACGACGAACGAGACGGCGCTGGGGACGGCGAGCGCCTGCACCTGGACGTACGATGCGAAAATTGCAGCGGCGGGGGCCGCGGGCGTGTACGTTGTCGCCGATTTCGACTATCTCACCTATACGCTCCACTACAACGCGAACGGCGGCAGCGGTTCGATGCCGGACGAGTCGCACATCTACACCAACCGATTCAATCTGGCGGCGAATGCGTTCACGAAGCCCGGCTATACCTTTGGCGGCTGGACGAACAGGACGGGGACCGCATTTGCGAACGCGGCATCCATCGCCTCGGGCGCGGTGTTCGGCGTCACCTACACGAACGCGACGACACGCACGGCGAACCTCTACGCCACCTGGAAGGCCCGGGCCTACACGGTGACGCTCAATCCGCAGAGCGGCACGGGCGGCACGACGTCCGTGACGGCGACGTACGCGGCGGCGCTGCCACCGGTCACGGCGCCGACGCGCACGGGGTACACGTTCGGCGGGTACTACGATCAGACGGGCGGCGCGGGCACGCAGTATTACAAAGCGGACGGCACGGGCGCGCGCGCGT
>DJXI01000004.1:11457-28470 GCA_002449695.1 Verrucomicrobia bacterium UBA7008 | reverse complement strand
GCCAAAAAATGGGTAAATTCCAGGCGGCGATACGGCACACGAAACGGGTTCAAATGTGATATACTATGAAAGCCACGGCTGGTGCGCCGTGTGCGCGGATCGCGCGCGATCGGCGCGTCCGGAACAGCTGAAGGAAGGAAACGGGACCATGGCCTATTCAAAACGTTGTATCGTCACCGGCGCCGCCGGCTTCATCGGGTCCGCCCTCGCGCGGCTCCTCCTCAAGGAGACGGACGCGACGGTGCTCGTCGTCGACAAGCTCACGTACGCGGGCGTGCCCGAGTCGCTGAAGGAGGTCGGTCTCGATCCGGCGACGCTCGCCTCGTCCAATCCGCGCCTCGCGTTCCTCAAGGCCGACATCTGCGACGCGGCGGCGATGGACCGCGCGTTCGCGGAGTTCCGCCCCGACACGATCTTCCACCTCGCGGCGGAAAGCCACGTCGACCGGTCGATCGACGGCCCCGGTGAATTCATCCGCACGAACGTGACGGGCACGGCGACGCTCCTTCAGGCCGCGCGCACCTACTGGCAGGGCCTCGACGACGCGGCGAAGGCCGCGTTCCGCTTCCAGCACATTTCGACGGACGAGGTCTACGGCACGCTGGGCGCGACGGGCTTCTTCACCGAGAAGACGCCGTATTCGCCGCATTCGCCCTACTCCGCCAGCAAGGCGGCGAGCGACCACCTCGTGCGCGCGTGGCACGACACGTACGGGCTGCCGACCTTGATCACGAACTGCTCCAACAACTACGGCCCCTACCATTTCCCCGAGAAGCTCATCCCGCTCATCATCCTCAACTGCCTCGACGGGAAGCCGCTGCCCGTCTACGGCAAGGGCGCGAACGTGCGCGACTGGCTGTATGTCGACGACCATGCGCGCGCTCTCCTGCTCGTCAACGAGAAGGGCGTGCCGGGCGAGACGTACAACGTGGGCGGGCACAACGAGCGCACGAACCTCGACGTCGTCAAGACGGTCTGCGCGATTCTGGACGAGCTGCGGCCGAGGGGCGGAACGGACGGGGGCTCGGGCGCCGGAACGGACGGGGGCTCGGGCGCCCCCGCACCCCGCCCACGGTATGAAGACCTGATCCAGTTTGTCGCCGACCGCCCGGGCCACGATCTGCGCTATGCGATCGACCCGTCGAAGCTGATGAACGAGCTGGGCTGGCAGCCGCGCGAAAATTTCGAAACCGGCATCCGCAAGACGGTCGAATGGTATCTCGCCAACGACTGGTGGTGGAAGCCCATTCACGAAAAGCGCTATGCCGGGCAGCGGCTCGGCAAGGCATAACCGCACCGCGCGGCCGACGGGCTGCCCGCGCACAACCGCACACAATCGAATCGAAAGGGGGAAAGAGATGAATCTGAAACGCATGATCCGCCTCGCGGCGATTCCGGCACTGGCGCTCGCCGCCGGCGCGTCGGCGCGGGCCGAGAACGCATCGGCTTCGGGTTTGCATATCAGCGAAATCTGTCCGAAGCCGGACGCGCGCGATCCGAACGGCGTCGAGGCGGGCTGGATCGAGATTCACAACACCAGCACGACCGCCGCGAATCTCGGCGACTATTCGTTGACGACGGCCAACCGCGGCGGCGAGATCAAGGCCGCCGCGGCGCTGCCGGATGTGACGATCCCGGCGGGAGGGTACAAGATCGTATATACAACGAAGGAATATCCGAAGGAAGGGATTAACGACGGCTCGACGCCTTTCATCACAAACGGAGCAATCGTTGCCCAGCTGAAGATCAACCCCAAGAAGTACCCTATCGTACAGCTTCGCAAGGGCAAGGCGGTCGTTGACTCGTTTATAATACCGGTCGACTTGCCGGATAACACCTCCTTTGCACCGGCGGGCGGCATTTGGGGCGACTATTCCGGCGCGATGGTCGAACCTGCCGAAGCGACTGTCGAGGCCGCCACGGAGGTGCCTGTCACCGAAGCCATGCTCAAGATTTCGTCCAATGTGACCAAGAACGAGGCAGAAGGCTTCTATTCTTTCGCGAATACCGAAAATGGTATGGACGGCATCATGATTGACAGCTCGGCGACCCGGCAGATGGCGTCCAAGGACATGTTCTCGATCTCGCTCACGTTCAGAGCCACGGTGAACACCTCGACAAGTGAAACTGGCGGCATGCCGCTTTTCTTCTGCCGCAACTCCAACAGCTCAACGCCGTATTCGGGTATTCTCGCCTTCATCAACACGGCGCCCTACAACAATCTCATCATCCAAATACGCAATTCAGACAAAAACACACTCAATTACCAGGTCGACAGCGATCTTGAATGGCTTGACGGCAACTGGCACACGCTCGAGGTCGCGTGCGGGCAGACCGCCGCCAGCCGCGTGGCCGTGAGCGTGGACGGGGTCAACTATGTCGACACGACATGCGGCGTCGCGGCGCAGCTTAACACCGGCATGCCGATGTGCATCGGCCGCGCGTACGACTCGACATACTGGACGCGGTTCACGGGTGATATCAAAGACGTCCACCTCTATTCGGGGGATGCGTTCCCGGCGTCCGTGCCGGACCCGGCGGAAGTGACGTCCGACAAGACCGAAATCGTTGATGCGACAGCAGTGACGCGCGTCATTCTGCCGACGATCACGCCGGGCGCAGCCAACAAACGAGCGGGCGAGATCGCCTACGGGCCGAACGCGGGACCGCTCTACGGCGTCAAGCACAAGGTCTCCGACTGGAAGGCGTGGGAGCAGGCGAAAGTCGGCGAGGACTACCCGGTGACGCTGGCGCTGAATCCGCTGGACGACGATCCGCTGAACGAAATACAGAAAGTCTCGCTCGCCTACCGGACAGACTTCGATGAGATCGCTTTTACCAATATGACGAAGGGCGCTGTGTCGGCGGAAGAGGGCCAGCTCTGGACCGCGACGATCCCGGGATCGGCGATCACGCAGGCGGGGCACATCCTGCGCTGGGCGGCGGTCGCGACGGACGCGGCGGGCAACAAGTGGCGCACGCCGAGCTTCTGCGATCCCGACAACGCGTATGAATGGTACGGGACGCTGATCGCGCCGCCCGCGACGCTGCTCTCCGAAAAGCTCCAGACGTTCCACCTCTTCGCCGACAAGACGGCGCAGGCGAACATGGACAAGCAGTACGATTCGATCGCCGGCTCCCTGCCGTACGGCGCGCGCGTGCAGATCTACGACAGCCAGACGGGCTTTTACTACGACAACGTGCGGATCGATCTGCGCGGCAACACGACGGCCAAATTCTACAAAAAGAGCCACGGCATCCGCTTCATCAAGAGCCAGCCGCTCACCTGCACGAATCCGTTCACGGGCGAACTGATCGACGGACTTAGGAAAGTCTCGTTTATCGCGGAGTACAGCGACCCGTCGTTCATCCGCCAGGCGCTGGCGTTCCGGCTGTTCAAGGATATGGGGCTGAACGTTCCCTATTCGTACCCCGTGCGCCTCAACCTGAACGGCGAATTCTTCCAGATGGCGTTTCATTCCAACCGGTTCTCCGATGAACTCATTGAAGACTACTACGGGCTGGACCCGCTCGGCTACTCCTACAAAAGCGTCGGAACCCTGCGCGGCTCCACTACTGGCGGCGGCACCGAAAAGAAGACGCCGGACGACGGCAACGAGGGGGATCTTTCCGTCCTCAGCGCGTTCTATGGCACGTTCGCCGATGCGGACAAGATTTCGGAGTCGTATGCGGGAGACGGCATGGACAGCGAAATTCCCGCCGTCACCAGGACCGTGGTGAAGAAGTTCGATCTGCCGGCATGGCTCAACTACCTCGCCGCCGCGCGCATCACCCAGGAATGCGACGACGTGTGGGCGAACCTCTGCGCGTACTACGACGTGAACGGAACGGACACATGGATGCCGCTCGGCTACGACTTCAACGTCTCGCTCGGCGCGATGTATCTCGATGACTGGAACTACGCGACATACAAGTATCCGATAGACCAGACGATGGCGAATGTCGACAACTTCAAGTCGCATCCGTTCTACGGCGGCAACCGTGTGCGCTGCCACAGATACGGCTCGAACACGACCATCAACGCCGGCAATCGCGCTTTCGAGGCGGTGTGGCAGAGCCCGAAGTTCCGCAGGCTCTACCTGAGGCGTCTGAGGACCGTGATGGACGAACAACTGAAGGCTCCCGGAACGACGAAGGAGAACACGCCGTTCTGGAGCAACTATGTCGTCGCCTATACGAACGCCATCGCGGCGGACGCGGTTTTGGACCGCAATAAGTGGGGCTACGGCAACGGGACGGTCATCTACTGGTGGCCCAAGGCGATGAACCTCGACGAGGGAATCGCCGATCTTTGGGACCACTACGTCGTGCCGCGCCGTCAGCACCTGTTTGTCACGCATTCCGTGAACAACACGGCGAAGACAATCGGCTATGGCAGGGATTACAACGCGGGCATCCCGGACGCGCAGTCGCCGATTGCCAGTCTGAAGGCGGGCTTCTCGGTCGACAACACGACGGACGCGACGAAGACGGCGATCGACGACGCCGAAAAGATCGTAATCCGCAACGCCAACGGCGAAACCGTCGATCTGAGCGGCTGGCGTCTCACGGGCCGCTTCAACATGACTCTTCCGGCGGGCACGGTCGTCGATGCGGACGACACGATCATTGTCGTCGTTGATCGCAAGGCATACGTCTCGGCGCATGACGCGGAGCTGACGAATCAGGTGATTGTCGGCAACGCGGGTCTCTCGGCCGACACGATGTCGTTCACGCTTTTCGACGCGAACGGGACGGAAGTCGTGAAAGTCGCCCAGCCGAGCAACGAGTCGAAATTCCTCCGGTTCTTTGCCTGGGACGGCGTCCCCGTCGCGGACGACGACAACGGCACGGACGAGTGGGTGACGCTCACGAACATCAGCGAGACGGTCACGCTCGACCTGACGGGCGTCAATGTGAAAGTCGGCAAGGACACCACCGCGCCCAAGTGCAACATCACGCTCGCGGGCGGAACGCTTCCGCCGGGCGGCGCGATCACGCTCAAGAGCGTCGACTTCGGCCTGGCGAACGGCTGGGAGAAGATCACAAATGGCGCGATCTATCTGCAGCTGACGGACGCGAACGGCACCATCGGCCAGACGAGCGAAGCCATCACCCAGAAAAGCTACGCCGGGTACGCCAACAAGGCCGTCTACCTTCAGGTGACGTCGTTCGGCGCGACCTTCGGCCCGAGCGACGTCATCGCGGTCGCCTATCCCGTGACGGTTGTCGAGGTGGCGCCCGGCGCGGAGGTCGCGCTGGAGGCGGCGACGCAGGCCGAGGCCGAGGCTGCGCTCGCGGACTGCGAGATCGTCCTTTCCGACGAAGACACGGCGGCCGGCCTTGTGGCGGACGTGCTGAAGCTCGTGGCCGTGCCGGTTGTCTCCGCCGATCCGGATACCGGCGCCGAGACGACGACATACGTCGCGCGGGTCGAAGTCGACGGGACGAAAGTCGCGGCGCCGACGCCGGGGCGGATTGAAGAAGGCGAAACGACGGTCGATCCGCTGACGGTCGCGACGGAGAACGGCGGGCGCACGGTGACGGTCGGCGTGAACAATGCGACGGTCGGGCTCTGGTACGGATTCATCTGGACGGACGATCTTGGTGTCAAGCCGTTCGCGAACGATGTCGATTCGTTCCGGCGCGCGAAATCATCCTCGGTCAGGATCGAATCGCAGGCGGAGTCGGCCAAGAAGGCGCAACGGGCGTTCTTCCGCGTGAAGGTGCTGCCGGCGCAGCCGAAGTAGGCGGACGCGCGATTTTCGTTTATGTTTTCACCCCTTGCGCGGGTCGGGAGCAATATGATATACTACGCGCCATTCATTCACCGAAAGGGAAACAAAGAAGATGGTTAAGATTCGTATGCGTCGCACCGGTTGCACCAACCACGCGACCTATCGCATTGTTGCGGCGGACGAACGTTCGCCCCGCGACGGCAAGTTCCTGGAGATTCTCGGCTGGTACGATACCCAGATCAAGGACGAGAACTTCAAGCTCGACCTCCCGCGCGTCGATTACTGGCTCTCCAAGGGCGCCAAGCCCTCGACCACGGTCGCGAGCCTGATCCGCCGCGCCAAGAACCCCAACCTCAAGCCGCACCACGCCCGCAAGGCGAAGGGCGAAGCCAAGAAGGAGGGCTAAGCCATGGGTATCAAGATTCTGGACAAGATCAACGCCGAGCAGACCGCGAAGCTCGCGGAGAAGAACTTCCCCGCGTTCCGCACGGGCGACATCGTCCGCGTGTCGATCAAGATCAAGGAAGGCGACAAGTTCCGCGTGCAGGACTTCGAGGGCCGCGTGCTCGCGATCGACAACGGCCGCACGAACGTCTCGGGCAACTTCACGGTGAGCCGCGAGAGCTACGGCGTGCGCGTCGAGAAGCTCTTCCCGTTCAACAGCCCGTGGATCCAGGCGATCAAGGTTGTGAAGCACTCGCCGTCGTGGCGCACGAAGCTCTACACGGAGCGCACGTTCTGCTCGCACAAGGCGGTCCGCAAGATCGTCAAGAAGTAACGCACGACGAAGCGCGACTGGTACGTGCTGCACGTCAAGCCGAGGACTGAAAAGAAGGTCGTCGGGTATCTTGACAGCTACAGGTACTTCCGCCATCTGCCGCTGTACGTGAAGATTACGCGCGTACAGCGGCGAAAAGTAAGGCGGGAGCTCCCCCTGTTTCCCGGCTACGTCTTCACGCGGCTCACGCCCGAAGAGCGCGTGACGATGCTGAAGACGAACCTCATCGTGCGGACGATCCTCGTCGAGCGTCCGCGCCCGATGATCCACCAGCTGCGGCAGATCGCGCGCGTGACGCGCCGGGCCGCGCACCAGGTGCGGCCGACGAACCCGTACAAGGTGGGCGACTACGTGCGCGTCGTGTACGGCGCGTTCCGCGGCACCGAGGGCTACATCAGGCGCCAGGGCGCCAACGCCTCCATCTGCCTTAACGTGGACATCCTGGGCACGGCGGTGGAGGTGTCGATCTCGCCCGAGGATGTCGAAAAGGTCGGCGCGCCGAAAGACGGGGCGCTGGAGGAAGTCAAGGCGGAACTGGCGAAATGACGACGCTGATTCAGAACGGTCTGATCGTCGACGGCACGGGCGCGGATGCGTTCGCCGGCGACGTGGTGGTGGACGGCGAGACGATCGCGGCGGTTGTGCCGCGCGGCGCGGCGGAGCCGCTCCCGCGGGAGCGTTTCGACCGCGCGGTCGACGCGGCGGGCTGCCTCGTCACGCCCGGCTTCATCGACGCGCACGCGCACAGCGACGCCTATCTCGTCATCGAGCCCGACGCGCCCTCGAAGATTTCGCAGGGCGTGACGACCGAGATCAACGGCCAGTGCGGCGGCTCGGTCGCGCCGCGCTATGGCGAGGCGCGGCTCAGTTCCGACTGGGCGGCGATCCTGGGCGAACGCCTGACGTGGCGTTCGCTTGCGGAGTACCGCGTGGTGCTGGAGGCGGCGAAACCCGCGCTCAATACGATCCAGTTCATCGGCCACAACACGCTGCGCTCGTCGGTCGTCGGCTACGCGGGGCGCGCGGCGACGCCGGATGAGCGCGCGCGCATGACGCGGCTCCTGGAGGAGTCGCTCGACGCGGGCGGCTGGGGTCTCACGACGGGGCTCATCTACCAGCCCGGCAAGTACGCGACGCCGGACGAGGTGACCGCGCTCGCGAAGGTCGCCGCCGCGAAGGGCGGCTTCTACGCGACGCACATGCGCAGCGAGGGCGATCGCATCCTGGAGGCGATCGACGAGGTGATCGACCTCGTGAAGGCGACGGGCATCCGCGCGGAGATTTCGCATCTGAAGACGAGCGGAAAGCGCAACTGGGGCAAGATCGACGCGGTGCTCGAAAAGATCGAAGGCGCGATCGCGGCGGGGCTCCTTCTCGGGAGCGACCGCTATCCCTTCTGCGCGGCGGGGACGGACCTCGATGTCGTCTTCCCCGACTGGGCGGGCGAGGGCGCGGCGCAGGCGGAGTGCGCGCGGCTGGCCGATCCGGCGACGCGGCGGCGCATCGTCGACGCGATCGACGCGCTGGACCGCGACTGGTCGACGGTGATGATCGGCGGCACGTGGCACGCGGACAACAAGGCGTACTGCGGAAAGACGGTCGCGGAGATTTTGATGCAGCGGCGCAACGGCGCAGCGGCCGTCACGCCGGGCGAGGTGATCTGCTCGATCCTGGAGAAGGACGGGTGCAAGACGGGCGCGTTCTTCTTCGGCATGTCGGAGGCGAACCTCGACAAGATTCTCGCGCGGCCGTGGATCCTGCCGGGCAGCGACGCGTCGCTCCGCGCGCCGTGGGGGCCGCTCGGCGCGGACCATCCGCATCCGCGCGCCTACGCGACGATGCCGGAATTCTACCATCGGCTGCGCACGCTCGGCGTGACGCGCGAAGCGGCGATCCGGCGCATGACGGGCGCGGCGGCGGACCGCTTCGGCATCCGGCGGCGCGGCGTGCTGGCGCGCGGGAACTTCGCCGACCTCGCGGTGTGGCGGGAGGACGCGTTCCGGCGGCAGGCGACGTACCTCCAGCCCCACCGGTTCTCGTCGGGCGTGAAGCTCACGATGGTCAACGGCGCGATTCCGTATCAGGACGGCGCGTTCACGGGCGCGCGCGCCGGCCGCCTCTTGGAGCGCACCTGAAAATTTGATAAACTATCTCATTCACACGCAAGGAACGAAACGATGAAGAACCTGACGGCGGACGAACTCCGCGAAACGTATCTGAAATTTTTCGAGTCGAAGGGCCATGCCATCATTTCGGGCGCGTCGGTCATCCCCGAGAACGACCCGACGGTCCTCTTCACGACGGCGGGCATGCACCCGCTCGTGCCGTACCTGATGGGCGAGATGCCGCATCCGGCGGGCACGCGCCTGACGGACGTCCAGAAGTGCGTGCGCACGGGAGACATCGACGCGGTGGGCGATTCCGCGCACCTGACCTTCTTCGAGATGCTCGGCAACTGGTCGCTGAACGACTATTTCAAGAAGGAGGCGATCAGCTGGAGCTTCGAGTTCCTGACGACGAAGCTCGGCTTCTCGCCGGATCAGCTCTCCGTCACCGTGTTCGCGGGCGAAGGAAAGGAAGGTGAGGACGGCTACATCCCCGCCGACGAAGAGGCCGCCGCGATCTGGCGCGGGCTCGGCATTCCCGATTCGCGCATCTACCGCCTGCCGCGCGAGGACAACTGGTGGGGCCCGGCCGGCACGACGGGTCCGTGCGGTCCCGACACCGAGATGTTCATCGACACGGGCAGGCCGAAGTGCTCCGACGGCTGCCGCCCCGGCTGCCCCTGCGGCAAGTACATCGAGATCTGGAACGACGTCTTCATGCAGTACAACAAGAACGCCGAGGGCCGGTACGAGCCGCTCGGACGCCACAACGTCGACACCGGCATGGGCGTCGAACGCACGGTCTGCATGCTCTCCGGCGCCCCGACCGTCTATGACACGGAGATCTTCGCGCCGATCATGGCGGCCATCGACGAGCTGGCGGGCGTCAAGCGAGTTGAGAATGGAGAGTTGAGAGTGGAGCGTGAAGGTGCTGCAACTCTCAACTCGGCCGACGTGCTGAAGGCACGGCGGATTGTGGCCGATCACATGCGCACGGCGACGTTCATCCTCTGCGATCCGAAGGGCGGCGTCAAGCCGGGCAACGTCGGCGCGAACTACGTGCTGCGCCGCCTCATCCGCCGCGCGGTGCGCTACGGCCGCCAGCTCGGCATCGCGCCCGGCTTCACGCCGAAGCTCGCGGAGGTGATCGCGCAGAAGTACGCGCACGTCTATCCCGAGCTCGTCGCCAACCTCGCGCAGTGCAAGGCCGATCTGGAGGCGGAGGAGAACCGCTTCAACCAGACGCTCGACAAGGGCGAGGCGATGTTCAACAAGGTCGCCGAGCAGCTCAAGCTCCACGGCCAGACGCAGATCAGCGGCAAGACGGCGTTCAAGCTCTACGACACGTTCGGCTTCCCGTTCGAGATGACGCTGGAGATGGCGGACAAGGCGGGACTGTCCGTCGACAAGGACGGTTTCGACGAGGCGAACCGCAAGCACCAGGAGCTGTCGCGCACGACGAGCGCGGGCGCGTTCAAGGCGGGGCTCCAGGACAACAGCGAGGTGGTGACGCGCCTGCATACGGCGACGCACCTGCTGCACGCGGCGCTCCACAAGGTGCTCGGCCCGACCGCGAACCAGAAGGGCTCGAACATCACGGCGGAGCGTCTGCGCTTCGACTTCACGTGGCCGGAGAAGATGACGGACCAGCAGATCGCCGAGACCGAGAAGCTCGTCAACGAGTGGATCGCCCGGGGCATCGACGTCACGAAGAAGGTGACGACGGTCGAGGACGCGAAGGCGGAAGGCGCGATGGCGCTCTTCGGCTCGAAGTACGGCGACCAGGTGACGCTCTACACGATCGGCGACGTCTCGAAGGAGATCTGCTGCGGGCCGCACGTGGCGAACACGAAGGAGCTCGGCTCGTTCAAGATCCAGAAGGAGCAGTCGTCCTCGGCGGGCGTGCGCCGCATCAAGGCCGTCATCGGCAACATGTAGCCGCCGGCCCGCCGGCGCGGGGGCGTAAATTTTCCCGATTTACCCCCTTGCGCGGCGGCGGGCGAAAATGATATACTATCTGGCACTTGACCGTTCGGGTGTGGCGCAGTGGTAGCGCAGTTGACTGTTAATCAATTGGTCGCTGGTTCGAATCCAGCCACCCGAGCCAAGACGCAGAATCCGCCGCACGTCCGGCGGTTTTTGTTTTGGAAAAAAGTCTCAAAATCGGCGGGAGGTCCGACATGGAAAAGAAAACAAGTCAGTTCAAGGCCGAGATCGCGGAAATGCTCGATCTCGTCGTCAATTCGCTCTACTCCAAGAAGGAAATCTTCCTGCGCGAGCTCATCTCCAACGCGTCCGACGCGATCGACCGCGCGAAGTACCTGGGGCTCACCGACAAGAACCTCGTCGCGGACAACCCGGCGTGGGGCATCGAGATCGCCGTCGACAAGACCGCGAAGACGATGATGATCTCCGACAACGGCATCGGCATGGACGCGGCCGACCTCGAAAAGAACCTCGGCACCATCGCGAGCTCCGGCACCAAGGCGTTCCGCCAGGCGCTGAAGGAGAAGGGCGGGGAGGCTCTGCCCGAGCTGATCGGCCAGTTCGGCGTCGGCTTCTACGCGGCGTTCATGGTGGCGGACAAGGTGCGCGTCGTCACGAGGAAGCGCGGCGGATCCGCCGCGTTCCAGTGGGAATCGGACATGGCGGGCGGCTACACGATCGCCGACGCCGAGCGCGCGGAGCCGGGCACGTCGATCATGCTCCACCTGCGCGAGGGCCAGGAGGAGTACCTCGACTACTGGCGCGTGCAGGATCTCGTGAAGAAGTATTCCGACTTCATCGCCTACCCCATCACGTTCCGCACGGTGGACGTCCCCGCCGACGAGAAGGACGAGGACAGAAAGCGCCGCGAGGAGCGCGAGGCGAAGCCGCTCAACACGATGGTCGCCCTGTGGAAGCGCGCGAAGAAGGACGTCAAGCCGGAGGAGTACGAGGAGTTCTACAAGCACTTCACGCACGACTACGACGGCCCCTTCGAGACGATCCCGTTCTCGGGCGAGGGCGCGGTCGAGTTCAAGGCGCTGCTCTTCCTGCCGAAGAAGGCGACGATGGAGCTGTTTATGCCGCAGCAGAAGCGGGGCCTGTCGCTCTACGTGCGCAACGTCTTCATCGGCGACGACATCGAGATGCTGCTGCCGAGCTGGCTGCGGTTCGTCAAGGGCGTCGTCGATTCGAGCGATCTGCCGCTCAACGTCAGCCGCGAGATGCTGCAGGACGACGCGGTGATCGCGAAGATCAAGAGCGCGGTCACGTCGAAGATCCTCTCGACGCTCGAGGACCTCAAGAAGAAGGGCGAACGCTACGACGAGTTCTTCGGCGCGTTCGGCGCGGTGCTGAAGGAGGGCGTGCACACCGACTGGGAGCATGCCGACCGCATCAAGAAGCTCCTCAAGTACCCGACCGCGCGCAGCGACGCCGGAAAGCGCGTCTTCCTGGAGGACTACGTCAAGGACATGGCGGCCGACCAGAAGGACATCTACTACATCTGCGCCGAGCGCGAGGAGGACGCGCGCAAGGCCCCGCAGCTGGAGGCGGCGCGCCGCCACGGCTGCGACGTGCTGCTCTTCTGCGATCCCGTCGACGAGTACCTCACCGAGTCGCTGCGGGAGTTCGAGGGCAAGAAGTTCGTCGACATCGCCAAGGGCGACGTGCAGTTCGGCAGCGAGGCCGAGCAGAAGGCCGAGAAGGAGGCCAACGAGAAGGCGGCCGGCGAGCTCAAGCCCTTCCTGGAGGCCGTCAAGAAGGAGCTCGAATCGAAGGTTTCCGACGTGCGCGTCTCGACGCGCCTGACCGATTCGCCGTGCTGCCTCGTCGCGAAGGAATACGCGCTGCCGCCGTCGATGGTGCGGATGATGCGCGCGATGAAGCAGGAGGTGCCGGACGAGAAGCGCATTCTCGAGGTGAACGCGGCGCATCCGCTCGTGCGCAAGCTCGCGACGCTGACGGGCGCGGAGCTCTCCGACGCGGTGGCGCTCCTCTATGACGCGGCGCTGATCGCCGAGGGCTCGCCCGTCACGGACGGCGCGCGCTTCACGAAGCTCCTCGCCGCGCTGATGCTGAAGTAGCGGGGGGCCAGGGTTCTAGGCTTCTAGGATTCTAGACTTCTCGAATCCTGGAAAACCGTCGCCGCGCGCGTTCGCGCGCGGCGCAAATGTGATATACTACACAGAACTTATGAGTTCCGAGCTTTCCAACGTCCGCAACATCGGCATCGTCGCGCACATCGACGCCGGCAAGACCACCACGACCGAGCGCATCCTCTTCTATACCCAGAAGATCCACAAGCACGGCGATGTCCACGACGGCAACACGACGACCGACTTCATGGTGCAGGAGCGCGAGCGCGGCATCACGATCCAGTCCGCGGCCGTCTCGTGCGAATGGAACGGCCGGACGATCAACATCATCGACACGCCCGGCCACGTCGACTTCACGATGGAGGTGGAGCGCTCGCTGCGCGTCCTCGACGGCGCGGTGTGCGTCTTCTGCGCCGTCGGCGGCGTCCAGCCGCAGTCCGAGACCGTCTGGCGCCAGGCCGACCGCTACAACGTGCCGCGCCTCGCGTTCGTCAACAAGATGGACCGCATGGGCGCGGACTTCGCGCGCGTCGTCGAGGAGCTGCGCAGCAAGCTGCGCGCGAACGCCTGCCCCGTCAACCTGCCGATCGGCCGCGAGGAATCGTTCAAGGGCGTCGTCGACCTCATCGAGATGAAGGCCATTGTCTACGACGAGGCGACGGACGGCAAGACGTTCACCGTCGGCGACATCCCCGCCGAGCTGAAGGACGAGGCGGAGCTCGCGCGCGCGGAGCTCGTGGAGAAGGTCGCCGACCTCGACGAGGGCGTGATGGAAGCGTTCCTCGAGAACGGCGATCTGACGAAGGAGGAGCTCGTGCCGGCGATCCGCCGCACGGTCGTCGCCGGAAAGTTCGTGCCCGTCCTCTGCGGCACGTCGCTCAAGGACAAGGGCGTGCAGCCGCTCCTCGACGCGATCTGCGCCTACCTGCCTTCGCCGGACGACCGTCCGCCCGTCGCCGCGACCGACCTGAAGAGCGGCAAGCCGGTCACGCGCCGCCAGGACGACAAGGAGCTCCTGACGTCGCTCGTCTTCAAGATCGCGACCGACCCCTACGTGGGCAAGCTCTTTTTCGTGCGCGTCTACGGCGGCGTCCTCAAGAAGGGCGCGAACGCCTACAACCCGCGCACGAAGAAGCGCGAGCGCATCATGAAGATCGTGCGCCTCTTCGCCGATTCGCAGATCGAGGTCGAGGAGCTGCGCGCGGGCGACATCGGCGCGGTCGTGGGCCTCAAGGACTGCACGACGGGCGACACGCTCTGCGCCGAGATGAAGCCGTGCTATCTCGAGCGCATCACCGCGCCGCAGCCCGTGATGTTCATGGCGATCGAGCCGAAGAGCTCGGCGGACAAGGACAAGCTCGTCGAATCGATGAAGGCGCTCGCCGCCGAGGACCCGACCTGCCAGTTCCGCGAGGACGAGGAGACGGGCCAGACGATCCTTTCGGGCATGGGCGAGCTGCACCTTGAAATCCTCGTCGACCGCCTCAAGCGCGAATTCCACTGCGCGGCCAACACGGGCAAGCCGATGGTGAGCTATGTCGAGACGGTCACTGCGGAAGTGGTCAAGGATTTCCTGTTCGACCGCGAGCTCGGCGGCAAGCGCCACGCGGTGGGCCTTACGATCGCCGTCAAGCCGCTCGCGCGCGGCGCGGGCCGCAAGGTGGAGCTCACGCGCGAGTTCAGGAACGCGGTTCCCGACCGCCACCTGCAGGACTGCGTGGAGCAGGGGCTGCTGGACGGCATCATGACGGGCGTTCTGGCGCGCTTCCAGATGACGGATCTCGAAGTGACATGCCGCGGCGCGACGCTTGTCGATCCCGAGGTCTCGGACGAGATCGCGTTCCGCTCGGCGGCGATGATGGGCTTCCGCGAGGCGGCGGAGGCGGCGGCGCCGGAGTTCCTGGAGCCGATCATGAAGCTGGAGATCACGACGCCGCCGGAATCGGTCGGCGAAATCCTCGGCGACCTCAACGCGCGGCGCGGCAGCGTCCTTGACATGGACATGCGCGGCGACCTCCAGATCGTCCACGCGCGCGTGCCGATGGCGCAGATGTTCGGCTACGCGACGGCGATCCGCTCGCTCACGAAGGGGCGCGCGTCGTATTCGATGGAGCCGGACATGTTCGAACTCGCGCCCAAGAACGTCCGCGACGAGATTTTGGCCCGTTAACAACCCAACAGGAGACAAACCATGAACCAGGCAGAAAAGGAGCGCCTCGCCAAGGTCGGCAGGACGTTCAACGCGAAGAAGTACATCGAGAACGAGATCGCGGCCATCCGCGAGCAGGTCGGCGACAAAAAGGTGCTGCTGGCGCTGTCCGGCGGCGTCGATTCGTCCGTCTGCGCGGCGCTGCTCTACAAGGCGATCGGCAGGCAGCTCGTCTGCGTGTTCGTCGACCACGGCTGCATGCGCCTGAACGAGGGCAAGATGATCAAGAAGGTCTTCAAGGGGCAGTTCGGCGTGAACCTGATCGCGCTCGACTGCGAGCAGCGCTTCCTCGACAAGGCGAAGGGCGTGACCGATCCCGAGACGAAGCGCAAGATCATCGGCGGCGAGTTCATCAACGTCTTCGCCGACACGGCGCGCGACCTCCAGAAGAAGTACGGCAACATCGACTTCCTCGGCCAGGGCACGATCTATCCCGACATCATCGAGTCGGGCGTCGGCGGCCACAAGGCGGTCAAGGCCCACCACAACGTGGGAGGCCTCCCGAAGGACATCCTCTTCAAGGGCCTCGTCGAACCCGTCAAGTACCTCTACAAGGACGAGGTGCGCAAGGTCGGCAAGCTGCTCGGCCTCCCCGACGAGATGGTCATGCGCCAGCCGTTCCCGGGCCCGGGCCTCGCGGTCCGCTGCATCGGCGAGCTCACCAAGGAGAAGCTCGACATCCTCCGTCAGGCGGACTTCATCTTCCGCGACGAGATGCACAAGGCGGGCCTTGACAAGAAGGCGCAGCAGTTCTTCGCGATCATGACGAACGTCAAGTCGGTCGGCGTCAAGAACGGCGCGCGCACCTTCGGCTACGTCATCGGCATCCGCGCGATCGCGACGTCGCAGTTCGTCAAGGCGGGCGTCGTGGAGCTGCCGTTCAAGTTCGTGACGATGGTCGCCGAGAAGATCGCGACGAAGGTCAAGGGCGCGAACCGCGTGGTGTGGGACGTCACCCCGAAGCCGCCGGCCACGATCGAGTGGGAATAAGGGGACCGCGCCGCCATGACGAACGAGCGGGCGGTCGGCGTCGCGGCGGGCGCGCTCGCCGTGATCGCGGTCCTCAGCGTCCTGAGCGTGCGCTGCTCGTCGCGCGAGGCGACGCGCGGCGCGCCGGACGTGGGCGCGCGCGTCCGGACCGAACTGGCGGCGGGCGCGGACGAACTGAAGGAGCAGCGGGCGGAGGCGGCTGAACAGGAGATCCGCCGCCGCCGTCTGCTGGCCCGCAAGCTGCTGCGCGACGGGAAGAAGGCGGAGGCGCGCAAGGTGATGAATTCGATTCCGCCGCTCGAAGAGCAAGTCCGCGCCTGGCGCGGCGAACAACAGGAGCAGGGAAAAGATGGAGAGTAAACGCGGCTGCGGCTTCGGCTGCCTCGCGGCGCTGACGGCGATTGTCGGCGTCGGTGTGTTTCTGGTGCTGGTCGTTCTGGTCTTCGCCGCCGGCGTGGGCGTCGGCGCGAGCCGGGAGCTGACCACGGATACGGAGTTCGGCGTGACGGCGCCCGAGGAGGAGCGTCCGCCGCAGGAGACGTGGATCTGGGGGCGCGGCGACGCCGACGCGCCGAAGATCGTCCGCATCCGCCTCGACGGCGTGATCGCGCTCGACGGGGAGCTGGGCGGCCTCTTCGCCGAACCGAACCCCCACTCCGCCGCGAACGCGCTGCGGCGCATCCGCGAAGCGACGCTCGATCCCGACGTGCGCGGCCTCTATCTGGAGCTGGACACGCCCGGCGGCGAAGTGACGGCGTCGGACATCCTGCATTTCGCGCTCCTGAGGTTCCGCGACAGCGAGACGAACCGCTTCGTCGTCGCGCACATGGGTTCGATGTGCTGCTCGGGCGGCTACTACGTGGCCGCCGCGGCCGACGCGATCATCGCGCACCCGACGACGGTGACGGGCTCGATCGGCGTCATCCTCTCCGCGTTCAACGCCGCCGAGCTCGCGCAGAAGATCGGCGTCAGGTCGGTCGCCATCGCGACGGGCGCCAACAAGAATCTCCTCGATCCGCTCGAACCCGTCAACGAGGAGCACGTCGAAATCTTCCGCAAGGTGCTCGCGAGCGACTACGAGCGGTTCATCACGCTCGTCGCGGCGGGACGC
>DJXI01000004.1:10982-11372 GCA_002449695.1 Verrucomicrobia bacterium UBA7008 | reverse complement strand
CGACCTGCCGGTCGAGGACGTGCGGAAGATCGCCGACGGCCGCATCCTCTCGGCGACGGAGGCGCGCGAGCTGAAGCTGATCGACGCCATCGGCTACCGCGAGGACGCGGAGGAGATCCTCGAGCAGCTCGCGGACGCGAAGGACGGCGTGCGCGTCGTCCGCTACGACGAGGAGCTCTCCTGGCGCAGGATCCTCTCGTCGCTGTCGATGTCGGCCGGGCGCGGCGGTTTGGCCGCGGCGGTCAGGGGCGCGGTCGAGGGCCGCGCCGCGCCGCGTCTCGAATTCCGGGTGAAGTAGCGATGAAGACGCGTCAGTTCTGGTATCCGCTCCCCGAGCGGCTCATCGCCCAGCATCCCGCCGAACGGCGCGGCACCGAGAAGATGATGGTG
>DJXI01000004.1:0-10923 GCA_002449695.1 Verrucomicrobia bacterium UBA7008 | reverse complement strand
GCGCGGCACCGAGAAGATGATGGTGCTGCACCGCGCGACGGGCGTCCTGGAGCACCGCCACATCGCGGACATCGTCGACTACATCGAGCCGAACGACCTCCTCGTCGTGAACGACACGAAGGTCTTTCCGGCGCGGCTCATCGGCACGTGGCCCGACACGGGCGGCGCGATCGAGGTGCTGATGGTCTCGGCCGCGCCCGACACGACGGCGCTCGTCTGGAACTGCATCATCGGTTCGGGGCGCAGGTGCCGCGCGGGGCAGGTCGCCGTCTTCGGCCCGAACGGGGAGCTGCGCGTGAAGCTCCTCGAACCGCTCGCCGGTATCGGCATGTGGAAGGCCGCGTTCATCTGCACGCGGCCGCTCATGGAGCTGCTCGACGAATTCGGCCACACGCCCGTGCCGCCGTACGTCAAGCGCGAAGGGACGCGCGAGGAGGAGCTGGCGGACCGCGAACGCTACCAGACGATCTACGCGAAGCACGTCGGCTCGGTCGCCGCGCCGACGGCGGGGCTCCACTTCACGCCGGAGATCTTCGCCGCGCTCGACGCGAAGGGCGTGCCGCGCGTCGCCGTCACGCTCCACGTGGGGCCGGGGACGTTCCGCCCCGTCAAGGCGGAGAACATCGAAGACCACCAGATGGATTTCGAGGCGTTCACCGTGCCGCCCGAGGCGGCGGACGCGATCAACGCGTGCAAGGCGCGCGGCGGGCGCGTCTTCTGCGTCGGCTCCACGACGGTCCGCACGCTCGAGACGGTCGCGGCGGCGACGCATGAATCGGGGAAGGTCGTGACGGCCGGTTCGGGCGCGAGCGACATCTTTATCTATCCGCCGTACGACTTCAAGGTGTGCGACGCGATGCTGACGAACTTCCACCTGCCGCAGTCGACGCTGCTCATGATGATCTCGGCGCTCGCGGGGCGCGAACGGGTGCTCTGCGCCTACGCGATGGCGGTCCGGAACAACTACATGTTCTTCAGCTACGGCGACTGCATGCTGATCGTCTGACGGCCGCGGCGGCGAACGGTGAAAGGGGAGGAAAGATGGGACTTTTGATTCGGATTCAGAAGGCGTCGGCGGCGCTGGCGCGCGCCACGCCGGCGTTCATCACGGCGGTCGCGGTGGCGACGTATTTCGTGCCGGCCGCGTTCAGCTGGGTGCACGGGACGGTGCAGACCGCGATTCTCGGCGTCATCATGCTGTCGATGGGCATGACGCTCAAGGGCGAGGATTTCCGCATCCTCCTGTCGCGGCCGCTGGACATCGCGATCGGCACGGCGGCGCAGTTCCTCCTGATGCCGGCGATCGCGTGGACGCTCGTGCACGCGATGGGACTGCCGCGGGCCGTGGGCGTCGGCCTCATCCTCGTCGGCTGCTGCCCGGGCGGCGTGTCGTCGAACATCATGACGTTCCTCTGCAGGGGCGACGTCGCGTTCTCGGTCGGCATGACGACGCTCTCGACCTTGGCGGCGCCGCTCATGACGCCGTTTCTCATGCTGACGCTCGCGGGCGAGACCGTGGACGTGGATGCGCTCGGGATGTTCCAGTCGATCCTGCTCGTCACGCTCGCGCCCGTCGCGCTCGGCTTCGCGCTGAACGCCGTGTGGGGCCGCCGCGCGGCCTACCGCGAGACGCTGAAGGTGATGCCGGGCGTCGCGGTGCTGGGGCTGGCCTGCATTGTCGGCGGCGTCGTTTCGGCGCACGGGCATCGGTTCGCCGCGTCAGGCGCGCTCGTCTTCGCGGCCGTCTTCCTGCACAACGCGCTCGGCTACCTCGGCGGCTATCTGGCCGGCGTCGCCGCGCGCTTCACGCAGTCGAAGCGCCGCACGATCTCGATCGAGGTCGGGATGCAGAACGCGGGGCTTGCGACCGTGCTCGCGGCGCGCCACTTCCCGCTTCTGCCCGAGGCGGCGATCGCCTCGGCGGTGTCGTGCGTCTGGCATTCCATCTCCGGCGCGCTGATGGCGGGCGTCTTCAACGCGGCCGATGCGTACGTCGCCCGGCGCGGTGCCGTGAAGGGCGCGCTGCTCCTCCTCTTCCTCGGCGCGGCCCTCGGCGGCGGCGCGGCGCGCGGCGCGGCGGTCCCCGTGCCGAGCGCGGCGACGCTGAGCGCGCTCGACAAGGGCGTGATCGCCATCGTCCATTTCGGCCCGAACACGTTCACGAACCGCGAATGGGGCTACGGCGACACGCCGGCCGCGGTGTTCAACCCCGCGCAGCTCGACGCCGCGCAGTGGGTGGCGGCCGCGAAGGCGGGCGGCATCCGCCGCCTCGTGCTCGTCTGCAAGCACCACGACGGCTTCTGCCTGTGGCCGAGCGCGCACAACAAGGACTACACGGTGGCGAACACGCCGTGGCGGGGCGGCAGGGGCGATCTCGTGAAGGAGGTGCGCGACGCGACGCTCGCCGCCGGGCTCGAGTTCGGCGCGTACCTCTCGCCGTGGGACCGCCATCACGCGGACTACGCGCGTCCCGCCTACACCGAGTATTTCCACCGCCAGTGGGCTGAGCTCATGAAGGACTACGGGCCCATCTCCGAAATCTGGCTCGACGGCGCGAACGGCGGCGACGGCTGGTACGGCGGCGCGAAGGAGACGCGCAAGATTCCCGCCGCGCACATCTACTACGACCACCCGCGCCTCCTGAAGGCGCTCACGGCGAAGTATCCGCTCGCCGCCATCTTCGGCATGGACACGGACCGCACGCTGCGCTGGCCCGGCAACGAGCGCGGCATCGTGCCGGAAAACTACGATCTCGTCCGCAACGGCGTCTTCCAGCCGCCCGAGGCCGACACGCCCCTGCGCGGCAAATGGTTCTGGCATCCGGGCGACCGCGCGAAAAGCCTGAAGGAACTGACCGACCGCTACCTTGAAAGCGTCGGGCGCAGCGGCATCCTCGATCTCGGGCTCGCGCCCAACCGCGACGGACTCATCGACGACGGCGACGTCGCGCGGCTGAAGGAGTTCGGCGCGTGGGTGCGCCGGTTCAACAAGGTCGACCTCGCCAGGGACGCGCGGCGTGTGACGAGGGGCGAATCCAGGCAACAAGTTTGGCGGCTCCCGGGGCCGCGCACGTTCGACGCGCTCGACATCCGGGAGGACATCCGCAAGGGGCTGCGCGTGCATTCGTGGAAGGCGTTTGCCGATGGCCGCGAAATCGCGCGCGGCGGACAGATCGGCTATCGCCGCATCGTCCGCTTCGCCGCGCCTGTCACCGCGAGCGTCCTTCTTGTGGATATCGAAAGCGAAGGGCCCGCCGCGCTGCATCTGTCGCTGCGCGTCCTGCCGCCGCAGGACGGCTCCGTCGCGGACGAGCCGCCGGTGAAGGAGACGGCGCTTGCGCATCGCGCGACGGTCGAAGAGGACGGCGTGGCGTATCTCGCCGCGTTCCCGACGCGCGTGACGGTCGCGGGCTTCGCGTTCACGCCCGGCACGCCGGCGGACGCGCTGCCGAAGGGCTACGAGGCGTTCGCGTCGGACGACGGGACGGCGTGGCGCCGCGTCGCGTCGGGCGAGTTCGGCAACATCCGCGCGAATCCCGTGCGGCAGGATGTCCGCTTCGATCAGCCGGTCGACGCGCGCCGGATCCGGCTCGTCGCCGTGCCGTTCGAGGACGGCGGCACGCCGAGCTGGACGGCGCACGGCGGCACCGTCCGCTTTTTCGCGCCGTAGCACGGCCGGGGGCCGTCCCCGCGCCATGCGGCGCGTCGGACGCTGCGCGCGATTCTGATTTTTTGATATACTACCGGATATGAAGCTTTTTGTCGCGACACACAATGCACACAAGCTCCGGGAGATCGCGCAGATCCTTCCCGGCGTCGACATCCTCGCCGACAACCCCGTCGGCGTGGAGGAGAACGCGCCCGACTTCGCGGGCAACGCGCTCATCAAGGTGCGCGCCATCGCCCGGCGGCACGCGGGCGAATGGGCGATGGCGGACGACAGCGGGCTCGAAGTGCGCGCGCTCGGCGGCGCGCCCGGCGTGCGCAGCGCCCGGTACGCGGGCCGCGACGGCGACACGCCCGCCAACAACGCGCTGCTGCTCGCGAACCTCGCGGGCGTCGCCGACCGCGCGGCGAACTTCACGTGCGCGATCGCGCTCGTCGATCCCGACGGCGCGGAGCATGTCGTGACCGGCCGCTGCTTCGGCCGCATCGCGACGGCGGCGGCGGGCGTCGCGGGATTCGGCTACGATCCGCTCTTCATCCCCGACGGCCACACGCGGTCGTTCGCGGAGCTGACCGCCGACGAGAAGAACGCGATTTCGCATCGCGGCCGCGCGCTCGCGGACGCGAAGAAGATTCTGACAGCCTACAGGGAGACGAAATGAAACAGACGCTCATCATCGGTGCCGTCGCGCTGGCCGCCGGCCTTGCCGTCGGCTATGTCGGCGGCGTGTCATCGTCCCGTCCGGCGGCCCCCGCCGATGCGGCCGCGGGCGAGGCGCCGCGCACGGGCGGCGGACTGATCGCCGAAGTGGACGGCGCGGGCGAGGCGGCCCTGCGCGCGCGCGTCGCGGAGCTGGAGGCACGGCTCGCCCGGACGCAGGAGGCGTCGGGTGCGGCGCGGATCGACGAGACGCCGGCCGCGGACGGGCGGCGCGGCGGGCGCGGCGAACGCGGCGGCTGGCCGAGCCGCGAGGAGATGCGCGCGAACTTCGAGAAGTGGAAGGCGGAGAACCCCGAGGAGTTCGCGCGGATGGAGAAGCGCCGCCAGGAGTTCATGCAGCGGCGGGCGGAGCGCGCGCAGTCGAAGATCGACTTCCTCGCGTCCGTCGACACGTCGGGCATGAGCCGCAAGGCGAAGGAGACGCACGAGAATCTGCAGTCGCTCATCGCCCGTCGCGAGGAGCTGGAGGCGCAGGTGTTCGCCGAGGGCACGACCGACGACCAGCGCGACGAGATCTTCCGCCAGATGCACGAGACCGACCGCGCGATCCGCGAGGCGAGCGAACAGGAGCGCGAGAACCTGCTGCAGCAGACGGCCGAGGCGCTCGGCTTCTCGGGCGCCGAGGCGACGGAGATCGTCGACACCATCAGCGAAATCTACGAGGCGACGTCGAACGGGGTCGGTCGCGGTCCGGGCGGTCCGGGCGGCGGTCCGGGCGGTCCCGGCGGACGGCGCGGCCGCTAAATGAAAATACTGTTCCTCTTCATCGACGGCGTGGGCGTGCGGCCCGCGGCGACGGACAACCCGGTGAACCCGGAGGTCTGCCCGACGCTGTGCCGCCTCATCGCCGAGCACGCGCGGCCGATCGACGCCTGTCTCGGCGTCGAGGGGCTGCCGCAGTCGGCGACGGGACAGGCGACGATGTTCACCGGCGTCAACTGCGCCGCCGCGATGGGCAAGCACTGCGAGGGCTTTCCCGGCCCGGCGCTCCGCGACATCATCGAGGAGAACAACCTCTTCCTCCAGCTCAAGAAGCGCGGCAAGACGATCTGCTTTGCCGACGCCTACCTCGTCGATTCCGCCGAGGAGCTCGCGGCGCGCCGCTTCAAGTCGGTGACGACGGTCATGGCGCTCACCGCGCCCGAGACGATCCGGACGGTGGACGATCTCGCCGACGACCGCGCGGTGATGCAGGACCTCACGCGCGAGACGATCCAGGACCACTATCCCGATGTCGAGGTGATCCCGCCGCAGCGCGCCGCCGAGCATCTCTTCCAGATCGCGACGCGCAGCGACTTCACGCTCTACGAGTTCTTCCAGACCGACGTGTCGGGCCATTCGATGGACTATGCGCGCGCCTGCGCGGTGCTGCGCACGTACGACCGCTTCCTCGCCTCGCTCGTGCGCTTCACCGAGGCGGCGGGGATCACGCTCGTGATGACGGCCGACCACGGCAACATCGAGAACATGTCGGAGCGCGGCCACACGCGCAACGCTGTGCCGTTCATCGCGGTCGGCCCGCGCGCGGCGGCGATCCGCGCGCGCGTCGCGTCGCTTCAGGACGTGACGCCCGCGCTGCTTGCGGCTTTTGACGCAATGTGAACAGGGCGACGCAATGCGGGGCAATTCTAGAGGGGCTAGACCGCTCGCTGTGCTCGCTGTTCTAGATCGCTCACTGCGTTCGCTTGTCTAGATATTCTAGATTAGCTCGCGCTCTGCGCGAGCGTACTAGATTAGCGCCGCTTGCGGCGCGGTCTAGCGTAGCGAGCGAAGCGAGCGGTCTAGCTCCTCTAGTCGGCGTGACGAAGCGCTTCACGGTGGTTCGACCTCAAGACGCCGCACGACTGCGGCGTTTTTTGGTATAATATGTCGAAATGTATCTGAAGCAACTAGACGTCATCGGGTTCAAGAGTTTCGCGGACAAGACGCGGCTGACGTTTGAACCGGGACTGATCGCCATCGTCGGACCCAACGGCTGCGGAAAATCAAACGTTTCCGACGCCATCCGCTGGGTGCTCGGCGAGCAGCGCCCGACCGCGCTGCGGTGCTCGAAGCTGGTGGACGTCGTCTTTAACGGCACCGACACGCGCAAGCCCCTCGGCCTCGCGGAAGTCTCGATCACCTTCGCCGACTGCGAAAAGGAGCTGGGCACCGACTACCACGAGGTCACGATCACACGGCGCGTCTACCGCGACGGCTCGGGCGAATATTTCATCAACAAGCAGCCGAGCCGCCTCAAGGACATCCAGCACCTCTTCATGGGCACGGGCATCGGCACGAGCTCCTATTCGGTGATGGCGCAGGGCCAGATCGACGCGATCCTCTCGTCCAAGCCCGAGGACCGCCGCGCCGTCTTCGAGGAGGCCGCCGGCATCACCAAGTTCAAGGCGGACCGCAAGGAGGCGCTGCGGAAGATCGAACAGACCGAGCAGAACCTGCTGCGCGAGGCCGACGTCCTGCGCGAAATGAAGCGCCAGATCGGTTCGCTCCAGCGCCAGGTCGGCAAGGCCGAGAAATACAAGGAGCTGCGCGACCAGCTGCGCGGGCTCGACATCTACGTTTCCAAGCAGAAGATCCACGAGTTCGACGAGACGCTGACGGCGAACGCGGCGAACCGCCAGGAGATCGAGGCGGCGATCGCGGAGGCGAGCGAAGCCGTGACCGCGGCCGAAGCGGCCCAGCAGCAGCTCCACCGCGAGATTCACGAGCTGGAGGAGCGCCTTCAGCAGCTCGCGCAGGAGCAGGCCGCCGCGGACGGCGCCTACCAGCGCGCGAACGAAGTCATCGGCGTCAACGCGCAGCGCATCGAGGAATACCGCATGTTCGCCGAGCGCGACGGGCGCGAGATCGCCGACACGCGCGTGCAGCTCGACGAAATCAAGCTTCAGGTGGAGTCGCTGTCGCAGAAGACGCAGCTGCTCGAAGAGGGCCTCGCCGCCGCGCAGGACGCGCTCGACGAGGCGGAGGCCGCGTTCAGCGAGTCGCAGAAGCGGATCGACCGCCTGCGCCTCGAAGTCCAGACGTCGCGCACGGAATCGGTGCAGTGCGACCGGCGCGCGGCCGAGATCCGCGACGAGATCGCGCGGCGCGAGGCGGCGGCCCGCGAGGCGATCATCACGAACGAGCGGCTCGCGGCGGAGGAGGCGCAGCTCAAGGCGGCGGCGGCCGCGGCGGCGGCGAGCCTCGCGGAGATCAAGGCGCGCGCGGACGCGGCGCGCGCGGAGGAAGCGCGCTGCGCCGAGGCGCACGCGGCCGCGAAGACGGAGCTGGAGACGCTGCGCGCGAAGATCGACGAGGCGCGCGAGCACCTGGGCGACATGCAGAGCGCCGCGGCCGCGAAGGAAGCGCAGCTCGCGATGATGAAGGACGAGGCGAAGGCCAAGATCGTCCTCGAAGGGATTCTGGAATCGGCCGACGGCGACGTGCGCGTCGTGGCGATCGACCAGCGCCGGGAGGGCGCCGCGCTCCAGACGGGCGACCGCCTGGTGGACCATGTCACGGTGGACGACGACAGCCGCGCGACGGCCGAGGACCTGCTCGGCGACGTGGTGCTGGTCGGCGGCGCGAACGGCGAATATGCGCTGTCGGCCTCCGTCGAATCGTCGTCGGGGCGCAGGTCGCCGATCACCGAGGCGGAACTGACGCTCGCCGAGCTCCGGACGAAGATCGACGAGGCGCGCGAAACGCTCGCGACGGGCGCGGAGCGCGGCGCGGAGCTGAACGCGCGGCTGGAGGCGAGCGGCGCGCAGCTCGCCGAGGCGCGGCGCGCGGCGGCGCAGGCGGAGGGCGAGGAGGCGATGGTCGCGCGCGACGCGGCGGCGTCCGCGGCGCGGCTCGCGGCCGTGTCGGCGGAGCTTCAGCGCGTCGCGCAGGCGAACGCGGACGACACGGCGCGGCGCGCGGCGCTCGCGGAGGAGCTGGAATCGACGCTCGCGAAGCGCGACGCGCTCATGGACGCGGTGGGCGCGAAGCAGGACGAGCTGCGCGTGTGCGAGACGGAGAGCGTCGTCGAGTCGCAGAAGCTGACCGAGCGCCGGATCGCGGCCAGCCGCATGGAGCAGGAGCTGTCGTTCGTCGGCCAGCAGCGCGAAAGTTCGGCGCGGCGGCGCGAGGAGCTGCAGCGGTCGATCGACGGGCGCGAGAGCGGCATCCGCGGCTACGAGGATTCCATCCGCCGGCTGACGGAGGAGAGCGGCGAACTGCTCGACAGCCTCGAAGAGCTGAAGGCGCGCGCGGCGGACTGCCACGTGCGGATGGACGAGGAGCGCGCGAAGCGTACCGAGATGATGGCGCGCATCGCGGCCGCCGACGGCGCGGTGGCGACGAAGCGCGCGGGGCTCGACCAGGCGCGCGACTTCCGCGGCAAGCTGGAGGTGCAGGCGGCCGAGGCGACGATGCGGCGGCAGAACATCTACGACCATTTGCAGGACGAGTACGGCCTCTTCGCCGACGCCGTGCTGCGCGAGCCCGACCCCGAATGGAAGAAGGGCGTCGTGCCGCCGATGGCCGAGCTGGAGGGGACGGTCAACCGGCTCCAGGGCGAAATCGCCGCGCTCGGCCCCGTCAACATGGTCGCCATCGAGGAGTGCCGCGAGCTGGAGGAGCGCTACACGCGCGAGAAGGCGCAGGAGGAGGACCTGATCGCCGCGAAGGCGCAGCTGATGGAGCTGATCGGCAACCTGAACCAGACGTCGGGCGAGATGTTCAAGACGACGTTCGAGCAGGCGAACAAAAACTTCCAGACGATGTTCACGAAGCTCTTCGGCGGCGGCGAGGCGCGCCTCGTGCTGCTGGAGGACGAGGAGGATCCGCTCGAATGCGGCATCGACATCATCGCGCGCCCGCCCGGCAAGCGGCCGCAGTCGGTGACGCTCCTCTCCGGCGGCGAGCGTACGATGACGGCGGTCGCGCTGCTCTTCTCCATCTTCATGATCAAGCCCGCGCCGTTCTGCATGCTGGACGAGCTGGACGCCGCGCTGGACGACGCGAACATCGGCCGCTTCGTGGAGCAGCTCAAGGCGTTCCTCGTGCAGTCGCAGTTCCTGATCATCACGCACAACCAGCACACGATCGCGGGCAGCGACCTCGTCTACGGCGTCAGCCAGCAGGAGAAGGGCGTCTCGCGGATCATCTCGATGCGCCTGAGCGATCTCGGCGTCAAGGCGAAGAAGTAGGACTTTATGAGACAAGCGACACTCGAACGCACCACGAAGGAAACGCAGATCGCGCTTTCGCTCGACCTCGACGGCTCGGGCGAGGGCGTGATCGACACCGGCATCGGGTTCTTCAACCACATGCTGGAGCTGCTGAAGAAGCACGCGCTCATCAATCTGACGGTCAAGGCGACGGGCGATCTGGACGTCGACTACCACCACACGGTGGAGGACACGGGGCTCGTCTTCGGCCGGGCGCTCGACCGGGCGCTGGGCGACCGCACGGGGCTGACGCGCTACGGCTTCGCGTCGATCCCGATGGACGAGGCGCTCTGCGAAACGTCGCTCGATCTCGGCGGGCGGCCGTTCCTCGTGATGCAGTGCGCGATGAAGCACCAGTCGGTGCGCGACTTCGAGGTGAAGCTGGTCGAGGAGTTCTTCCGCGCCGTCTCCGTGGAGGCGCGCGCGAACATCCACCTGCGCCAGATCTACGGCGACGAGGCGCACCATGTCTGCGAGGGCCTTTTCAAATCGTTCGCGCGGGCGCTGCGCGCGGCGAAGGCGATCGACCCGAATGAGAAAGGCGTGCCCTCGTCGAAGGGCGTGATATGATCATCCTTCCTGCAATCGATCTGAAGAACGGGCAGTGCGTGCGCCTGCGGCAGGGGCGCGCGGACGATGTGACGGTCTACGGCGACGATCCCGCCGCGCAGGCGCGCGACTGGCGCGCGCAGGGCGGCCGCGAGCTGCATGTCGTCGACCTCGACGGCGCGTTCGCGGGCGTGCCGAAGCATCTGGACGTCATCCGCCGCATCATCGCCGCGTTCGGCGGCCCCGTGGAGGTCGGCGGCGGCATCCGCACGCCCGACGCGCTGCGCGCGGTGCTGGAGGCGGGCGCGGCGCGCGCGATCATCGGTTCGGCGGCGCTGGAGGATCCGTCGTTCCTCACGCAGGCCTTCGACCTGTACGGCGACCGTCTCGCGGTCGGCATCGACGCGCGCGACGGATTCGTCCAGACGAAGGGCTGGGTCGAGACGACGAAGGTCCGGGCGACGGATCTCGCGGCGGCTGTCGCGAAGATCGGCATTCAGACGATCATCTACACCGACACGGCGACGGACGGGATGCTGGGCGGGCCGAACCTCACCCAGATGGCGGCGATCTGCGATGCCGCGCCGACATGCCAGATCACGGCGTCGGGCGGGGTGAGCTCGCCCTACGACGTCGAGAACCTGAAGGCGCTCGAACAGCCCAACCTGCGCGCGGCGATTGTCGGCAAGGCGCTCTATGACGGGCGCACGACGCTCCGCGACATGAACCTCGCCGCGCTCTGAAGACGGCGCTTTCTCAAAAGACGATCGTGGGGTCTGTCCCCGCGTTGTTC
>DJXI01000035.1 GCA_002449695.1 Verrucomicrobia bacterium UBA7008 | reverse complement strand
TGCCAAAAAATGGGTAAATTCCAGAGGCCTTGTGGGTTGACGGTGTCAGTCAAAAATGTTAAACTACTCTTCAATTAGTTGGTGCAAGCGTCGTGTAAAAAACACGACAAATGCGCAAACTGATTAAAAATAGCAGAAATTCGGCGGGATTGTAGCTCAACTGGACAGAGCGACGGTTTCCTAAACCGTAGGTTCCGGGTTCGATTCCCGGCAGTCCCACCCTCTTTTATCAAGGAGAAAAGGGCGCGGAAGTTGGCGAAACGGATCATTATTCTGGGAGCAACGGGGTCGATCGGCCGGAATGCCATTGACGTCGCGCTGTCGCATGCCGATGATTTCCAGGTGGTTGCGCTGGCGGCGCGCCGGTCGCGTGAGGACTGCGCGCGTCTGGCCGCGCAACTGGGCGCGAAAGCGTATGTCGGCGAGGACGCGGCGGTGCGGGCGGTCGAGGAGAACGACGCCGACATCTGCCTCGTCGCGACGGTGGGCCTCTCGGGCCTCCGGCCGACGCTGGCGGCCATCGACAAGGGCATGGACATCGCGCTCGCCACGAAGGAAGTGATGGTGATGGCGGGCGAGCTCGTCACGCGCGCGGCGCAGGCGAAGGGCGTGCGCTTCCTGCCCGTCGATTCGGAGCACAGCGCCATCTTCCAGTGCCTGAACGGCGCGCGGCCCGCGGAGATCGACCGGCTGATCCTGACGGCGTCGGGCGGCCCGTTCCTCGACGGCCCGGCGGACCTTTCCACGGTGACGGTCGACCAGGCGCTGCACCATCCGCGCTGGAAGATGGGCCCGAAGGTGACGATCGATTCCGCGACGATGATGAACAAGGGTTTCGAGATCCTCGAGGCGCACTGGCTCTTCGGCGTGCCGGCCGAGCGGATCGACGTCGTCGTCCATCCCGAGTCGATCGTCCATTCGCTCGTTACGTTCACCGACGGCGCGACGCTCGCGCAGCTGTCGCCGCCGGACATGCGCGTGGCGATCCAGTATGCGCTGACAGCGCCGCGCCGCCTGCCGTCCGAACGCGCGCGGCTCGACCTCGCGGCGCTCGGCCGCCTCACGTTCCGCGCGCCCGATCCGGTGCGCTTCCCGTGTCTGCGGCTCGTCCAGGAGGCGTGCGCGGCGGGCGGGCTCGCGACGGCGACGCTGGCGGCGGCGGACGAGCTCGCGGTCGCGAAATTCCTCGCGGGCGAGATCGGCTATCTCGATATCGCGCGCTACATCGAAACATGTCTGAACGAGGCGCCGCGCGCGGCGTGCGAGTCGGTCGAGGCGGTGCTCGCCGCCGCCGAATGGGTCGCGGCGCATCCGCCGAAGAAGAGTTGAAGTCATGATGGAGATTCTTGTTACAGCCGGTTACATCGTCGTCTGCGTGCTCCTGTTCTCGCTCGCCATCGCGATTCACGAGTTCGGGCATTTCATCGTGGCGCTGAAGCTGGGGCTGCGCGTCGAGCGCTTCTCCATCGGCTTCGGCCCCGCCATCTGGAAGAAGACGTACAAGGGCGTTGAATATCGCCTGAGCTGGATCCCGCTCGGCGGCTACGTGTCGATCCCCGACGTCGACCCCGAGGGGACGAAGGCGATCGAGGGCGAGACGGGCGCGAAAAGCCAGGAGAAGATTCCGGCCTGGAAGGAAATCCTCGTGGCGGCGGCGGGCCCGGCGATGAACCTCGTCCTCGCGGTCGTGCTGGCGGTCCTCCTCGCGCTTGTGCCGGGCGCGCACTTCGGCGAACTGCCGGCGGTCGTCGGACAGGTGCTGGACGACGGCCCGGCGGCGCAGGGCGGCCTGCAGGCGGGCGACCGGGTGCTCGCGGTCGGCGGCCATCCGGTGGCGACGTGGACGGAGATGGTGACGGAGGTGCAGCTGACGGACGGCCGCGCGACACCGTTCCGCGTGGCGCGCGCGGACGAGGATGTGACGCTGTCCATCACGCCGTCGCAGGACGAGGCGAGCGGCGTCTACTACATCCTCGCGCTGAGCGAGACGGACGGCGCGGCGCGCTGCGCGATGTGGATGCCCGCGCGCAATCCGCTCAAGCAGCTCGCGTTCGACGCGAAGCAGATCTTCCGCGTCCTGAAGGGGCTCGTCACGCCCAGGGAGATGAAGGCGACGGGCAAGGCGCTTGGCGGGCCGGTCCTGATCGCCGAGCAGATCTACGCCTCCGTCCGCCGCGACGTCTGGGACGGCCTCGGGTTCCTCCGCTTCCTGAACGTCAACCTGGCGGTCCTGAACCTGCTGCCGATCCCCGTGCTGGACGGCGGCCTCATCCTCTTCGCGCTCATCGCGCTCGTCTTCCGCCGCCGCGTGCCGGAGAAGTGCGTCGCGGCCGTCTCGACGGCGTTCATGTATCTGCTGCTGGGCCTGATGGCGATTATCATCTACCGGGACGTCGTGCGCAGCTGGAACCGGCACGCGCGCGAAGTCCCGGCGGCCCGCGAGACGGCCCCGGCGCCGTCGGAAAGCGAAACGGATCATGCGACCGAGAACAGCGACGAGAACCGTTAAGGTCGGCGGCGTGCCCGTCGGCGGCGGGGCGCCCGTGAGCGTGCAGACGATGGCGAACGTCGATCCGCACGACGCGGCCGGCCTGTCCGCGCAGATCGCGCGCTGCGCCGCGCTCGGCTGCGACCTCTACCGCCTGACGGTGCCCGACCTCGCGGCGGCGCAGACGCTGGGCGCGGTGCGCCGCACGTCGCCGCTGCCGCTCATCGCCGACATCCATTTCGACTACCGCTGCGCGCTCGCGGCCATTGAGGCGGGCGCGGACGCGCTCCGGCTCAACCCCGGCAACATCGGCGGGCGTGACCGCGTGCAGGCGGTGGCGCGCGCGGCGCGGGCGAAGCGCGTCCCGATCCGCATCGGCGTGAACCTGGGCTCGCTTGAAAAGGGGCTGCGCGCCGACCTGGAGGCCGGCCGCACGACGGTGCCCGAGGCTCTGTGCGCCTCGGCGCTCGGCCATCTGAAGCTGCTGGAGGACGAGGGCTTCCGCGACGTCGTCCTCTCCGCGAAGGCGTCGGACGTGGAGACGACGATCGCCACCTACCGTCTCCTCGCCGAACGCAGCGACTGCCCGCTCCATGTGGGCGTCACGGAGGCGGGGACGTTCCTGCCGGGGACGGTGCGCAATTCGGTCGCGCTGGGCATCCTGCTCGCGGAGGGGATCGGCGAGACGATCCGTGTGTCGCTGACGGCCGAGCCGGAGAAGGAGGTGCGCGTCGGGATGGAGATTCTGCGCGCGCTCGGCCTGAAGCCGCGCGGTCCCGCCATCACGTCGTGTCCGACGTGCGGGCGCACGAAAGTCGATTTGCCGCGCGTCGCGACGGCGGTCGAGACGGCGCTGGAGGCGTACGCGGCAAAAGCGCCGCGGAAGGTCCTGCCGAAGGTGGCGGTGATGGGCTGCGTCGTGAACGGGCCGGGCGAGGCGAAGGGCGCGGACGTCGCGCTGTGCGGCGGCGCGGGCGAATTCGTCCTCTTCGTCAAGGGCGAGCCGGTCGGAAAGGTTTCAGAGGCAGATGCCGTGAGAAAGGTGATGGAGTATGTGGCTGTTCTATGACAATGTCGTGACATTCATGGTCGCGGCGGTCGCGTGCACGTTCGCGTGGCTGTTCGGCGGCACGATCGCGAGCTATCTGACGCCGGTGGTGCCGTGGCTCGAGGCGCTCCTGCTGGAGCTGATGCTCTGCTTCCCGCAGCGGCACCGGAACGAGACGTCCGGCGAGGCGCGCGAGCGCGTGTGGCACGAGCTGAAGGAGGATCCGCTGACCTGGGTCGTCGTCGGCTTCTTCGCGCTGCTGGCGATTCCCTTCGTCAACACGGGGCTGTGCCAGGTGTGCGACTACGCGGCGATCGAGCTTGAGGGCGCGAATCCCGCGCCGGCGGTGCCGTTCCTGCCCTACTGCGTCAACCGTCTCCACCACATGAACGTCGTCATGTGGTTCGTCCCCGCGCTGACGGCGATGCTGGCGGTGAAGCATGCGCTCTGCAAGCGCGGCAAGCGGCTCCTCATCAGCCTGATCGTCTGGAACGGCGTGGGGCTCGTGGCGCTCGGCATCGTGCAGCAGGTCGCCGGCGCGCCCTCGCCGCTGTGGATCGAGTCGCACGGGGAGAGCGCGTACTTCTTCTCCACCTTCGGCTATCCCAACATGGGCGGCGACTACTTCACGACGCTCTTCGGCCTGGCCGTCGGCCTGTGGCGCTGGAACATCGAGGAGATCCGCGCCGAGAAGCGCCAGACGGGCGGCAACAAGGCGCTGGAGGCGGGCCACGTCAAGTTCTGGAAGAAGCACTACCTGCTCATTCCGGCGGCGCTCTTCTTCTTCGCGGCGCTGGCCACGCTCTCGCGCGCGGCGATCATCCTCGTCTCGCTCCTCGCGCTCATTTTCGTCGCGCACAGCTTCCGGTGCTTCTTCGCGCGTCTGCCGCGCGCCCGCCGCGTGCGGGCCGTCGCGGTCAGCTTCATCGCGCTCGTGCTGATTGCGCTGTGCGCCATCGTCTTCATGCCCGAGAGCCTCCAGAACGAGGTCAACACGCTCGACACGACTGCGGTGCTCGACCGCGTGACCGGCAAGGGCCAGTACCACGCGCGCGTGGCGACGGAGATCTGGAAGGAGAACCTGCTCTTCGGCTGCGGCGGCTGGGGCTACAAGCACCTGTGCATCCCCCGGATGACGGAGCAGGAGCTGCGCAACATCCAGATCACCGGCGGCATCAACGTCCACAACGACCACCTGCAGTTCCTCGCCGAGCACGGGATCGTCGGCTACGGCTGCCTCGTGACGATGGTCGTCCTGCTGCTGCGGCCGATGGTCGGCACGCTGCGCAAGATGGCCGCGTCGGTCCGCTTCATCCCGCCGAAGGACCAGCCGCCGAAGCCGGTGTCGCTCTTCATCGTGCCCGCGCCCGTCTTCTGCATCCTGCTGACGGCGGCGGCGACGCTCATCCACGGGTTCGGCGACTGCCCGCTGCGGAGTCCCGCCGTGCTGACGCTCTTCTTCGTGTCGCTGGCGTCGATCGACGGCTTCCTGCCGCATCTGCGGGAGGCCGAGGAGGAGGACGCGCACCGCCACCATCCCCATCACCACTGAGGCTTCAGGAGAACCACCATGCTGAGAGTCAACGAAAACTATTCGCGCATCCAGGCGAGTTATCTCTTCACCGAGATCGCCCACCGCGTCGCCGCGCACCAGGCGGCGCACCCGGAGGCGCAGATCATCCGCCTCGGAATCGGCGATGTGACCGAGCCGCTCTGCCCGGCGGTCGTCGCGGCGCTCCACCGCGCGGTCGACGACGAGGCGACGCGCGAGAACTTCCACGGCTACGGGCCCGAGCAGGGCTACGCGTTCCTGCGCGAGGCGGCGGCGAAGGCGGACTTCCAGGACCGCGGCGTCGACATCGCGGCGGACGAGATCTTCGTCTCCGACGGCGCGAAGTGCGACTGCGGCAACATCCAGGAGCTCTTCGGCATGGACGTCAAGATCGCGGTCGGCGACCCCGTCTATCCCGTCTACGTCGACACGAACGTGATGGCGGGCCGCACGGGCGCGAACGAAGGCGGCCGCTACGCGGGCCTGACGTACCTGACGTGCGACGCGTCGAACGGCTTCGTGCCGGGCCCCGAATCGGCGGCGGGCTGCGACATCGTCTACCTCTGCTATCCCAACAACCCGACGGGCGCGGTCGCGACGAAGGCGCAGCTTCAGGCGTGGGTCGACTGGGCCAACGCAAACAAGGCGCTCATCCTCTTCGACGCGGCGTACGAGGCGTTCATCCGCACGCCCGGCATCCCGCATTCGATCTACGAGTGCGCCGGCGCGCGGTCGTGCGCGATCGAGTTCCGCAGCTATTCGAAGACGGCGGGCTTCACGGGCGTGCGGTGCGGCTACACCGTCGTGCCGAAGGGGCTCGTCGCGTACACGGCGGACGGCGCGCCGGTCGAGCTGCGGCCGATGTGGACGCGCCGCCAGACGACGAAGTTCAACGGCGCGAGCTACCTCACGCAGCGCGGCGCGGCGGCGATCTACACGCCGGAAGGGCAGGCGCAGACGAAGGCGACGATCGACTTCTACCTCGAAAACGGGCGGCTCATGAAGGAGGCGCTCCAGGCGCTCGGCTACACGGTGACGGGCGGGGGCGATTCGCCGTACCTGTGGGTGAACGTCAACGGCGAGAGCTGGGCGTTCTTCGACCGGCTCCTGAAGGAGGCGAACGTCGTGACGACGCCCGGCGCGGGCTTCGGCCGCGCGGGCGAGGGCTACATCCGCATCTCGTCGTTCAACTCGCGCGCGAACGTCCTGGAGGCGATCGACCGCATCGGAAAGATCCTGAAATGATGAAGATCGAAAAGAGGGACGTGCGCGGGGCGCTCGCGGCGATGCTCGCGCTCGCTTGCACGGTCGCGGCCGCGGGCGTCACCTGGCATCCCGCCGACGACTGGCAGGACACGCCCGACCCCATCGCGTCGCCGCACGCGAAGAAGGGCGGCACCATCCGCTTCAACGGCAGCATGCCGCCGAAGAGCTTCTGCGAGTACATCGACAACAACACGTACACGCGCATGACGTTCTCGCTCATGTACGAGACGCTGATCGGCACCGACACCGAGACGCTGGAGTTCGCGCCGGGCCTCGCGCGGCGCTGGGCCGTTTCGGACGACGGGCGCGAGTTCACGTTCGTCCTCGACGAGCGCGCGAAGTGGTCGGACGGGCGGCCCGTCACCGCCGAGGACGTGAAGTGGACGTTCGATGCGGTGATGGATCCGGCGAACGACACGGGCCCGTACAAGGTGATGCTCGGCTCGTTCAAGAGTCCCGCGATCGTCGACGCGCGCACGGTCGTCTTCCGCAAGAAGGGCGATTCGGCGAAGGACTGGCGCGACATCATGAACTGCGGGATGTTCTACATCCTGCCGCGCCACCACTTCGCGGGGAAGGACTTCAACAAGATCGACCTTCTGAACGCGCCGGTGAGCGGCCCCTACCGCCTCTCGCGCATCGAGGAGCAGATCGAGACCGAGTGGACGCGCGTGCCCGGCTGGTGGCGCGCGGACTTCCCGAGCTGCCGGCACGTCTGCAACTTCGACCACATCGTGCTCCGGTACTACATCGACAACGAGAACGCGTTCGAGGCGTTCAAGAAGAAGGCGATCGACGTCTACCCCGTCTACACCGCGCGCATCATGCGCAACGAGACGCACGGCGAGAAGTTCGACCGCAACTGGATCCTGAAGCGCCGCGTCAAGAACCACAACCCCGTCGGCTACCAGGGCTTCGCGATGAACATGCGCAAGTGGCCGTTCGACGACCGGCGCGTGCGCCTCGCGATGGCGAAGCTGATCGACCGCGAGACGATGAACCGCACGATGATGTTCAACGAATACTTCCTCCAGCGCTCGTTCTACGAGGACCTGTACGACGACGCGCACCCGTGCGCCAATCCGCTCTACCTGTTCGATCCGGCGGGCGCGGCGGCGCTGCTCGCCGAGGCGGGCTTCGCGAAGAATCCCAAGACGGGCGCGCTGGAGAAGGACGGCCGCGCGTTCGCGTTCACGTTCCTGTCGAAGTCGGGCGGCGACGAGAAGTTCCTGTCGCTGTTCAACGCGGAGCTGCGCAAGCTCGGCATCGAGATGAAGATCGAGCGCAAGGACTTCGCCGCGTGGATGCGCGACATGGACGCGTTCAACTTCGAGATGACGTGGCAGGCGTGGGGCGCGAGCATCTTCAAGAATCCCGAGACGTCGTTCCTCTCGACCGAGGCCGACCGCAAGGGGAGCAACAACACGATCGGCTTCAAGTCCGCCGAGGTGGACGCGCTCATCGCCGCGGAGAAGTCGATGGAGACGATGAAGGAGCGCACCGAGGCGTACCGGAAGATCGACGCGCTTGTCGCCGCCGAGGTGCCGTACGCATTCCTCTGGAACGTGGACGCGACGCGGCTGCTGTACTGGAACAAGTTCGGCATGCCTGCGACCGTCCTGTCGCGCTACTCGAACGAGGAGTGCATCCTCAGCTACTGGTGGTACGACGAGGACCGGGCGGAGGAGCTGGACGCGGCGATGAAGAACCACACGTGCCTGCCGTCGGTGCCGCTGGAAGTCAGTTTCGACGAGGTGCTGAAGGCGGCGAAATGACGGACGGCTACGAGCTTCTGGACGCGGGCGACGGCCGCAAGCTGGAGCGCTTCGGCGACTACGTGCTGGCGCGGCCCTGCGCGCAGGCGCTGTGGCGGCCGTCGCGCCCCGAGGCGGACTGGCGGCGGGCGGACGCGAGCTTCGACCGCGAGGACGGCAACCGCTGGCAGGGCCGCGGCCGCCTGCCCGACCACTGGACCATCGAGGTCGACGGCACCGCCTTCCACCTCTCCGCCACCGATTTCGGCCACCTGGGCATCTTCCCCGAGCAGCGCGCGCAGTGGCGGTGGATCCGCGGGCAGGCGAAGGGCGCGCGCGTCCTGAACCTGTTCGCCTACTCCGGCGGCTCGACGCTCGCGGCGGCGCTCGGCGGCGCGGAAGTCTGCCATCTCGACGCCTCGAAGGGGATGGTCGAATGGGCGCGCGAGAACGCCGCGCTGAACGGCCTCGCCGACCGGCCGATCCGCTGGATCGTGGATGACGCGCACAAGTTCATGAAGCGCGAGATCCGCCGCGGCCGGCGCTACGACGCGGTGATTCTCGATCCGCCGACGTTCGGGCGCGGCGCGGGCGGCGAGATGTACAAGATCGAACGCGATCTCGCCGAGACGCTGGATCTCGTGAAGGCGCTGCTCTCCGACACGCCGCGCTTCGTGCTCTTTTCGTCGCACACGCCGGGGCTGTCGCAGATCGTGGCCGAAAACATCCTCTCGCAGCTCTTTCCGGCGGCGCGGCTGGAGTCGGGCGAGATGCTGCTGGAGGGGCGCGGCCGGCCGTGCCCGAGCGGGATCTTCTGCCGCGCGGTCTTTCCTTAAAAAACCGCCGCCGGAAGGGGAAAAGAGAGGAAAACCCCTTTCCGGCGGACGGCGAAATCGACTGACGCAGCGTCCTCCGTGCGCAGATCCGCTGCAACGATGGAACCTATTCTACCAAAAATTTTTCCGCCGCACCCTACCCGAACGGGTAGTCTCCGCGCGTTTTTTGCGCGTCCGCCGGTTCCGCGCGGCGGCGGGTGGACAGGGGCGGGGGCGGATGATATACTATCGGGACATGAAGCGGATGAAGGAACAGGACGGGCGCGACGTCGCCTATCTGAGCTTCGCCCAGCAGGCGGGCCTGGCGCAGGCCGTCGGCTGGCCGCAGGCGCGCTACTACGGCGAGGAGGGGCGGACCGTCGCCGAATTCCTCTCCTACGAGGCGGTCTACGACATCAATCCGTTCGCGATCGGCGTGCGGCGGCCGGAGACGAAAAAGGCGTTCCGCGCGCGGCTCGAACGGATCGTGCGGCTGACGGACGTGCGCCGGTTCCTGCCGCTGCCGCTCATGGCGCTGTCGAACGGCGAGACGCGCCGCGTGCTGCTGGCGCGCGCGCTCGCGAAAGGCCCGCGCCGTCTCGTGCTGGAGGACCCGGAAGGGGGGCTCGACCCGCGGCAGCGCGCACGGCTCGCCGCGATCCTCGACGCGCTGCGCGCGCGCGGCGTGACGGTGGAGGTGCGCGGCGGCCGGCCGTCGCCGCGCGGCAGCGGCCCGGCGGAAGTCGCGCGCCCGCGTCCGCGCGCCCGCCGCACGACGGACGCCGCCCCTGTCGTCGTCGAAATCGCGCATCTGAATCTCGCGTTCGGCCGGCGCGTCCTCTTCCGCGACTTCAGCTGGACGATCCGCGCGGGCGAGCGCTGGTGGCTGCACGGCGCGAACGGCAGCGGCAAGACGACGCTGATGGCGCTCATCACGGGCGATAGCCCGCTCGCCTACGCCGCCGACGTCAAAGTGTTCGGCCAGGCGCGCGGCGGCGGGTGCGAGCTGGCCCGGATCCGTCGGCGCATGGCGTGGGTCAGCCCCGAGCAGCAGGCGTATCTCGGCCGCGCGCCGCAGGAGCTGCTGGACGCGGCGCTCACGGGGCGGCCCGACCTGCTGATTCTCGACGAGCCGTTCATGAACGTGCGCGCGGCGGACGTGCCGCGCGCGAAACGGCGCATCGCCGCCTTTCTCGCGGCGCATCCCGGCACGACGGCGATCCTCATCAGCCACCGCGCGGCGGAGGTGCCGCGGGCCTTTACGCGCGAGCTGAATCTCGACAATCCCGGCTGATTTTCGGGGTAAAAAATTTTTAGTTTACCCCCTTGACCGCGGCAAGCTGGTTGTGATAAAATATGCGCACCTTTGAGTTGAAAGGGCAAGTCCTCAGGCGTGAAGCCTGGGACCTAGGTACAAACCAGGTGCAACGAATGTTGACTTGGCTGATCGATGAAAGGGTAGGTTGGGCTGAGGGTGAAAAACAAACCTCGCAGTCCGGCTGAATGGCATAACATGTGTGCCGACCGCACTCGCGCGGGTGTAACAAGGCGAGACGGCAAGATACCGCCGATACAAATGGATCAACCGGGTAGCTCCGGTCTGAAGGAAAGCGGAGGTCCGCAATCCGGATGGAACAAGCCAAAGGAAACAAACAACAATGAAGAAGCTCATGATTGCTGCTGCTGTTGCGGCGATGACTGCGGGTGCCTTCGCTGGTAACTGCACTGAGGATCCCGAGGACGTGGATTGCGCTCTCGAGATGACGGTCAAGTTCTCGGGCAAGACCGCCACGGAGAAGAACCTCGAGTACAAGACGGTTCAGAAGATCTCCGGCAAGGGCACGCTCGTGATCGCCGACTACGCCACCGAAGTTCTCGAAGTCAAGGTTGGCAAGAACAAGACCAAGTGGGTTCTCGATGACGGCGACGTCTACAAGCTCACGGTGTTCGGCAAGAACCTCGAGAAGGCCACGGACGAGAACACGATGAAGCCCGGCAAGTCCTACAAGGTCGAGTCGGATCTCGGCGTTTCGTTCGAGGATCAGGACGACTACGCGATCTCGCTCAATCAGGTTGCGTTCGGTTCCGCGACGATCAAGGTTTCCAAGGAGAAGACCATCAAGGGTGGTGCGTGCGGCGAGGACACCGTGATCGACGGCTGCATCCCGACCGTGACGCTCAAGAAGTTCAGCGGCTGGTTCACGGGCAAGTTCGAGACCTGCCTCGACGAAGTCGGCTATGCTGACGACTGCGTTGAGTTCGACGCTGACGAAGTCACCGCGCTCATCGGCGGCACCTGGTCCGCGAAGGTCAAGTAAGACCGATGCTGATTCAAATCAGCAGATAACGAAAGGGGGGCGGGCGAGAAGCCCAGCCCCCCTTTTTTAAACTTCAAAAACGTTTCTGACATGCTTCCAAAACTCCATCTCGTCGTTCTTGCGCTTTCCCTTTCGTCGGCTGTCCTGGCCGCCGAAAACGGTATTGTGTTTGACAAGAACCGGGTGATGGATGGCCGTGCCGATCTGAGCGACATGTTCGGAAAAGCCTCGGCGGCCAAAAAGGAGGCCGCGCGCGCGGCCGCGCGCGCGCGTGGGCGTGATGACATCTGCCTTGACTACGCGGGTGACGTTCTGACCTGGGGGCAGGTTGAAGATTACGTTGACCTCCAGCTGCTTGAATCCCCGTTGAACATTCCGCCTCAGGCGACACTTGACCAGATCAACAAGATTGTCGCGTCCTCGAAGATTCGACTGGCCGAATTGGCGATCAATACCTACCTCCGCGAAGCGCTGATGGTGCCGCTTGCGCGGGAGGCCGGGCTGACGGTTTCAGATGAAGAACTGACCCAGGCGCTGGATCGCGCGACCGCGAAAGCATCCCGCAAAAAAAATGGCGCGGAAATTGTCCCGAAACTTCGCGAGCCGAACTCCTATTTTAGCCGATATCAGCGAAATTATCTTCTTTCGCGCAAATATCATGATTCGGTCTTGAATCGCGATCTTGACGTTTCATCCGAGGAGATCGCAAACTGCATCAGCAACCGCGCCAGCGTGATCGCGGCGGCGATCGCGACGAACGAGGTGAAGCGCGCCACCATCGAGGGCTTCCTTCGGAAGATTCGCGCGGGCGAACTCGATTTCGGCGAGACGGCGTATGAATATTCCGACTGCGGCTCCAGCATGGAAAACGGCGACTGGGGCGAGTTCGAGCGTGACTGCACCCTGCTCAAGCCGTTGAAAGACTTCATTTTCGCGCCGTCGACGGCCGAAATGAGCGAGATTATCGAAACACCATTCTCCTACCATATCGTCAAAATCCTCGAGCGCCATTATGACGCGGAAGACGCGACTGACGCGGACGCGGACGACACGGACGATCAGCCTGCGCCGCCGCCGCCGGCCGCCGCCACGTCGCGCCGCATCGCTCTGGCGGTGATTGTCGCCCTCGCCGCGCTCTTCTCGGCCGGCATCCTCGTCTGGGTGCCGAAACAGGCGGCCGGTTGCCTGACGGCGCTTCTGCCGGTCTGGGGGCTCGCGCTTCTGGCCGCCGCGCTCGCGTTCAAGTTCACGGCGGGCGACGGGCCGCTTCCCGCGCCGACGCGCGTGCATGTGGCGCACATCATGCTGGAAAAGGAGCCGGTTCCCTCGCCGCTCGATGAGGCGGAGGCGCGCGCGGAGGTCAGCCGCCAGAAACTCGCCCAGCGGACGCTCGCGCTGCAGGAGCAGCTCCTTGAAACCGCCCAGACGAACGGGACGCTGACATGCGCGGTTCGGGTGACACTTTTGAACAAGGTCAAATTAACTAGAAAAAAACAAAAAGAAAAGGAATTAAACCATGAAAAATAAATTCATGCGTTTTCTGCTGTCCGCCTGTGCGGGAATTTTGACGCTGGCGGCGTCGGCCGTCGTTCAGGTTGACATCGAGCATGACACGTCGGGTGTCCGCCTCGGCTACTGGACGAGCGACTTTGCCGCGGCGAAGGCGTATGCCGACGAGAATCACGTGCCGTTCCTCGGCTTCTGGGGGTCGGCGGGCTGCGGCTACTGCGCGCTGATGAAGTCAACGGGCCTGATGTCCGACGAGTTCACGGCGTGGGTCGCGAAGAACAAGATCGTCATGTGCTATGTCGAGGTCGCGGCGAACCAGACGAGCGTGATGACGCCGGCGAAGGAATTCATGAAAGGCTCGAACAAGTCGGGTGAATATCCCTTCATGACCTTCTACTGGAACAAGGCCGACGGTTCGCAGGTCAAGGCCGACTTCACGGGCCGGAAGGGCGATATTCCGCCCTATTCCAAGGGCACGCTCGGCACGCAGTTCGTCGCCGGTCTCAACTACTACTTCGGCACCTACAAGCCGGTGGATGCCTACGCGGGCGGCTATTTCGCGGTGACGAATCTCCCGAACGCGCGGCTGGAGGCGGTGGTGGGCAAGACGGCGAAGGTGGACATTCCGCTTTTCCGTACCGCGACGGGTGTCGCGACGAACAGGCTTCAGGTCGGCAGCGCGGCGCAGGTCGCGGTCGTCTGGGGCGCGAGCGAGAAGACGAAGACGTACACGCACACGCTGACGGCGGCCGAGAAGGCGAAGACGGGCGCGATCGCGCTCAGGCTCTACACCGCGGACGGCAAGACGGTGAAGTCGACGAGCGCGATCAATGTGGTGGCAGAACCGGCTGTTTCGGTGAAGAATCCGAAGTGGGTGGGCGAAAGCTTCGATTACGGCGAATGGACCATGGACTACGAAGCGGCGAAGAAGAAAGACGGCGTCGTGCTCGTGAACTTCTCGGGCGTGCTGTGGTGCCCCTACTGCGCGGGCGTTGAAAAAACGCTGCTCGCGTCCGCGAAGTTCAAGGAGTGGGCTGCGCGCAACCGCGTTTCGCTCGTCCTCTTCGACCAGAGCCGCGCGTCCAGTCCCGCCACGGCGGCCGGAAACGGCACGGCGCGCCTGCTCAGCTACGCCGAGGGCAACTCCTCGCCGCTGGGCGGTCCGGCGAGCGGCGCGGCGTATCTCTCGCGCAAGTCCATCAGCGCCTCCGCCGCCGCGAGCCGCATCGCGCTGACGACCAGGTACACGAAGCAGTGGCTCGGCGCCGATTCGACGGCGGCGCGCCTCGGCAATCCGACGTTCCTCATCGTGAAGGACGACAAGGTGGTCACGCGCGTCAATCTCTTCAACGCCTCCTCCGTGGACGGCTATGACGTGGACGAGAACATCGCCCGCCTGAACGAGGCGCTGCTCCTCGCGGGACATGACGAGAAGAACGATTTCCGCACGACGACCGCCCAGACGCTCGCGCCGGGCGAGACGAAGCGCGCGACGTTCCAGATCAACGACACGGCGGAATGGTTCAAGCTTTCGGGCCTGAAGGCGGGCGCGTGGAAGTTTGACGCGACGGACAAGAACGTGACGGTTTCGATCTATTCGTCCACGAACGAGGTCGCGTCGGGCGCGGGCACGGTGACGGCGACGCTCACGGCCGCGCAGGCGGCCGCCGCGTGCACCGTCAAGCTGTCGGCCTATACGTCCGCAACCACAAAGTACGCAACGGCGGCCGCGAACGGCACGACGTTCACGGCGGGCATCTCGTTCAAGAACGTGCCGATTCCCGGAACGCTCCAGTTCGCGACAACGAGCGCGAGCCGGCTGGAGTCGGACGGCACGGGCACGATCAGCGTCACGCGCACGGGCGGCGTGAACGGCGCGGCGAGCGCGACCGTCTCGGTCAGCAAGGGCAGCAACGGCACGGGCCGCGTGACGGTCTCGCCGACGACGCTCACGTGGGCCGACGGCAACGCCGCGACGAAGACCGTGACGTACAGGATCGCGCAGACGTCGGCAATCGAGGCGGACGAGACGTTCACGATCACGCTCGCGGCGGGCGCGGGTTCGGCGGCGCCGGTCGGCGCGAAAAAGACCTTCACGCTCACGGTCACCGATGTGGACGAGCCGGTCTTCGCGCAGAAGAGCTATGCCGTGCGCGCCTACAAGGGCATGGATTTCTCGGCGAGCTATCCGCTCCAGAACATCCGCGAGAACAAGTCCGTGACGTTCGCGCAGACGGGCCGCCTGCCGACCGGACTGAAGTTCACCTACAATTCCTCCGCCCGGGCGATGGTCCTGTCGGGCAAGACGACGCGCGCGGGCACCTACACCGTCTCGGTCGCCGTGACCGAGAAGCGCACGGACAAGACCGCGACCGGCGCGGCCGCGACGTTCACGGTCACGGTCGTCGATCCGAAGAAGCTGACGGCCGGCGAGGCGGGCTACAATCCCGTCATCGCGGCGGGACGGACGGTCTACGGCTCGATCCCGGTCTACGGGAAGCTCGGCGGCAAGTCGGTGCTGGCGGGCGTGGCGACGCTGAAGGCCTACGCGTCGGGCCGCGTGTCGCTGTCGTACAAGGGCACGGACGGCGCGCGCGGAACCTATTCGGGCGCGCTGGCGCTCGACAGCGCGGGCACGGCGACGATGAATTCTTCGCGCGGCGGCGTGACGGCGGCGCTGAAGATCGATTCGAAGGGTCGCGCCACGTTCACGCTCGACGGCCTTTCCAGCCGCTTCGGCACGTCGCTCGCGTCCGAGGCGTCCGGCTACCGCCTGTTCAACAGCACGTACGGCGCCTATGCGGGCTACTACACCGTGACGTTTCCCGCGAACGCGGCCGACCTGACGGCCGGCAAGGAGACGATTCCGACGGGCACGGGCTATGTCATCCTCAAGATGAACACGGCCACGTTCACCCGCACGGGCAAGGTGAACTACGCGGGTCTTCTGGCCAACGGCACGACGTTCAGCGGGTCGGCCTATCTCTCGGGCACGATGATGTCGTCCGGCGGCGTCGAGTGGGCGTATCTGCCGATTTCGGTCGCGAAGACCGGCGGCGTGGGCGTGGGTGCGGTCCTGCGCATCCGGAAGAACGCGGCCGCGACGTACGGCAGCGATCCGCAGGTCGTGCTCGCCGCGTCGTCGTCCGTGCCGCTTCTGCTCTACGGCGCCGACTACACCTCGCTCAACGTCTACGGCGGCATCTACGACAGGACGCTTGATTTCTCGAAGTGCTGCGAGGACTATTACGAGACGACGAAGTTCAACATCCGCGCCGAGACGGGCTGGTTCGCGCCGAGCGCCCTGTACGGCGCGATCAAGACGCTGCCCGCTGCGACCGTTCAGGTAGGCGCGAACGACAGGCTGATCGTCACCAACGCCGACAGCACCCATACCGCCGCGCTCAAGCTCACGAAGTCGTCGGGCATCGTGTCGGGCAGCCTCAACGTGACGTTCGCGAACGGCCGCAAGGTGCGCATGGCGGTCAAGGGCGTCGTGCTGGTGGGCTGGGTCGACTGCGGCTGCTCCGAGGATGTGTCGCTGGAAATCGAGCGTCCCGTCTTCTCGGGCGCGGCCACCTACGCCGACCGCATCAACGGCAAGGCGTCCAAGCGCGGCTTCGCGGTCGAGCTGAAGCCGTGACCCCGACGCGCCTTCCGGGTCTCGCGGTCGCAGCGGTCGTCCTGATCGCTGCGGCCGCTCTGACTGTCGCCTATTGCCTGCCGTTGGCCGCGACCGATACGCTCTGCCGGTATGCGCCGATGGCCGAAGCCTTCGCGTCCGGCGACTGGAGCGAGGCCTTTCACCCGCGCTTCGCCGTCGGCGGCACGGTGGTCGCCGGGCTGTTCGTTTTTCTGCCGGGCTTCGACGGTCTGACGGCGTGCACGGTCAGCGCCACGCTCGCCTGGGCGTTGGGCGCGCTCGTGCTCTTCCGGCTGGCGGGACGGATCTTTGATTCACGGACGGCGCTTTTCGCGCTGCTGCTCTACTGCATCTGCCCCCAGCCGCTCGTCTGGGCGCTGAAGGGGCTGCGCGAACCGTTCAAGATGCTGGGGCTTCTGCTGATGGTCGATGCCGTCATCCGCGTGAAAGACCGCGACGCCGCCTCGTTCGCCGAGGCCTGCGCGGCGGTCGTGTTCCTCTGCCTCTTCAAGTGCGATGCGATTCTCCTCGCGCTGATTCTGGGCGTTGTCTACGCCGTCCGCGACGGCTTCCGTCTGCGCACCTGGGCGCTGACGGCCTGGGGCGCCGTCGTCCTGCAGCCGATGTGCGCGCTGGTCTGGCACTGGACCGGCTACTGGCTGCCCGCGCCCCATTACGTGCCGCTCTGGCAGAAGCTGATCGGAGGGTGACGACCATGGAAAAGCTTCTCGATCTCTTCATCGGAAACCCGCTCGGCCTCGCCTGCGTCGGCGCCCATTATCTCTATTTCGCGCTTCCGGCCTGGATCGTCCTCGCCGTGCGGCTGTCCCTGCGCCGCCTGTCGCGTCTGGAAGGGCTCTGCTTCGCGATCTTTTCCCTCTTTGTCGTGCTGGAGATTGTCCAGCTCTCGGTCGACCGATCCTTCCTCCGGCGGGAACTGTGGGGGCTGGCGCGGTATTTCGGCGTGTTCGCGCCGTTCCTCTGGTTGTGGACGGCGAAGGCGGCGGCCGACATCTGGTGCGCGCCCGTCCGCCGCCGCGCCGTGCGCCTCGCCCTGCGCGCGACGGTCGCCGCGGCGCTGCTGGCGGTCGCCGTCTTCGGCAACGTCGTCGAGATCGCCCGCGCCGTCACGCACGGCTTCGGCAGCGAGGCCCTGGCGGCGGCGCGCAACATCGCGCCGAAGATCCGCGCCGACTACGCCGGGCCCGCGCGCCAGAAGGTCGTACGCCGCACGGGCGGCGAGTATTTCACCACGCGCCGCCCCGTCGTCTTCGGGAATTTCGCGGCCGCCGCCTGGGCCGTTCGCGGGCAGTCCGAGGGGGCGGAAGAGAACCGGGTGCCGAGTCTCTGCCCGTACCGGCCGGACTACCTGTTCATCTGCCTCGGGCGGAAGGGCCAGACCGAGTTCACCGTCGATATCGACGAAACGAAGTATGACTACGTGACAGGTGTTCCCGGAAAAGAAACGGTGTGGGGCCTCTTCCGCAGGAAGACAACCCCACACCGCTAGCAGCCGCTTTCGCGCGGCGTGTCGTCAAAGGCTGTTGAGATAGTTCTTGACGTAGTTCGGGAAGGCGTAGATCTCGATGATCGACGTGTCGGAAGCGGCCTTCTTCCACTTCTTGGACTGGGCGACGAGATATTTCAGCTTCCAGGTTCCGCTGACGGTCGTGAGCTCCGAGCCGTCGTCGCATTCGCAGAGCGAGAAGCCGGGCGCGTAGGCGACGACCTCTTCCGTGCCGGGGACGAGCGAGCACTTCTCGCAGACGTCGTCCGTGCCCTTCGAGATGACGATCGGCGGCATCGTCATCCAGCCGGCGACGTTGCCGTTCATCGTCTTGATGATCGTCTCCTCGATCGAGCAGCATTCCTTGTCGACCGTATCCTGGAGGATGCCGAAGCCGCCGCCGACCAGCGAGAACGAATCGCCCGCGATCGTCCACGTGCCTTCGCACTTCTTGAGATTCTTGAAGATGCGGTGGAGCAGCATCCAGCCGAAGTCGCCGTCGAGGACCTTGCCGGTCGTCTGGTTCCAGAAGACATACCCGTAGACCGCCGTCGGATCGTCGACCGGCTGCGGCTCGGCGATCGTCACGCAGTCGCACCCCCAGATGAGGCCCTTGATGCGGACGGTGCCCTGCTTGCGGTAGAGCCCCGTATCGTCGTCGGGCAGTCCGCTGCACAGCGGCGTGATCTTTCCCTTGGCCGTGACGGCCGTCTTGAGGGTCAGGGTCATCTCGTAGACCTGCGCGTCGGCGCAGGCTTCATGCGCCGCGAACAGCGCGGCGGCAAGACCGAGGGCGAGTGTTGTTTTGTTCATGTGTTTTTTGTTCTCCTTGTTTGGGTGTCGGAAAATTTGATATAATTATACCAAAATTTGGCGGTGTTGTCATTGCGATCGCGAAAACGCGAGAAAATCCGCCGGAAAGGTCCTGAAACACATGAAAAAACTGATGATTGCGACGGCGGTCGTCGCCGTGCTGGCGGCGGGTGCGGTTTTCTTCTCCTCCTTGCGCGGTCAGTCGCCCCGGACGGACGGCACCCCGCGGCCGGCCGCGAACATGCCGCAGGAAACGAAGGGCATCCCGCCGCCGGCGACCGAGACCGCGGCGGCGCGCGCAACGCACGCGACGAACGCGACGGCGAAGGTGGCGAAGCGGAAGATACGCTTCGTCCGCGCGCGTGCGGCGGACCGGACGGATCTGCCGCCGAACGAGCGCCGCCTGCTGACCGCGATCGAGTCGGCCGTCGATCAGGAGAGTCTGTCGGCGCTGCAGCGTCTGGTGGACGAGGCGGGCGCGTCGACCAATCCGGAGGTCCGGGGCGATCTCGTCGAGGCGCTGGGCTGGTTCGGCGACCGGGCGCTGCTCGATCTCATGCCGTTCATGGCCGATCCCGACGCCGACGTCGCCGAGTCCGCGATCGACAACTGGACGACGGCCCTGGCGGACGTGGACGACGAGAAGGACCGCAGCCGCTATGTCGTGAGCGCGATGAAGATTCTGACGGACAAGGAAGCTTTGGACGCGATGATCATGCAGCTGGACGACTGCGACGACCTGATCGGCATGCAGGCGCTCATCGACGTGATCGAATCGCCGAACAAGGCCGCCGCCGAGGTCGCGCGCGAGCACTATGAATTCACCACGGGTGAAAAATACGTGGACTTCGACACGGCGAACGAATGGATCACCGAAAATTACGTCTCGGACGACGGAGACGACGACTGAGGCCGTGAAGACACTCATCTGGACAGGCGTTGTCGTGTGCGCCGCGGTGGCCGCGGTCGGGCTGGGGCTGTGCCGCCGGTTCGCGCCGGCGGCGCGGACGGCGGACGCGGCGGAGGCAGACGCGCCGGTCGCGGCGCAACCGGCTGACACCCGGCCGGTCGACGCGAAGGCCGCGCGTGCGGCGGATGCGCCGGACGAAAAGCCGCGCCTGCGGACGCGGCCCGCGCGCGCAACGGACGCGGACGAGGAGGCCGGCGGCGCGGACGACAGCTGGACGCCGGCCGAGCGGGCGCTCGCCGCGCGCATCGAGAAGGCGCTGGACGACGAAGATCTGCGTGCGGCGCTGGCCTGCGCCGACGCGGCGCAGAAATGCGCGGTGGCGGACATCCGGCAGTCCTGCGTCGACGCGCTCGGCTGGTTCGGCGGAAAGGCGCTCCCGGAGCTCGTGCCGTTTCTGGCCGATGCCGATGAAGATGTGCGCGACAGCGCCCGCAGCGAGATCGCGACGGCGATTGCCGACATCGAGGACGAGGCGGCGCGCATCGGCCTTGTCGAACGAATCATGGCCGTCCTGGAGGATGCGGATTTCCTGGAAGACATCTCCAACGAGTATCTCGGCGTCGATGAAAAGCTGGCCGTCGAGTCGCTGATCCGGATCATCACGGACGGAGCCGCCGCCGCGGGCGTCGCGCAGGCGCGGGAGACGTACGAGTTCGTGACCGGCGAGGAATGGACGGACGCGGCGGCCGCCCGGCGCTGGATCGAAGAGGAGTATACGCCGCCGGAGGCGGATGCGGCGGAGACGGAAGTTTCGGAAAACGGAGGCGAACAGACATGAAAGCATCCTTGTTGGTTGGCGCGGCGGTCGCGGTCTTGGCGGCGTCGCTCTGGGTCTGGTACGGGTGGCGCATCGAGCCTGAGAACGGCCAGATCGCCGTCCTCATGAAGAAGACGGGCAAGGACCTGCCGCCGGAGGCGATCCTCGCGCCCGGTCCGGACTACAAAGGCATCCAGGCGGACGTGCTGCCCGAGGGCCGCTACTTCCGCAACCCGTGGACGTGGGAATGGAAGTACTACCGCGCGATGGACATCCCCGCCGGGAAGTTCGGCGTCCTCGTGCGCAAGTTCGGCCGGGACCTGCCCGCCGGCGAGATCATCGCGCGCGACGACACGTACAAGGGCATCGTCCGCGACGTCCTCGGCACGGGCCGCCACCGCATCAATCCCTATGCCTACGACGTGAAGCTCTACGACGACATCACGATCAAGCCGGGCCATGTCGGCGTCGTCACGCGCCTGACCGGCGCGGACATCCTCTCCGACGGCGCGGACAGCCGGACGGGCACGGGCTTTCTCGTCGGCGAGGGCATGAAGGGCGTCACCGACGGCATCCTCAAGGAAGGCACGCACCGTCTCAACCCGTTTCTCTACTCCGTCTCCATCGTGAACGTCCAGAGCCAGCGCTTCGAGCTGTCGGGCGCGGACGCGATCACGTTCCTGACGCAGGACGGCTTCACGGTGCAGGCCGAGGGCACGCTTGAGTTCAACCTCCAGCTCGACAAGGTCGCGATCCTCTCGCACGCGGTCGGCGACATGGACGACATCCTCCAGAAGCTCATCCTGCCGTCCGCGCGCGGCTTCTCGCGCATCGAAGGCTCGAAGAAGGTGGCGACCGAGTTCATCGTCGGCGAGTCGCGCCAGGCGTTCCAGAATTCGCTCGAAGCGTACCTGAAGGGCGTGTGCGCGCCGTGGGGCATCTCGCTCAACTCCGTCCTCATCCGCGACATCTTCGCGCCGCAGGAGGTCGCCGCCATCATCCGCGCGCGCGAGCTCGCCGTCCAGGAGGCGAAGAAGATCGACCAGCAGATCGTCCAGGCGAAGTCGCTCGCCGAGCTCGGCCGCCAGCAGTCGCTCGCCGAGCGCAATTCGCGCGTCGTCGCCGCCGAGACCGAGCGCATCCAGAAGAAGATCGCGGCGGAGCAGGCGCGCGCCGAGCAGACGATCGCCGCCGAAACGCGGCTGACCGTCGCGGCGACGGAGCTGAAGGCCGCCGAGGCCGAGGCCGCCGCGCGGCTCGCGACCGCCGAGGCCGCGCGCCGCGTCGTCGAGGCGCGCACGACCGCCGAGGCCGAGGTCCTGAAAAGCGAGGTCGCCGTCTACGCCGACGAGCGCGACTACCTGCGCGCGCGGCTCTACGAGAAGGCGGCGCCGCGCATCGTCGAGGTCGTCACGGCGGACGATCCGCTCGAACCCCTGGGGATTCCCGCCAAAAGCGGATTCGCGAACGGGAAGGGAGGTGCGCAATGAACAATTCCGGAAAGCTCGCGTTCGCGCTCGCCGCGCCCGCCGCCGTCCTCGCGCTCGCGCTGGCGGCCTTCGTCTGGTTCGGCTGCCGCATTTCCGTGGGGCCCGGCGAGATGGCGATCGTCACGTCCAAGACCGGCGACGCGCTGCCGCCCGGCGCGATTCTCGCCGAGCCCGGGCAGAAGGGCGTCCAGCGCGTGCCGCTCGCCGAGGGCCGCCACTTCCGCAACCCGATCACGCACGACTGGCGCATCGTGCCGGTGACGACGATCCCGGCCGGTTCCGTCGGCGTCGTGACGTCGAAGAACGGCCGCGAGCTCGCGCCCGGCGAGATCCTCGCGCCCGACCGCGATTCGAAGGGCGTGTGGAAGGACGTCCTCGGGCCCGGCACCTACCGCCTCAACCCCGAAGGGTACGACATCAAGGTGATGAGCGCGATCAACATCCCGATCGGCTACGTCGGCGTCGTCACGAGCCAGGCGGGGCGGCCCGCCGGCGAAGGGCTCTTCGCGGGGCCGGGCGAGAAGGGCGTGATGGAGAAGGTGCTGCAGCCGGGCCTCTACTACGTCAACCCGCGCGCGTACCAGGTGGACGTCGTCGAGATCGGCATGAACCAGGTGTCGATCGTCGGCAAGTCGGGCACGGTCGTCCTCACGAAGGCGCAGAGCCAGAGCGCGAACGGGCTGGACGAGCTCCAGCGCATGACGCTCCAGAAGCAGGTGCAGAAGCGCGCGGAGTACGTGACGCAGAACGCCGATCTCGGCATCGTGGACGAGGATTCGGCGCGCACCTTCGCGCAGAACCTGTCGTCGGCCGTCGGCGGCTCGCTGGCGCGCGCGCCGGTCAAGATGAGGGCGATGGCGGGTTCGCGCAGCCCGCGACTGGAGGAGGCCGCCGCCGCGTCGCTGCCGCCGCAGCAGCTGCCGGCGAACGATTCGGTCGCGTTCGGCATGAACCAGTTCGTGCAGTTCCCGTCGTCGGACGGCTTCTCGATCATGCTGGACATGACGGTCGAGTTCGAGCTGCTGCCGGAGAAGATTTCGCGCATCTTCATGCTCTACGGCGACCTCCCGGCGGTCGTCTCGAAGATCATCATGCCGCAGATCCTCTCGATTTCGCGCATGAAGGGCTCGGACTACAAGGCGCGCGACTTCATCGACGGCGAGGGGCGGCAGAAGTTCCAGGAGGAGATGACGGCCGAGCTCGTGCGCGTCCTGGGCGAAAAGAGCATCCTCGTCAGGAACGCCATCGTCCGCCACGTCGAGGTGCCCGAGGAGATTCTCGCGCCCATCCAGTCGGCGGCGGTCGCGAAGGAGCAGGATCTGACGAACAAGACGCAGCAGGAGACGGAGAAGCGGCGCGCCGACCTCAACACGGCGCTTGCGACCGTCGACCAGGTCAAGCGCGAGGTCGAGCAGGAGACGGTGAAGCTCGTCGCGACGGTCGCCGCCGAGATGAAGAAGGACGTCGCCGAGATCGACGCCGGCACGAAGCTCAAGGCGGCGGAGATCGACCTGGCCTGCGCGAAGATCCAGGCGCAGATCGTCGAGACGCGCGGCGCGGCGGAGGTGCAGGCGAAGTTCGCGGTCGAGAACGAGGAGGCGCTCGGCCTCAGGCGGCGCGCGTCGGCGTTCAAGGATCCGTCGCTCTGGGCGGATCTGACGTTCGCCGACCGGCTCAACCCCGACGTGACGATCCGCGTGATCCACGCGGGCGAAGGGACGCTGTGGACGGATCTGAAGGGCGCCGCGCTCGCCGTTCCGGCCCCGCCAGCGCCCAAGTCCCCGTAAGTGCGGGGCCGCGATGGGGGAAGTCTCGAATCTCTCGGCTTTGTGGGGCGAGGGGCCAGACGCTTGCCGCTGTCGGCGCTTGGGCGCGGCGACGGCGCGCGCGTCCTCGTGCCGTTCCTGGCCCTGGCGCGGGAATGGCGGGAGTCGATCGCCCGTCGACGCTTTGCGCAAACTCCGTCCGATATGATATAATATCCTGTATCGGTTAATGTAACAGGATGGCTGAAAATGGCTGAAACGAACGACAGGGACACGGAGGCCTACCTTGCCCGCATCCGCCGGACGATCGCCGAATCGAACCGTCTGGTGGAGCAGGCGGGCCTGCGCATGGCTGAAACCGATCGGCTGCTCGAATCACAGGGGCTCACGCGCGAGCAGGTGATGGGCTTCCGGTTCACGGCGGCACAGCGCGAAGCGGTGAACGAGGAGCTGCGGCACCGCGGGCTGGAGCCGCTGGCGTGGGATGATGGCAGCTTGGATGTTTCGAGGTTTGGAGGTTGGGAGGCGGGGAGTGCCAGATCCAGCCTCCCGGCCTCCCAACCTCCCAGCCTTCAGGATTCCTCCGACTCCGAACTCGCCGAGCGGCAGCGGAAATTCGGCCTGATGATGAAACCTTTTCAGATTTAACGTGTATACAGGGCGCAGTAGAGAAGAACAGAAAGGATCAAGACAATGGCGCTACCAGAAATCAGCCTCGCGCAGTTCAACCGTATCGCGGCCGGCAGCTACAACGCCGGGCAAATCGACTTTAGGACGGACGAGAACGGCACTGCCGAGCTCGTCAAGGTCAACAACCACGTCTGGAAGACTTCCAAGAACAACGTGAGGCTTTCGCCCGAGCGCATCCTCGAGGTGAAGGAGACGTTCCTGAACGCTCTCCAGAAGGGCGGCGTGAAAGCCGAGTCGCTGAATGCCATCAGAAAGCAGCTCGGTCTTCCGGCGGAGGTGCAGGAATTTTCCACAAAGGCCGAGCGCGACGATTTTCTCAAGGCGCGCTTCACGCCGCTCACGCGTGCCCAGGTGCGCACGATCCTGGACAAATTCGCCAACGAGGGCAAGGGCTTCACCGGTGCCTCGCACGCGGACATCTCCTACGAGGACTGGCAGGCGGGCCAGGCGACGGCGAACATGAGCGCCAAGGCCGCAAGATGGCGCGACAATGTGAACGCCGCCGCGACCGCCGCCCACACCTCGCGCGGCAACGCCGGTGTCGATTTTGCCGTCACGGACGCGATCAGCCTTCTTTCCGCGTCGCGTTCCCTTGCGGATCTTGACGCGGTGCGCGGCAAGCGCTGCACGGGCGAAAACGCGGTCAACGACCGGCAGAAGCTGC
>DJXI01000081.1 GCA_002449695.1 Verrucomicrobia bacterium UBA7008 | reverse complement strand
GTCCATTGTCGATTCGAACGTATCGACGATGGGTGTAGCGAATGAAGCGGCCGCGACTGACACAACCGCTGCAACCATGGTGGCTATGTTTTTCATCTGTCTTCTCCTTCTCTGTTTTCAGTTTCAAATCTATTTCGACGCCAGGCGGCGTGGGCGCCGCCCCCAGAAATTTGTGCGGAAGCTCCACTTCGATTCATCGAGTATCGAGTGCCGCGTCATTCGATCGTCGCCTTGAAGAAGGTGGGCGGGGTGTCGCCTTTGAGCGGGATTTCGGCCGTGGCCGTCCCGCCCTCGCTGAAGTCGTCGTCCGACAGCGTCACGTCCACGAGCGGCGCGAGATCCGGGCACGCAAACGCCTCGACGGTCGCCGCGCCGTAGAACTTCAGGACGCCGTTGATGGTCTTGGAAATTTCGCCCGTACGGGCGAGCGTCAGGCCGATTGTCACCTTCTCCGCCAAATGATCGACATCGACGCCTGTCAACTGGAAGGAGTATGGCCCTTCAACGTCCTCAACGCCGGTTATATCGAGATTGAGAAGATAGGCCTTGTCGAAATCATCCGCCGAAAGTCCTGCCGCCGCGTCACCGACAGCCGCCTTGCCTCCCGTGCATCTGTTGAGCCATTGCGCCCGTGCCGCGTCAAGGACGAGCTGGACATTGTTCGACAGAATCAACGTCTCGTCCGCCGCGAAACCGGACGCCTCAAAGCGGCATTCGCCACGAAGCGACGTGAATCGAGTAAGTCCGGCGAACGCGACCTTTCTGACACAGTTGGTGGAAAACGCAAGAGGGAACGAAGACGTTGGAGTTTCGAGTTGGAGTCGGAGAGCGAAATCGTCGACCTCCACTCCATATGTCCCCGCCGCGTAGTCGAAAGTGAAGCGCAGGGTGTATTCCTTGCCGCTAGTCGGCGTCACCCCCTCCGCCTCCACATCCACCCACTCATTGTCTGCTTGCCCGCCGTGGTCTTGGCGAAGGCTAGTCCACACCTGAAAGCAGCCGTTCGTGGAGAGGCGCACGGCCGCCTGAATCCCCTCATCCGGCGAGACAGTCATCCCGGTCTTGACAATCTGCGTTGTCATTTCGACGACGACGACATTGCCGGTGGAGGCGTGGACGGGCGTAAAGGCGTTGTCGCAGACGCTCGCCCTGCCGTCCGCGCCGTAGGCAACATCCGCCGCCCATGATCCGGTGGACAGCGTCGTCGGCGCCGATTCATCCAGCCAGCAGGCTCTTTCTCCGCCCAAATCCTGTTCGACCCAGATTTCGAGATGGCGCACCTGATAGGCTGCCGAGCCAATCTGCTCGGCGATTCCGCCGCCAGCCGCCCCGGTGCCGGTGTAGTCGGTTCCAGAGCCATTGTTATCATTCCCTGCCGAACGCGACGCCCGCCAAGCCCAATCCATCCACCCAGATCGCGCACGTTCGGCACGCCGGGATAGCGGATGAACCGCGGCGTCCTGTCCTCGGTCTTGAACGTGCCGCGCGCCGAAGAGCCGCCGCCCGCGACCGTCCAGACGTAGTCCGCCGCGACTTCAAAGTTGTCGATTTCGAGGGACGTCCCCGCGACCGTCTCGTCCACGACCGTTTCGCCCTTCTTCGCGTCCTTGACCGTCACCGTGTAGGCATCGGTGCCTTTGACCGGCGTCCACGCAAGGCGGACGGTCTTGGGCCAGTAGGCCTGCCGGACAACCGACCCATCCGACGCGCGCTCGCCGGAGCGGGCGAGCTGCTTGCGGAAGCCGACATCCCTGAACTTGATCCGTCGTTCGGCCGTCGGAATGTCAAAATAGGCTTTCTGGGCGTCCGTGAGAAGCGGCACCACTGCCCCCTGGGCGGGTTCCAGAATCTTGATTTCCGTCGAAACGACGGCCGGCGCCTTGTCGCCCGGCTGCGCGAAGAACGCCTTGATTCGGGCCTCGATTTCGGGGATGAGGCGCTGCGGATCGGAATCCGGGATCCAGATGCAATGGCCCGTCAGCCCTTCGCGAATGGAATTCGGATATTCGAAGAATTCGCACGCGTTCCCGGCGGCGCGGTAGGCGTCCGCAAATGCGCGATGGGAGACGATGGACACGACCCTGTCTTTCGTGGCATGAGAGCAGAGGAGGGGGGCCATGCCGGACTTGATTTTCGGGATTGGATTCATCGCCGACAAGTCATTCTCGTCGACATCCTTGCCGAAGAGCGCGACATAGCGCCGTGGATGATGCGCGGCAACGAAGAGGACAATCGACAAGAGTGTTTTTTTCATTTTCATTCCTTTTGTTTGACCTTTACGACAAGCTTGCGGATCGTGCGGGCGCCGTCCCGCGCAAGGCCAGGGGCATGCGCGCCGCGCCCGGGGAAGAAGACGGCGTATTCGCCGGGCGCCAGCGTCCACGGCTCGCCCTTCGCCTTGAACAGCACATAGTCCTTTTCGACATTGAATCCGCTGAACACGTCGGCAGCGGGCTCCGTCACGCCAATCGTCTCGCACCCCGAAATCGGCATCTGGATGTCGATGAACGCCTGATGGACCTCATACTGGTTTTCGTCCGCAAACAGCTTCAGCGCAACTTCCTGAACCATCGCCCAGCAGTTCGAGCCGTCGATTTCGTAGCGCCCGCACGGCAGTTCGGCAAGGTCGGGACGGCGCATGAACGCGAACGCCTTGGCGAAGAGCGGATGCAGTCCCTCGCACCTTGCCGACTCCGACAGTCGCCCGCGAACGTACGCGGGCTGTTCGTCCGACGACGTTGGATCGACGCGCGGACGCACGACGGGCAAGGCCGATTTGTCGACGACACAGCCGCGCAGGCGAAGCTCCGCCTTCAACGCCGCGACATCGACCGCGCCATTCGCCGCCCCGTCGGCGATCTGTCGCGCCGCCACGCCGCACGCCTCGCCCATCGCCATGCAGGGCGCCATCACGCGCAACGGGCCCAGAACGTCGCGCTCCACGCTAATCGCCCTTCCCGGGCACAGCAAGTTGCTACACCCGCGCGGCACCATCGTGCGATAGGGAATCGGCGTCACGAGCTGCTTTTTCGCCTTGTTGACGAAACCGCCTCCCGACTCGTCCACCATCGGCTGGACGCTCGGCTTTTTCGGGTCGGGCAAGTCCCAGCCATACATCGAATAACCGATCGTATCGCCGAATTCCGTTCCCTGGCGCAAGTCCTCGACCATCAGCTTGAACGCACCATCCAGGCGCCGAGTCTCGCGCACGCCCAGCATGGGAGCGATTGACTTCATCTGCGCGTTCCTGAAGCCGGGGAAATGCTTCCGCAGTATATCCAGCAGCCGATATGCCTCGCGCCGTCCGCGCACATAGCCCTTCGTGCGCGACTCGGCGCTCGTGCCGTCGATTTCCGTCAGGCGCATCGTGTTGATCATCACCTCGTCGTCGGCCAGCCCCTTCACCGAAATGAAGATGTCGTAGGGGAACGGCCATTCGCCCTTCGCCTTCAACTCTTCGATCAGCGGACGGAACTTCGGCTCGCGCGTCCGCTCTATCTCGTCCCAAAGCGCCTTGCCGTCAACATGCGAAAGATGAAACGTGAGCGATGCTGGCGTCATCAGGTGGTCTCCGTCGCGACCAACAAGAACTGGACATCCCGCGAAATTTGCAACATCCGCATCGCCAGTTGCGTCGATTACGACCTTCACGGGGATGCGGCGGAATCCGTCTTTTGAGTGCGTCAGGACGTGGGTTATTCTGTCGCCCTCGCGCTCCACGCCGACGGCACGAGTCTCAAAAAGGACATCGACTCCTTCTTCTTCCATGACACTGTCAAGCATCAGCGCAATGCGGTCGGGATCAAGGACGACACCGTGGATAAACCACGGCAACCACGCATACGGCTGATACGTCTTGCCGTCAGGATGTTTCGGCAGAATTGCCGCGCACTCCTTTTCGGCGCGGAGCGACAATTCGCGGAAGATGCCACCCACGACCCATTCGCCACTGTCGTTGCGTCCGCCCAGCCAATGCGACACGCCGCCGCTCGTCGCCGTGCCGCCCAGACGGCTCTGCGCCTCGACTAACAATACCGACAGGCCCGAGCGCTTCGCGGCAATCGCCGCCGCGCACCCCGCAGGCCCCGCACCGCAGACGACGGCATCGTAGGCGCGGACATCCTTCGCCGGAAATGAAACGCTTCCGGTGCGGACGGACGCCGCCACACCAAACGCGGCAACGGCAAGAACAAGCGACAAGATTGTTTTTTTCATTTGATTTGCCCTTCAGGGTGGAAGCGAGTGGAGACGACGGAGTGCTGTCGCGCGTCTGGCCAGTATTTCACGTAGGTCGTACAGAGAATGTCGCCGTCCGGCAGAAGCTCCACGCCCGAATAGCCGGTATCGCCCGTAAAGCTCGCGTTGGCAAACCGCTCGTCGCCCGCGTAGCTGTGGAGCAGTTTCACCCGCGCGCCGCCCTCGCGCCCGTTACGGAGATCGTCGTACGTGCCAATCCATGCGACATAGTGTCCGTAGGTGCCGAAAGCCTTCGCCCGGTCGCGGAAGGCGACGAAGACACGCCCGTCGGGCAATGCCACGCATTCGTGGCGATCGCCGGTGAGCGCCAACGACGTCTCCTGCGGTACGGACCACGTCACGCCCTCGTCACGACTAAAACACATCATGCTACGCGACGTGTGGCGATTTTCGCGTATCAAGAGCGCGATTTCATCGCCGTCCGGCGAGCGCAGCGCGCACGGTTCGCAGAGATTCTTCTCTGGCACGGAAGCGATGACGCGCGGCGCGGACCAATCGAGTCCGTTCGGCGAGGTCGCCATCCACACGTTCTGGTCGGATGTCGGCGCGTCGGACTTTGTTCCCAGATATTTGCGCACCTGCCCGAAGAGCGCGACAGAGCCATCCTTGAGCTGGATGAATCCCGTCGGCGGCATGATCGACGACACCCACGCGCGCGGCGCCATGCGCCAAGTCGCGCCGTCGTCGTCCGAATAGGCGATGCCGAGCGGACAGATGCCGGGACAGTCGTAGTGGTTGACAGCCCCGTCCGGCGGCCGCGCCGAAAAGACGAGCAGCCGCTCGCCGCCGCCCGGAAGCACCATCTTCTGGAGCGTCGGGCAATTCCTGCAGGTCGCCGCGTATTCCTTCGGAAAGCGCCCGTCGATGCGCGTCCACGTGCGGCCGCCGTCAAGCGACTCCGCCGCAGGGCCGCACGGCCCGCCGTGGTTTGTCGTCCAGACGCAGATGAGCTTGCCCGTCCGCGTAAGGACGGTTGTCGGATGCCCCTGGTAGAGGTCTTCCGTCCCCGCCGCGATGACGAGCTGCCGCGCCTTGTCGCCGCTCACGTCCACGACCGGGACCTTCTCCGCCTCGTCCGCTTCCGGCGGCAGCTTGCCGAAAATCCACGTTTCGTCGAGCCAGGTCGTCTTGGCGCTGTCGCATTCAAACGCGAGCCGGATGAATCGCGCGCGCAGCGCCTCGGGGAGCTCAATGTCGCAGAAGCCGTCTTCGTCGCAGACGAACGCAACGCGCACCGGCTCCGTCCAGTCCGCGCCGGTCGACGAGAGCGAATACGAAACGGCCAGCGGATCGACGGCATCCTTGCGGTCTTCTCGTTTTCTCAGTTCGACCGTGCGTTTTGCGAGAATGCGCGTGATGTCGTACGCCTTCTTCAAATCCCATTCCACCTCCACTCGTCCAAGCCCTTTCCACGAGGCGTGCCGCAGCCGTTCGCGGCGGTCGCCGCTCTGTAGCGCAAAGACGTCGCTGCCGTCGGCTCGGCGCGTGTGGAGCGTATCGACGATCCGCTCACCCTTCTCCGCGTCAGGCTGCGTGAGATAGCGATACGTGGCGCCGTTCCAGATGCTCCACGGACAGTCGGCGGAAACCCAGTTGTCGGAAAGGAGCAGCTCGTGCCCCGCCTTGGATATGTCGGCCTGGACGACTGTGTGCGTGACCGCCGTGCGCGTCCCGCCGACGAAGAGATCGGCGACAATCGGCTGGAGATGGTCGGGACGCATCTCGGGCCCGTCCGCCGCAACGGTTATTTCGTACTGCGCCTCGCCGATGGAATGCGGCGGCACGTCGCCGAGCGGAGAGACGCACGTCACCTTCCACCCTTGCAGCGTCCGGACACGCAGTTTCGCGCCGCGGAGCGGCTGGCCGGAGGGATTGGCGACCTGCACCGTAAGCCCGAATGTTTCGCCCGGCTTCACACGCGGTGTTTCATCGCCCGGCGCCGCCGTGCGGCCGTCCCACGAAAAGCGCGTTCCCAGAAGCGGCGGGTGGTCGCCCGACATGAGCCAGATCGCCGCCGCCGACTTGACGGCCGGCAGGTCGAACGAAACGCGCGCGCCGTCGCGCACAAACGCCAGCGGCCTGAGGCCGTTGTCCTCGGCGAGCGAAATAAACGCCGACCCGAAGGAGAGCCCTTCCGGCAGCGGCATCGTCAGGCGCATCGGTTCAAGCGGCTTCCATGTGCGGCCCGCAACCATGACGACGGCGTTGCCCTTGCCGTCGACGAGCGGACACTCCACGCGCGTGTCGCACGCACGGTCAGTCGAGATTTCGTAGGACGCAGCAACGCCTGCCGCGTCGAGCACGGAGCGGAAGAAGTCGCATGCCGGCTCCTCGCCTCCGGACGACTCGCTGCGGAGCGTGCCCATCTGCGTGTTCATCCAGTAGGCGCGGCCTTTCCCGAAATGGTTTTCCATCAGAACCGCCGCCTTGTTGTCGTAGTAGAACGCCGAGCGGGCGTTGACGGGATGCGCCGTCGTCGCCGTGAACTTGACGCGTCCGTCGCCGCGCAGCAGCCGACCGTAGCGCGTGTCGAACCACACGTCGCCCGGATCGACCACCACGTCGCCCGACTCCCAGATGCCGTCGAACGCGAGCCCAAGCACATCCGACAGTCCGCCGTCGGCTTCGCGCGCGAGGTTGTGCTCGTCAAACTGCCCGGTGCGGCAGTCGCAGAAGAGGACGCCGCCGCCGCGCACGTATTCGCGGATGGCCGCGATGTCGGCGTCGGAGAGGTGTTCGGCGGAAACGAGGAATAGCGCGCCGTAGTCGCGCATGTCCTCTCTCGCAATGCGCGCATAGGGAATCACGTCAACGAAGCATCCGGCGTCGCGCAGGTGCGAATAGACGCGCAGACGCGAGTTGACCGGAAACTCCCACGGCGAGAGATTGTCGTCCGTCCCGAAGGGAATGTCGCGCTGCGCCATGAGTATGGCGACCTTGGGAACGCCGCGCGCCGGCGCGGACTCGGTGAAGAATCGTTCGGCGCGGTGGATGGTGGAGAAGAAGCGCGGCACATACCAGAACTTCTCGCGCTTCGTCGCATCCGGGTTCTCGAAGCCGAAGCTCGCCCAGTCGCCCCACGCTCCAAACCATCCGCAGCAGAAGAGGTTGCCTCCCTTGAGTCCGTTTGGCGGCATTCGCCACAGCGTCTGCGCCCACTGCCAGCCGGGCCCGTTGTGGTTGTTGTTCTCGCCGTAGAGGATGCCTGCGCGCGCGCCAGGCCGCCAGCCATCCGGCGTAGCCGTCAGGGCGTAGAAGTTCATCTCGTAGGCGTTGCGGTCGCCGTGGCCATAGTGGTCCATGCCGCGCACGCCCCGCGTATAGGGCGCGACGGCCTCGCCGATCAGCTCGTGGTTGGCGCGGCGGGCGCGCGCGATGCGCAGCATTTCAAGCGAACTTTGCGTATCCTTGCCGTTCACGGAGCGGTGACGCGGATCTGCTTCGTAGATCGTCTTGTAGTATTCCGCAAGGAAGTTCGCGAAACTCTCCTGCTGGAACCTGATCCAGTCCATGAAAGGGCCGGGCCTTTCGCGGCAGACGGCAGGGTCGATGCCGACGGCGTCGCCGAAGCCGGAGAATCCCTCGCCCCACACGCGGCGGAACTTTTCGACATCGCCGCCGTACCAACCGGGGAGCCACGCGCGGAACGCCTCGACCGCCTGCGGCGAGAAGTCCAGTTCGGGGATGAATTCGTTGTCGATCTCCCACTTGAAGATGCGCGCGTCTCCCTTCTCGACTGCGTAGGCGACGGATTTGCGCGCGACTGAGAAGATTCTATCGAGCGTCGCCGGGTCGAAGAGATTCACGGCGCGGCGCTTGAGCGGCTGGCCGTCAGGTCCCAGCGCCTTCGGCAGATTCTGGTTCCCCGGGCCTTTCAAGGCGGCCTGGCAGCCGAAGACGTGCGCCCCCGAGACGCCCGGCCCTTCGAACGAGTCTTCCTTTCCGGGCATCAGATTGACGACTGTGTAGTTCGCGCCCGCCGGGATCGAGAACCCCCACGGCAGCGGATCGCGCAGGATGCCGAGCGGATAGAAGCCGTCGGTTCCGTTCATGTTCTCGTCGATCTCGACGGAATACGCGCGCACGTCGCGCAACGGCTCTTCCGGAATCGCCGCCGGAAAAGGTCCCTTTACGGACTGGATGGCCGTCATGGCCGCAACTGCCAGAATTGTCATCTCGCTTCTCCTTGTCCTTCAGTAGATTCCTTCGGGCTCGTCCTCGCCCTTCTTGCCGATGCACACCGCCGCATCCGGCGGCTTGGCGGTCTCGAACTGTCCGGGGGCCAGTCCGCGCACGAAGACCGGCGAGCCGGTGAGCTCCAGCCTGACCTTGCCGTCCTCGACTGTCCGGACGCTCGTGCGCCCGATCACGTCGCGCACCTCCACGGACTGAACGCCGGCAGCCGCCGCGAACACATAGGGCGTCTTGACGCGCCAGTTGTCGAGCCACGGCTCGAAGTGGAAGAAGTTTTCCCCTCGCCCGCGCACGCGCGGCCCCTGCGTCCGCAAGTCAAAGCCCTCGGTGCGATCCCAGAGGACGGCGAGCGGCCCGCGCGGCGTGTCGAAAAGAAACCCGTTGAGCGCCGTCCCCCTGAGCCGCACTTCACGGACGAACCGCGCCCCGTCCAGTTCCTCGGCGGCCGTCTCGTAGCCGAGGGCCGACGGCTTCGGCGAATTGTCGCGGTTCAGAATCCCATAGTACCATTCCGACTCGCGTGTCGTCCCCTTTTCCTTGGGGAAGCCGTTCTCGTCCCACGAAACGCCCTCGTGCAGCTGGTAGGCGCAAAAACCCGCCATGCCGTCCGCCTTGGCGACGACAGTGTTCAGAACGGCGCTTTCCGCGCTCTGGCGCAGCGAGTCTCCGAGCGGCGCGTTTGGTTGCGTCTTCGCATAGACTTCCGTCAGGATGATCGGCGTCGCAGCGTATCCGAAGTCGGCATAGACTTTCTTGGAGCCGGCGACGAGCCCTCGGTAGCGCCACCCCGGCCCGACGGCGTCAGGCGTCCAGTTGAGCCGCCCCGGATGGACGACGAAAAGGTCGAGTTTCTTGAAAATCCCCTTCTCTTCAATCAGCCGCATCAGCTCCGGACGCCGGGAACTCGTGCCATAGGCGATCTTGAAGCGCAGGGCGCGCCGCGCACGTCCGGAACGAATCGCGTCGAGCCAGCCGTTGTAGCGGTCGTAGAGGGCATGACGCTCCGCCTCGCTAGCGAAGTGTCCAATTTCGTTGCCGAACTCGAAGATCGGCGAACCCATCCGCGCGATTTCGTCGAGCCAGCCCTCAACAGTCGCCGCGTCGCCGGGCTCTGCGCCGTAGTCGTGCCTCGGCATTGGACACTGATAGCCCGCGCGCATGCCATGTTCACGCGCGAGCGAGTCGTCCCCGAGGCGCAAATAGCGGAAGCCGAGCCGCGCGGCAAGGGCGTATTCCGCCGCCGCCTCGTTCTTGAACCTTGCGCCGGTGCGGAGGTTCAGTCCGATGAAGAACCCGCCACCGCCCTTGAAGTCAAAAGGCGGAATCACCGCGAACGTGGTGCGCGCGAACTCCTCCTCCGCGCCCTCGCCCGCCGTCATCTCGACGAAGAAGATGCCGCGTCCAGGGGCAGGCACCTTCACGCGCCCCTCCTTCCGCCCGTAGGGATCGAACGCTGCGATTGCCTTGCGCTCGAAAACGACGCCCCCGTCCCAATCGCGGACGACGAGCGAAACCGGCACGTCCTCGGCCCGACGCCCGGCACTTTCCGTCACCGTCCAGCGGATCGTCGCATCGCCGCCAGAGAAGATGTTGTTCCGCTCGGGCGTCGCAAGCGTGACGCAGAACGGCAGCCCCGCCGCCCGCGCAGCGCATTCCTCCTGCGTTTCGCCGCGCCGGATTTCGCGGAAGACGATCTCACGCACGAACGCGCCGCCGCCAGCATCCTCGAATTCGACGGTCTCGTAGGCGGGGCCCGACCACTTCTCGCTTCCGGGGAGCGTGTAGAGGACGTCCCCGTCGCTCGAGCGGACGAGGCGATAGCGACCGAGCGAAACTTCCTCCGGCTGGGCTTCGCGACCTGCCGCGTTGCGGCGCCACCGCCCCGGCTTGAACGAAAAGCCGTCCTTCGCCGCGCCCGTTGCAAGCGGCGTCGGGATCGTCCACTTGTCGGGACGGCCCTTCCCGCCGGATGCGACGATCCGCGCGACGACGCAGTCCGTCCGCTGCGTGACCGTGACGTCGCAGTCCCAGCCATCCTGCTTCACCCGCACCGCGCCGACGCCGACGATGCGCGCACCGGACGCGCCGCAGACCCACGAAATTCCGGATGAGACGTCACGCTCAACCGACAGTGCGCCGCGAACGGATATCACCGCCGCCGAAGCGAGGACGGCGACGACACAGCGACATCGCCCTGGAAGCGTCATGGACATTCAGCAACGATTATCTAAAATAAACGATTATTTGAAGATAATTACCAGCCCACTATGGGAGTATTTCGCGGAATAGCGTGTACAGGGAATATCGCCCTCGGTCACGCTCTCCGTGACGATTGTCCCGGTGAAGCCCTTGATTTCCTCAAGTTCAAAGCGTGACGACAAGTCACCCGCCGATGTCGGTACTGTCGCAATGACGGCCGTGAACTTCTCTCCCGCCAATGCCGAAGACCCTCCAGCCACACTGACCGAAACCGCTGCGTCGGCAGGCTCGAACGACACTCCTGTAAATCCATTCGCAAGCGTCGCTTCCGGCGAGAGAATTATCTTCGTGCCGTTGGAGAAGACGACGTCCAGCCCCGCAACCGCCGTGTCGGCGAGCGCGCCAATGCCGCCCTCGCGGACGTAACACGTGCCGCTCGCCCCTGCGCCGTCCGCGCCGAACGAAATCGCGCCACCGAGAAGGAGGTCGCCGCCGCCATGCTTGTACATGTCCGACGCCATGCGGATAGGCACGCCGACCCGGAACGTGACGCCGTTCGTGACGTCAAAACCGAATGGCCCGGAGCCGTAGATGCCGCGGTTCTCCGTGGAGAACGTCATGCTCTCAGCCGGACACATCATGCTGTATCTGTTCAGTTCCAGCGAATCGAACTTGAACTCGTCGAGTGCGCCGCCAAGCGCATCCACGCTGTTGAATCCAAACGGCGTACCGTCATACTCCGTTCGGTTGTTGTCACTGTATGTCACATACATTCTGCCCAGGTAGGCCGAGTTGTCGCCGTAGAGCTGCGGACTGCCCAGAGGATGGCCGCCGACAATGCCGGCATCGACTCCCGCGCCAACGAGCTTCAACGGTCCCGCGCCGGAAAGATTGGCGGAAAGACGATGGTATCCGCCTTTATATCTCGCCTGGAACGTCAGATACTTGCTTCCGCCATATTCGCCGGCGATGCAGATATTGCCGGTAACCGTCCATCTTCCTCCGCCCGACGAGTCGTTCTGGCGGAGCGTGTTCCCCGGATAGATTGTGGCGGACGAGATTGTCGAATGTTCGCGGGAATATACATCCGCATTGGCAATCGTAAGCGAATCGCCGGCGAATGCGACATTCTCGATGCCGTTCACGGTATTTGTAATCAGATAGTCGAAGCCTTCCTGCGCGGCTGAACCATTGGACCATGTTTCCGCGTTGCCGTTTATCCCAACGTTAGCGGGGAAGGTGGCCTTACTCACAACGACCGGGCGAATCGTCAGATAGACGTGCTGGACGCCCGCGCCGTCCTTCTCGACCGTGAACGACGTCTTCGGAAGACCATAGGTCTTTTCGGTCGCATCGACGAAATCGTCCGCCGAAAGGTCGGCCGCCCCGGCGGCGACGGTCAGGACTTCCTGACGTGCCGGCGCAACATGGAGCGGCAGCGCGACTGATTCCGAGAACGAAATCGGCTGCGTGACGCCCTCGGGAATCTGATAGGACGAACCGCGCGCAATTGCCGTCGCCGTGTGCGTACTGTCGTCATATGTAACCACGAGCGGATCGAGGACGCGCTCGACCGTGCCAGCACCGCTGACGTTGAAGCCGTCAAGCGACTGGTGGGCGATAAGCGAGGCGCCCGCCGCCACGGAGATATTCTGCCCCGCAGGGAACGAAGCCGTAGCAGCGATATGGAGTGTTCCGTTTGCAACGACAATATCGCCCGCCGTGTATGCACCGCTTAGCGTCACCGTGCCGTCGCCATCTTTCGTAAAGCCGTAGCTTCCCGAAATCGGCATTGGCAGCTCGAAGGACGAGCAGTCCTGATACGCGGCGGCTGCGGAATTTGCAAAAACGTAGTTTGTGGCGCAAATTTTAAAACCGGACTTGTTGATCTGAATTCCGCGCGCCGCATTAGGCATCACACCATTCATCACCGAGAGGACTGCATTCGCAACATCAATTGAAAGCGCATCGGCACGCGATACTGAAGGCGAGCCAAGGGCGTTCGCCGAGTTCAGAATCAATTGAGCCCAGCCTGTGCGGGTAAAATTCCCGAGATAGGCTGAATTGTCGCCTCCAATGACAAAGGGACTGTCATTCTGGGGAACACCTCCTCCAAGCTCAATAGTAATGTTGTTTGACGATGTAAGATTCATGTTGAAGGCAACACCTGATTCACCAGTAGAACTTCTAAATGACGCCTTGTGGGTCGCAGTCGGATTGTCAACTGTGGCATTTCCCGTAATCGTATAGAAATACTTTCCGCCGGCTCCGTCAAAATGAGCCGAATGCCAGCGAAAATCATTGAAGCAGTAGGTGACGGTTCGACGAGGCTGAACCGTCAGCATTGTCGATCCGTCTTCTGCGCCGGCGTGAAAGGCACCATCGTGCGAAACCGCCGAACTAAACTGAAGAACGATCGCTTGGGGTGCGTAAAGCGTATCATCGGAGCTTATCGCAGTGGCGACAGTTCCTTGCGCATTCGTCCAGTTAGAAGGCGAAAGCGGTGTCGAGACAGTAGTTGTCGCCTTCAGATACCACGTCTCCGCCTGAACCGCCATCGGCAAGGCCAGAAGCGCCAGAAGCAGCGCCACGCCTCCTTTGGCAAATAAGCGCGGACGGATGCGTTCGATAGATGTTGTCGTCCTCATAGATTTCTCCTTTATTTTTGTGATTTGTGAAAAGACGGGGGGCTAGGATTCCTTCGGCAGGATGCCGAGCGCTTCGATGCGCTTGGCATAGGCATTGTATTCGGCGTCCGAAAGCGGCGCGAACGGATAGCGGCACCAGCCGCAGTCGAGCCCGATGTACTTCATCATGGCCTTGCGGTAGCTCCAGTTCTCCGACTCCACCATCAGCGTGACGACGCGGTTGGCCTCGTCCTGCACCTTCGCCGCGCCCTCAGCGTCGCCCGCAAACGACAGGCGGCAGATGTCCGCGAAGTGGCGCGGGATGATGTTGTAGGTCGTCCCGATGCCGCCCGAGAACACGTTGCGGTAGGCGAGCGCGCAGACGAGCTGCTCGTCGCGCCCGGCGAAGAAGATCGCCTCCTTGCCGGCCTCGTCGAGCTTGCGCTTGAGGCACTGCACCATCTGCGGACGCGGATAGCCGCGCCAGGCATTCTCCGCCGTTACCGTCTCGCCCCACGGTGTCATCATCGGCGCAGCGAAAGCAGACATGCAAACCGATGACAGCAAAGTCACCAGCCCCACCGTTAACAATCCTGCAAACGCCCCCGCACTCCTGCAAGTTACAGCTCTCAATAAGTTCTCCCTACAGTTGTCATTTGCGGCGGTTCGCCTTTGTGGCGCACCGACCTGCCGCAATTTATCGCGGTTATTATACCAAACCGCCGCGCGGTGTCGCGGTCAAAATTCACTTTTGCGGTTTTTTGACCATGCGGCCGTCAGCCGCGCTGGCCGCGGTATTCGCTCGGGGTCTTGCCTGTTTCGCGGCGGAAACGCGCGGCAAAATGCTGCGAAGAGGCGAAGCCCAGCTCGGCGGCGAGGTCGGTTATGCGCGCAGACGGATCCTTGGAGAGGATGTCCATCGCCTTGCGGATGCGGCAGGTGACGAGAAACTCGTGCGGGGTCTGCCCCGTGTCGCGCTTGAAGGCGGACGCAAGGGACGTCTCGGACATCTGCGTTTCGGCTATCAGCTTCTCGACGGGATACTCCTTCTCGGGCTCGCGCCGCATCTGCGTGATGATGGAATAGATGCGGCTTGCCGCTGGAACGTCGGACTGCACCGGCAGGGCGTCGATGACGGCGAGGAGGAACTTCAGCGCATCGGCGCGAAAGCGCACAAGGCGCATGTCGGACGCCGCCGCCGGCCGCTCGTAATCCTTCATCAGCTCGTTCATGAGGTGCAAGTCGGACGCCGGTATCCGGTAGAGCTTTTCGGTGAGGGACATGAGCCTGGCCGCCATGATAGCCGAGTCGTCCTTTGAAAGCCCGAGAAACGACTCGCCCTTCTTCGGCAGGGTGACGAATATCCACCTGAGGACGCTGCCGCGCACGTTCGACCTCAGGCGGTGGACGGAGCCCGGCTGGGTGACGAAGACAGTCCCCGGGAGGAGCGTCCACGCCCTTCCGTCCGCGTCGAACTTCACGGCGCCGTGTTCGCAGACCGTGATCTCCATCGCCGTGTGGCGGTGCAGCTCCGCGCCCGCGCTCATGTTGCGCGCCCTGTTGACGCCGAGAACCGGGATGCCTTCAACGCCGATTTCCTCGGGGTTGACGACGAGCCGGTCGCGCGTCTTCACGCACGGACTCCACGTATAGGGAACGTCCGCCTTCATGTTCAGTTCTCAACCGTGACGAGCGCCATCTTGTGGACGAAAGCCAACAGGGTCAGACCTGATTGCCACAGTAAATTGCCACAGTAGGTTTTCCTTGTCATAGCGGCGCGACCCTTTCGATTCGCAGCTTGCCCCCTTCAAACGCGCGGTGTGCCACTCGGCCGATCAGGCGCTGGCATCGATTTGGAAGATTTATCCTGCACCGTCTCATGCCGAACAGTATATCACAAACTCCCGCTTCTGTGGTAATTTACTTTGGCAATCAAGTCTTGTCGGCTCCACGCGGCGGATGTGCCGCGGGAGCGGGCGCCTCGGAGATGCGCCCCTACC
>DJXI01000068.1:4784-44561 GCA_002449695.1 Verrucomicrobia bacterium UBA7008 | reverse complement strand
CAAAACTTCTGAGCGAGCAGCTCCATCGCCGAGCGACGCACAGGCCGCACGGCGACAAACGCCTTATAAAACCTCTCCCGTGAAACCGTCCGCGAGGCGCACCGTGCCGACGGCCGCGCTGTAGCCCGCACCGAAACCGGCCACGAGCACCCGTTCGCCGCGCGCCGCCGCGCCCTTCATCGCCAGCGTCAGCGGCACCGAGGCCGAGCCGGGGTTCTTGAGCGTCTCATCGAGCGTCAGCACCCTGTCCTCCAGCCCCAGCGACCGCGCCAGCTGCCGGATCATGTACGCGTTCGCCTGGTGCGGCACGAACGCCGCGAAATTCTCCTCCGCCGGCAGCGCGCCGATGAACGACTTGAGAAACGCCGACACCTCGACCGCCACGAACGAGAAGACCGCGAAGCCGTCCATGCGGATCGGCCCCGCCGCCGGGCACCGGAGCGCGTCGTTCGCCTTGGACAGGAAATCAAAATGCGACGTGCGCGCGGCGTCGACCGAAACGACCGTCGCCGTCGCCGCGTCGGAAAAGATGCTGCCGGTCGCGTGGTCGGCCGCGTCCACGAGCGGCGACTGCACGTCGCCGTCGATGACGAGAATCCGTTTCCCCGTGTCGGCGGCCAGCCGCCCGGCCAGATAGAGCGCGTAGGGATAGGCGCTGCACGCCATCTGCACGTCAAACGCGGGCGTGGCGGCGGGCAGCCCGAGCGCCGCCGCGACGCGCACGGCCAGCGACGGGAAGCGCTCGGGATTGGAGAACGTCGCGGCGATCACGCCGCCGAAGTCGCCGTCGACCGCGCGCGCGGCGCGGACCGACAGCTCGACAAGCGGCTCGCCGCGCCCGATCGCCGCCGTGATGCGCGCGAGCTGGATGCCCGGAACGGAAATCATCCGATCGTTTCCTCGAGGTCAGGGACCTTGGCGACAAGCCAGCGGCGGCACGCGTCGAAGATTTCCTGCGCGGTCGCGCCGCGCGGCAGCGCGTCCGGCACCTGCGCGTACGCATCGAGATCCGCGCGCGTCAGGCGCGCGAGGAGCCGCGCCATCGACGGGATGAACGTCGCCGACATCGACAGCGTGTCCACGCCGAGCGCCGCCCAGTAGAGGCCGACGACGGGATCGGACGCGGACTCGCCGCAGACCGACACGTGGATGCCCTTCGCCTTCGCCGCCGCCACCGTGTGGCGCACGAGGCGGATGATCGCCGGATGGAGCGGCTGGTAGAGATGCGCCACCGCGTCGTTGCCGCGGTCCGCCGCCATCGTGTACTGCACGAGGTCGTTCGTGCCGATCGAGAAGAAGTCCACCAGCTCGGCCATCTCGTCGGCGATGATCGCCGCGCTCGGCACCTCGATCATCGCGCCGACGGGTACGTTCCTGTCGTAGGCGACGCCGGCCGCGTCCAGCTCGCGCCTGACCGCGTCCAGGATCCGCGCCGATTCGCGCAGCTCCTCGACGCAGCTGACCATCGGATACATGATGCGCACGCGGCCGAACGCCGACGCGCGCAGAATCGCCCGCAGCTGCGTGCGGAACGTCGCCGGCTGCGACAGGAGATAGCGGATCGACCGGTTGCCGAGGAAGGGATTCGCCTCCTTGGTCGAAATGCCGCGCATCGTCTTGTCGCCGCCGATGTCGAGCGCGCGGATGGTGACCGTCGCGCCCTCGCCGAGCCTGCCGGAGAGTTCCGCGGCGGCCTTGTACGCCTGGAACTGCTCCTCCTCGGACGGCTCGAACTCGCGGTCCAGCCACAGATATTCGCTGCGGTAGAGCCCGACGCCGCGCGCGCCCAGTTCCTTCAGCCCCGCCACGGGGATGCCGGGATGCGTGTTCGCGTAGATGAGGATTTCGCCGCCGTCCTTCAGCGTCCCGGCGGGCGCGCCCAGCTGCGAGGCGTCGTCCAGCTCCTTCTGGCGCCGCACGAGCGCCTCGAAATGCGCCACCGTCGCCGCGTCGGGATTGAGCGTGATCGCGCCGTTCGTGCCGTCCAGCAGGATGCGCTCGCCCGGCGTCACCTGCGCCGTGATGTCGCCGAGCCCCGCCACGGCGGGGATCGCGAGCGCCCGCGCCAGGAGCGCCACGTGGCTCGTCGTCGAGCCCTTGTTCGTCGCGAAGCCCAGCACGAACTCGCGCGGCAGCTGCACGGTTTCGGACGGCGTCAGATCGTCGGCCACCACGATCGCGGGCGACTTCAGCTCCAGATGCGGGCGGCGGTCGATGCCGGTCAGCTTCTTCAGCAGCCGCCGCTCGACATCGTCGATGTCGCGCACGCGTTCGCGGAAGTAGAGGTCGTGCATCTTGCCGAACAGCGTGCGCGCGTTGCCCATCGCCTTGCGCACGGCGGCCTCGGCGTTGAGATGAAGCTCCTTGATGTAGCCCTCGATCTCCGTCATCAGGACCTCGTCCTCGAGGATCATGAGATGGCACTCGAAGACGCGGATGTCGGAGCGGCCCGTGCGCTCGCGCAGCGCGGCGATCAGCTTTTCAAGGTCGCCGCGGATGCGCGCGATGGTGCTTTTGAGACGCGCCAGCTCCGCCTCCTCCCGACCCGCCTCGACGACGTATTCGGGAACAGGTATCTCGCCGTCTCCGCGGTAGATGAACACGGGGCCGGATACAAAGCCGCGGGCGATGGCCAGGCCCGAGACCGTCTTCATGGGAGCGACGCCGCCCATCGCACGTCACTGCTCGTCGGGGATGTCGAACTTGCGTCCGATCAGCGCCTCCAGCTCGTCCAGGACCTCGACGGCCTGGGGACCCGAGGCGGTGACCTTCAGCACCGCGCCGCAGGTCGCTTCGAGCGTCATCAGCGCCATGATCGACTTGCCCGAGACGACGTTGCCGTCCTTCTCGACCTCGACCTCGGCGTCATAGCGGCTCGCGACCTTCGCGAACAGACCGGCGGGCCGGACGTGCATGCCGTACTTGTTGAGGAGCGTGAACTCCTTGGTGATCTTTTCAGCCATTTCGCTTACCCTTCCTGTTGTTGGACTTCGCCTGGTGCGCCTGGCGAAGGCGCGCCGAAAGCTCGGAGACGGGATTGTAGCCCGTCGAAATCAGTTTGTGCTGCTGTGCGGCGGTCTCGACCATGTTCACGAGATCCCGCCCCTCCGACACCGGCAGCACGATGTTCGGAATGTCCACGCCGAGGATCGTCCGCACGAGGCGGGTCTGCCCGCCGATGCGATCGACCTCGCTCTTGATGTCCTTCAGCCGCTTGAACGTCACGACCAGCTCCAGCCGCTTCTCCCCGCGCACCGCGTCGATGCCGAAGATGCGCGGCACCTTGACGATGCCGATGCCGCGGATCTCCATGTAGCCCGCCGTGGAGTCGCACGCGCTCGCGAAGAGGCTGTTCGTCGCCACGTCCTTGCGGATGCAGGTGAGATCGTCCGCGACGAGCGCGGCGCCGCGCTTGATGAGCCCGAGCGCCGTCTCGCTCTTGCCGAGGCCGGCCGCGCCCTCGAGGAACACGCCGAGGCCGCTGACCTCGACCATCGTCCCGTAGAGCGCGGTGCGCGGCGCGTTCAGCCCGCCGAGGATGACCGTCGCCCGGTACGCAAAGTCGCGCGTCGCCAGGGGACTCGTCAGCAGCACGACGCCCTTCGCCTCGGCCACCGCCACGACCTCGCGGCTCGGCCGGTGGCCCGCCGTGTAGACGAAGACGCACGCGCGGCGGCGCACCATCTCGCAGAAGCGCGCCAGCCGCGTCGCGACCGGCACCGAGCGCACGTAGGCCGATTCGGCGTTGCCGATGACCTGGATGCGCTGCCACGGGAAGTGCGTGCAGAAGCCCGCGAGCGCGAGCCCCGGCCGGTTGACGATCGGCTCGTGGATCCGCCGCGACAGCCCCCGGCCGCCGACGACCGTCGTGAGCGACAGCCGCGCCGCGCCGGCTTCGATGAAGTCGGCCACGGTGCAGGATGTGCCCTTCTCGGCGGATTTGGTCGGCAGTGAACGCATGTCGCGGAACCGCTCCTTCTCAGTTCTTGACCGACGCGGCGCGCTGCTTGCGCACCGTGCCCTTGCGCGCCTTCACGCGCATGCGCAGCAGCTGGCGCTCCGCGCGCGCGGCGGCGGTGTCGATCACGCTCTTCGCGCTTTCCGAAAACTCCTTCGCGCCGACCGCCGTCTCGCCGAGGCGGTTCGCGATCACTTCGCACATGTACATGTGCTTCTTCACGTCGACGTCGATGACGATGTTGATGCTCGTCACCTTCGGAAAGCGCTCCTGGAGCTTCTCCATGCGCGTCTGCGCGTAATCCTTGAGCGACTCGATCTTGACGTCGCTGTGACGCATCGTGATTTCAATTGCCATGTTCGTATCTCCTTTCGTTCTCCTTGGTTGATGAAATGTTCCGTCCCTCACATTCTGAATCCCGCGCCGAGGTAGCGCGTGCGGACCTCCTCGTCGGCGACGAGCTCCGCCGTCGTGCCCTCCTTCAGGAGCCGCCCGTCGTACACCATGTACGCGCGGTCGACGACCGACAGCGTCTCGCGGACGTTGTGGTCGGTGATGATGATCCCGAGCCCCTCCTTGGCGAGCCGCCGGACGATGTCCTGGATCTCGTTGACCGACAGCGGATCGACGCCCGCGAACGGCTCGTCCAGCATCAGGATCGCCGGGTTGCGCACGAGCGCGCGCGCGATCTCCAGCTTGCGCCGCTCGCCGCCCGAGAGCGTGTACGCCGGCTGCTTCGCGACCTTCAGCAGGTCGAACGGCGCGAGCAGCTCCTCCGCGCGCGCCCGGCGCGCCTTCGCCTTCAGCGGCAGCGTCTCGAGGATCGCCATCACGTTCTCCCAGACCGTCAGCTTGCGGAAGATCGACGCCTCCTGCGCGAGGTACCCGAGCCCCTTGCGCGCGCGCAGATACACCGGCAGGCGCGTGATGTCCTCGCCGCGGAAGACGACCTTGCCGCCGTCCGGCTTCACGAGCCCCACGACCATGTAGAACGTCGTCGTCTTGCCCGCGCCGTTCGGACCGAGCAGGCCCACCACCTCGCCGCACGCGCACGAGACGTCCATGCCGTTGACGACCGTGCGCTCGCCGTAGATCTTGACGAGGCCCGTCGCAACGAGGTCGGGCGCGGCGGCGGCCTTCTCCGCCGCCATCGCGCGCATCGCCTCCGTGACTATGTCCGTTTCGCCGCTCATTTCCCCAGAAGTTTCTTCGCTCCGTCCTTGCCGCCGAGGCTGCCCGCGTCCAGCGTGACCGTCGATCCCTCGACCTCGACCTGCTCGGAATCGATCCAGAACGTGATCTTGCGGCCCTCGACCTCGCTGCGGCGCCTGCCGTTGTCCGCCAGCCGCGCCGTCGTGCCGTCGCCGTCGCCGTACATCACGATCTTCTGCGTCGCCTTCGTGTACGTCGCCTTCGCGCACGTGCCCGCGCGCAGATCGTTCGTGATCGCCACGTGGCCGATCGCCACGATGCGCTTGAGGTCGTTCGTGCCGTCGAGGAAGACGTAGAGCTGGTCGGCGTGCATCTGGTACTCGGCGTCGTCGACGAACACGTTCTCGTCGAACATGATGACGCCCTGCTTGCGGTCGTAGTCCGTCCGCGCGCTCGTGATCTTCACGCTGCGCGGCTGCGCCGCCGCGTCCGCGTCCGTCGCCGGCGCGTCAACCGTCTCCGCCGCGACAGCCGACGCCGCACCGGCCGGCGCGGTCGCGACCGCCGCGACCTCTTCGGCCGCCGCGGCCGGCGCGTCGGGTTCCGCCGTCAACACCTGGGCGAACAGCATGCACAGTGCCAGCATCACAGCTTGACTCCTTTCAGTTTCATCTCCTCGGACCTGATGACCACATTTGAGGATATTGTAACGAATTCTTCGGAAAATGAAAAGTAGATTCCGACACCTTCCACCGTCGTACGGCCGTGCACCGCCTTCGCCGCGCCCTCCGCCCAGCCGCATTTCCGGTCGCGGTCGACGACGCAGCTCTCCGCGTACAGGCTCGAAACGACCTCGCCGTTCGGGTCGAATTCCCTGACAATCACGCCTTCTCCCCACACATGGCCCGTGTCCAGGAAGAACTGCGCGCGCTTCGCGCGGATCAGCACCTTGACCGCGCCGTCGGGAAAATGCTCGACCGGCACCGCCAGATCCTCCGCCGGCGCCGTCAGCCGCGCGACGCAGTTCGAGTACGCCGCGCGCAGCTCCAGCGCCTCGCGCGCCATCTGCGCGCGCCGCGCGAGCCACGCCTCGGAATCGAACGCGGACGCCGTCGCCGCGACGAACAGGAGCGTCAGGACTGGAAGGACTTTTCTCACTTCTTGACAATCTCGTTGATGGCGATCAGCTGTTTCCAGAGCGCCTCGACGGCGCTGAACTTGATGGCGTTCGCCGCGTCGCTCTTCGCGACCGCCGGGTTGAGGTGCGTTTCCATGAAGACGCCGTCGACGCCCGTCGCCACCGCCGCGCGCGCAATCGCGGGCGCGAATCGGCCGTCGCCGCCCGAACCCGTGCCGAGCCCGCCGGGGCGCTGCACCGAATGCGTCGCGTCCATCACCACGGGATAGCCGAGCTCGCGCATGATGAGGAGGCTGCGCATGTCGGCGACAAGGTTGCGGTAGCCGAACGACGCGCCGCGCTCGCACAGGACGATCCGCCGGTTGCCCGTCGACTCGATCTTGCGGATGACCTGCGCCATGTCCTCGGGCGCCATGAACTGGCCCTTCTTGACGTTCACGACCGCGCCCGTCTCGCCCGCCGCGACGACGAGGTCGGTCTGGCGCGCGAGGAACGCGGGGATCTGGAGGACGTCGCAGACTTCGGCGACACGCGCGCACTGCCACGGCTCGTGCACGTCGGTCAGCACGGGCACGCCGAACGTCTGGCGCACCTCGGCGAGGATCTCCAGCCCCTTTTCGAGGCCGGGGCCGCGGAACGAATCGACGCTCGTGCGGTTGGCCTTGTCGAACGACGCCTTGAAGATGTAGGCGACCTTCAGCTTCCGCGCGAGCGCCGTCAGCCGCCGCGCGAGGTCGAGCGCCATGTCGCGCGATTCGATGACGCAGGGCCCCGCGATGAACACGAGGTCCTTGCCGCCGAACGCCACGCCTTTGTCTACGATGATTTTTTTCATTCCCGTCACCCACTCTATGATGGCGGATATTATATCATAATTTTTCCACCTGTGCGGCGCCAGTCGGAAATGGGAAAGTTGGACAATGAAGTGAAAACGGGAAAGAGGACTTCAGTCGGCGCGGCGGTTCAAACGCGAGAGCGGCCCTGCGACCGGCCGCTATCATCAGGGCCTGCACATGAACGAGGCCGCCGTCTCTGCCTCGCGAGCGCCGCGCCGTAAGCCGCCATTTCGGGCACGTCGGGCACAACGCAGGGGCGGCTGAACCTGCGCTCCACAGCTCTGCGCAGGGCTGGATTGAAGCGCAAGGCGTTGCCAACGCCGACAATCGGCGCCTCGGCCGGAATCTCAATGCCTGCCGCGAGGTCGTCGACAATCACGCCAAGACAGTTAGCGACTTCCGGGATGTCTTCCATCGCATTTAGTTCATCCCACGTGACACCAAGCCGTTGGCGGAGCGCAGCGAGCGCCTGTCCGCCAATCAGCGATGCCCTGCATCGCATGACTCCGCCGAAATAGGGACGCCTCTCGCCCCCGATGCCCTCCCCGACGACTGAAAGTTGTCCGCTTGTGCCGATGTTGACGACCGCCGAACCAGGCACGAGGCACTGAGCGGCGAATACGCCGGACTGGTTGTCGCCGACCATAGAACCAGGCACGAACTCGGGAAGCCAGCTCTCCGGGAATTCGCGCCCTTCGAGATGCCACGAATGCAGAAACGTCTCGTCCGTCTCACATCTTCCGGTGAACGCCGCGACTGCGAGTCCACACGACGAAAGACACTTGAATATATCCTTTCGTCCCTCCCGCGCCCATCCTTCCATGACGGAGCCGCCGAAGCGTCGCGCATCGCGCCATGTTACAAACCGCGTCACGGGACGAAGCTCGCGGTCAACGCCAACTACTCCGTGCATCTGGCCGGTCCATCCGATCCGCGCACCATCCCCCGCGCCGACTTTGTGCAGCGCGTCGCGCACTGCGTCAAGGAGCATGGATGGGGCCTGTTCGTGGACGCCGGCGCCAAGACCCTCAATATCGGCGCGGTGCACCACAGACGCGGAGGCGACAAGATCGCCGGTTTCCGAGACTGCGACGGCCGCGACGGAGGTCGTCCCTATGTCGACCCCGAACGTCACGGCGCGATCTCCTCGAGTCTTTTGCCCTTCGTCTCAGGAACCGCGAACACCGCCCAGAGGAGGTGAAGGACCATCATCGCGCAGAAGAACGCGAAGATCGCCCATGTCGGGACGAGAGCGCTTGACGGATCCTCCGCGCGACCCGCGAAAAGCGGGAAGCAGTACGAGACGAGCGCGGCGAAAAACCAGTGTGTAAAGCTGCCAAGCGACTGGCCCTGTGCGCGAAAGCGCTGTGGGAAGACCTCCGACACCAGCACCCAGATGACGGTGCCCTGTCCGACGGCGTGAGAGGCCATGAAAAGGAATATCGAAACGACCGACATCGCGCCCGCTCCTGCGGCGAAGCCTGCGCTGGCCATCGCGAGGGAGACGATGTAGCCGATTCCGCCCACGACGAGCAGCGTCTTGCGCCCGAGGCGGTCGATGAGCCAGACCCCGGCGAAAGTCGAAGCGAAATTGAGTGCGCCGAGTCCGAACGTCGCAAGGAACGCAGAATCACGTCCGAACCCCGCCAGCTCGAAGATGCGCGGCGCAAAGTAGTTTACGGCGTTGCAGCCGGAGAGCTGGTTGAAGAACGCCACGAAGAAGGCCAGCAAGATCGGCCTCATGTTTGCGCGGCTCCAGAACCCCTCCGTCCGCGACGCGACGCATTCGCCGCGCGATGCCAGCCAGCGAGGGGACTCGACGAGAAAGACTGAAAGGCACGTGAAGGCGAACGCCGGGAACGCTTCCACGCCGAGCATCCAGCGCCAGGCGTTCTCGCCTGCGTCCTTGAGCAGGTAGTTCGATGCGAGCGAGACGAGAACGCCCAGTACGATATTGAACTGAAAGAGCGCCGTCATTCCGCCGCGCCTGTCGGCGGGCGAGATTTCGGCGATATACACCGGCGCGGCGATTGTCGAGACGCCCACGCCGAGCCCGCCGATGAAGCGTGCGACAGACATCGCCCATGGGCCGGTGGCGAACGCGCTCCAGACCGCCGAGACGAGAAACAGCATGCCGACGTCGAACAGGGTCGGCTTGCGACCGAACCTGTCGCTCGCGGAAGCGCCGACGAGCGAGCCGAGGACCGTCCCCCACAGTGCGGACGAGACGACGAGACCGTGCATCGCACCGGAGAGGTCCCATACGCGCTGGATGTCCTGCTCGGCACCGCAGATTACAATCGTGTCGAAGCCGAAGAGAAATCCGCCCATCGCGGCGACGAGCGAAAGAAACCAAAGACGGCCGATAGTGGTGTTGTCTGTCATATTCCCGCCATGTCTATTTTTCAATTACCAATCCAGTGTCGGTCGCTCTCTTTCGTCCCATTGCCATTACTCGTTTTGCGCAAGCTCGACGCAAGGCTATCCGACATCCAGCGGCACGGTCCCGCCGGCAGATCAAAGCCATTCACCAGATTCGGCGTTGAACCGTTGTGCGCAGCAAATCGCATGCCCAGCGTTTCGCCGGGCGAACAGTCGCCCAGCACAACGGTCTGACCGGCAATCCGCGCGTCGGCAGGACGCCAGACGTCGTCTTTGCCCAGAACCTCAAACTCGTTCGGTGACAGGCCATCTCGCGTCTTGAGACCGTCCGCATTGTCAAACTCGACAATCAGCGTATCGCCATCGAAACGACAGCCCTTCAGAACCGGCGTCCGCCACGGTCTGACAAACCTGCCGTAGACGCGATCCAGCACCTGGTCGGCGACACGCATCCCTACTGTCCGCTTGTCTGTCGGGTGGATGTCGTTCACGTCGCCCACGTCGTTGATGACCGTGTAGCCGCTGTTTGGCACACGCGTTTCCACCCTCGCCTGCGCCTCCTGAAGCACAGGCCATTCCGTGTCAGTGACATTCTTGCGTTTGAACGGCGCAAGCTGCACCAGATAGTACGGAAAATCCCCCTGACCCCATTCCCGGCGCCAGCCACGAACAAGCGAAACCGTCTTGTCGAGATAGGCGTCGCCATCGGCCGCGTTGGAGCAGCCCTGATACCAGATCGCGCCCTTGATCGCATAGGGCACGAGACCGGCGACCATACCGTTCCAGAGGACTGTGGGCACATCCTGCGGACGCTTCCACGCCACCTGATGCTGCAGCAGCCAAAGATCGTCCGCATGCCCGGCAGGGGTCCACGGCTCGATTCGCGTTCCACCCCATGAACAGTTGATCAGACCGACTGGCACGCCGAGCGTTTTGTGCAGCGTCTCTCCGAAGAAAAATGCGACCGCGCTCTGGGGCGGTATTGTCTCCGGCGTCGTCACCTCCCAGCTGGCCGTCACGTCATCAAGCGGCGCGTCGGCGACCTGGTGCGCCACGCGGAAGTGTCGTATATTCGGCCAGTTGGCGGCGGCGATCTCTTTCTGCCAATTCTTGACCTTGCGGTGGGCGCTCATCGTGAACTCCATGTTGCTCTGTCCAGAGCAGAACCACACCTCGCCCACCACAACATTCGTGAACACAAGGGCATTGTCGCCGACAACACGAAAATCAGCCCCCTTGTCACAAACTCCGAGCGGCGGCAGGTCCAGACGCCAGTCGCCGCCGGCACCCGCCGTCGTCGCGGCTGTCGCGTCCGCGAACGCAACCGTCACCCGTTCGCCGGGGGCGGCCGTTCCCCACACGGGCACACGCTGACCGCATTGCAGGACCATGTTGTGGCCAAACACATGCGGCAGCGAGACCGCCGCGAACAGATTGGCCGAAAGCATGGATGTGCAGGCTGCGGCGACCATTCGCCCTTTCTGGTTCATCAGAACGCTCCTTTCTTTGATGTTGAATCAAGCTATTCGGTTTTCATGCCAAGACTTCGCAAATAGACACCTTCAAAATCAACGCCCTCGGCCAGCGTCTGAAGGTGGAGATAAGAGACTCCAAAGCGCGGCGCGAACATCAGTTTCTTTGCCATCCTCTTCTGACCGTTCACGACAAGCACGGCCGTCTCGGCGTCAACATCCCACTCCACCGACAGATTCGACCATTCGCGCCCGGCCACCCGCCAATCGATGTCGAAAAACACAGGGCTGTCAGCGCCCGCAAATTCGTCGCATGGATTGAACCAGTGGTCAGACAGCGCAAGGCGGAATCCTGATGCAGCGACTTTGCACGCGATTTCAACACGGCCTCGCTTTGCCGATGGGAAATTCCAGACAAGACCCTGCCGGTCGCTCACCAGCCGCCCGTCCCCTGTGCGACAGAGCTTGGCGACTTCGCGCCGGGTTTCCGGCGAGCTTCCCGGCTCACGTGCCATGACGACACCAGGGATGCGGTTCCAGGCGCAGTGCCCGCTCCATCCCCTGTTGTTGCCCGTAAGGCTCTTCACATACAGATGCGTGGAGACATCGACAAGACCGCGCGAAAAATCCTCTTCACGATGCGTTTCATACAGCCATCTGACGTCGAACATGATCAGCCGCCGCGCAACAGGATGCTGGCCGCAGGCGACAAGAACCTTGCCGCCCGGCAATTCGATGGCCTGGTTCTGATGAACGCTCTTGTCGTTCTCGCCAAGAGGCGTCTTGCCATGTTCCCGGAAGTCCGCTTCGTTTCTAACGGGATTAAGATAAAGCTCACGAAAGCCGATCCACGTCTCGCCGTCATCCTCGGAGATCGCCACATGCAGCGCGTCGCGGTTTGTGAATACGCTCTCCGCGCCACCGCGCCTCTCTCGTTCGTTCAGTTCAGGATAGTCCTCGACGGCCCCTTTGGACAGCGGCTGCGTGTTGTTCCAGATGAAAAGTAGCCTACCGTCCTTGAGCCGCAGGAAGGTCGGCGTCGTGTTCGACGCATAGAAGTACGGGACCGGCGTCGGCCCTTCCCATGTTACGCCGCCATCATAGGAGAAGTATTGGTGATGGTTGTTGAAACTCGTTCGCACGATCATCCAGAGAGAGCCGTCGCGCTTTTCAACAACCGTAGGTTCATTGCAATAGTTATTCCAGCGCGGCATCTTGTCGTGCGCGACAAGAACACCCGCCGTGCTGACGACATTCGACACCACGACCTTGCGCCAGTTCGCGCCATCGTCATTCGACAGCAAAACGCACGGTCTTTTGACGCCGTCGCCCGTCTGCTCGGCAGCGACCAGCCAGTGGCCTCGCTTCGAAAGCGGCATCGGCTGACGGAACATCACCACGCCCGCCGTGTCCTCCAGCAGCTTGACAGCGCAGCGTGCATCACCGGGGCCTGTCTTCGAGCGCGCGACAGAAATGGGCTTGCCGCCGCCGTTTGGGCGCATGCAGATCCAGTCGCCGCTCCAAGGGCTCTGCGTCATGGAGCCGGGATCGGCAGTGTCCGTCACAAGATGCTTTCGCCAGTCCAGACCAAGATTGTCCGACTCGATATAGACTCTGCGCTTGACGCCTCCGATGGATTCAACACCATAGTGCCGGATCCTCCCGTCTTCCATTATCCCCATCTCTCGGAAAGCGTCAACCTCCTGGCGCCCGACATGCTGCGGAGCAAAGATTGCGCCGTATCTGATCTTGTCGCCATCCGAAAGACGAACACCTGCAAGCCCGGCGGATTGCCGCGCGGCGGTAATCGGCGGTTCGCACGGCTCGTACCGTCCCGGGCGCCTGCAGATGATGGTCCTTCGGCCAGCTATTTCTGCATCAAATATTGTGGCGTCCGACTTCTTGTCATAATACCGGGCCAGCTTCACCGCATAATCCGAGTCGAGCCCCCTCAGATGTCCAATGGCAAAACTTCGCGCCTGACTCGGTTCTTCATGTCCCATCTTGCGCGGCAGCCAGTCCTCGGGCGGCAGATCGCGAAACGCCTCGGCAATGGTCTTGCGCCAGGGCGCCGGTTCGTTCGCAGCTGCGTCGGAGAACTGCGCGCGGCAACGCAAGGCATCAACCGAAAATTCCAGGTCCGGGCCGGGCTGGTCAACCCTTTTAAATCGCAACCGAACGTCCTGTCCACCCTTGGCACGATGTTCCAGAATATCACCTCTCGGCTGAATCTCAGGAACCCACTTCGTCCCCAGCCGGCCATCTTCTTCCTGCACCAACTCCCTGAAACACAACCAGCCGCCCCATCCATGGACATGGTGCAACCATCCGGCAAGAATGCGGCGATCGTCCTTCCAAGATGCGACCATCGGCACTGACAGTCCATCGTATATGTCATCGCCCGAAACAGTCCAGTCGACGAAATGACCGGGCTGCCCGTCATGATTGTAAGCCATGCGGCAAAAACCCTGCAGAAGATAGGCGTGACCGTGCCACTCGAAATAGCAGGGACAGTCACCGCGGAACGGGAGATTGTCGTCCACCAGTTCCCAGTCGCCTGGATGATCAGAGGCAAATAGGCCCTTTATGCCGCCGTAGCTTGTGACCAGTCCGAGCCTGCCGTCCGTCCGATTGTAAACCGTGGGATTCTGGGCCCTGGTAAAAAGGATTCCCGATCTGCTGAATGTCTCTCCGCCATCGCGCGACACAGCGAAAGACCCGCCGGCAGGGAATCCCGGCGTGCGAGCAATTTCGAACACGCCTTCACGCCCATGCTTCTCGTAATAACGCTTCTGCAAAGGCTCGGTCGTCTTGTCCGCCGGCATGAATCGCATTGTATGCAAGCCAAACGCCAGACAGAGATTGCCGCCATAGACAAATGGCGTTCCGGTCCCAAGCGTTTCTGGCGAGTGCTCGATCGGCACTGCCGCCCTGTGCTCTGTCCAATGCACCAGGTCTGGCGATGAGATGTGGGCGAAGGAGTGCCCGCCTTTGCGTTCCATCGAGCCGTGGTTGCGCCGGTCGTGCAGATAGAAGACGTGAAGGCGGCCGCCGAACGCGCACACCGCGACATCACCCACCCAGGCATTGTGGCCCTGCGGCGTCCAGTATTGCACCGGCTCGTCGATGTGACGCGACGCGGACATCTCCGTCACGGCATCTTCCCGCCCCGGCGAATGAACCTGCGCGGACAGCACGCGGGACGACAGGACGGTGGCGTCGGATAAATCCACTTCGGGCAGATCACGCCACGGCAGATCGCGATCCAGGTTGACATCGTCGACAAGGATGGACCAGTACACGCCGTTATAGTCCAGCGTCACGCGATGGACGCCGCCGGGCACCGCCATTGCACCAAGCGGAATGCCGACTCGCCCGGCCGGACACGCCATTGACGCCTCAAGAACGAGGCACCTTCCGTCCGCGACACGAAAAGGCAGGTAGTTGCCGGGCCCTGCGTCGTACTTGGCCAGCGCCTTGTCCATCCCTGCTTCACGTACGCAAAGGGTCACCGCCTCGCCGGCCTTCCAGAGCTGCTCGGGTTCCGCGTTCGAGAGGTCGATTTCGAAGTCGACCGTAAATGTGGCCGCCCTGCACACCACAGCCGTCTGCAGTGCGACCGCCAGAGCCAGGATTCGTCTCATGTCAAAATATCCCTGTCAGCGGAATATGATCACAAGGCCCGGCGGCAGAACATCCACCTTGAAAAGAGTCCCGGCCGCCGAGAAGCGTGTCTTGTACTTTCCGGCAAGCCCCTCGACACGCCATGTCCGCGCATGCGCATCAGCTTCGCCGTCGAATCCACCAAGAGTCTGAAGAATCTCCCATGTCGGCGAATTGTTCTCCTTCGTCGGCAGTGAAAGCGGGACAAACGAGCCGGTGCCCTCGATTGTCACGTTGCCGGTCACGGACGGCGTCGGGCCAGCCGTCTGCACGATCCGCGCGCCATCCGCAAGAACGAGGTCGCCATCAATCGTTCCAGCAGATGTCAGCGTGCCCGCAAGCTTCAGCCCGCTCGGAGCGACCAGCGTTGCGCCTGTCGAAATGCGGACCGAAGCAGACGTGTCGGTCCGACAATTCGCAACACCGACCGCGTTGTAGGTTGCGACCTCGGCATCCGATAGAGCACGGTCCCAGATCGCGACCTCGTCCAGCCAGCCGAACCATGTGCGCGTACCGCGAATTCCGCCACCGACATAGAAGTATGTCGAACCGATGTCTGGGGCACCGCGCGTCGTGGAATATTCAAGTTCTGCCCCGTCGAGCCAATAGCGCCAAGTCTCTCCGTTCCAAGTTGAAACGAACGTGTGCCACGCTCCATCGTTGTGACTTACGCCGGTGTCGATGATGACCCTGTAGCCATTGTTATAGTAATCGTCTGTAAACGTGCATATATACCTGCCGTCATTGTTTGACGTCCAGAACGAAACACCCTTGTTGCTCGCCATGTCGCCATAGCCTGCAAGCGCCATCATATTGTTCCTTACAGTTGCCTTGAAGCAGCACGCGAAAGTATACGGCTTCGCACCTGTCGGCACATGAGCCGGGAACTTGTCTGCGACCAGCGGCGATTTGCCATCCAGATAGACGCATCCCGCGCCAAATTTTCCGCTAGGCGTGTATGCCGCGACGCCTTGCGTATTCTGATTCGCCACACCTGGCGTAGGCTCGCAAGTAAAGTTTACCTTGTCCGGCCCCTGATCCTTCAGGCATGTCTCTTCAGAATCGAACGGCAGATAAAGCGCAAGGCCGTCCGTCAGATCGCATGTCGTCAGAGTGAGCGTGGATTCCGCCGCGACATTGATGCCATTGACATGCGAATCTTCAGCGCCGGCGACGCCATACAGATGATACGCCAGCGCCTCGTCCGCAGACACGGCACGGTTGAAGATCGCCACATCGTCCAGCCATCCAAGCCAGGCATTGCCGTTCAGCGTGCTGCCAATCCAGAAGTATTCGGGCGACACATTCGGCACATGCTGGTTGGAGTAAAACGCAGAGACCTCCACGCCATCATCGTAAAGCCGGCAGACGGAGCCGTCCCAGGTAGAGACGATACTGTGCCATTCGCCATCCTGCCTTGAAACATTGTGCCCAAGTTCAAACCGCGCGTCACGCCCATAGTAATAGTTATTGATTGTCGCAAAATAATCGTACCCCAAACTCTGCAGATTGATCATCGAATAGTTGTTGCACAGACCGGTCTCGCGCTTGCCATAGCCGATCATGCCTGCGGCATACGATTTCGATGTTGCGGGTATCTTGTAGAAAAACGCCACCGTGTACGGATGGTTGCCGGTCGGGACGCTGGCCGGGAACTCAGTCCCCTCCAGAAGCGTCCCGCCTGTCGGAACAAGCGGCCAGGTTCCGTTCAGATAAAGGCTCCCCGAGCCGAACCGTTTTTCTTGCGTATCACATGTCGCCGTGCCGTTATTGCCCGTATTTTTCACAGTCGCCTTGCACTCCAGCGTCACGTTATCCGGGCCTTCGGCCTTCAGATAAGTTTCAGCCGAGTCGAACGGCATGTAAAACACCAGCCCCTCCTTGGAAAGCGTTTTTGCCGCAACCCGAGGCATTGTGTAGGCAACAGTCCCGGCCGCCTGGCAGTCCGCGCCCAGCATCGCGGCGGCGACAGTTCCGCCGTCAATCTCGACACGATCCGAAACAAGCGTTCCGTTGCGTATTTCGCCGCCGTCCAAGATGAACGATCCGCAGGCGAACGTATTGCCGCCGAGATCCAGCACTGCTCCTTGGCGGACAATCACCGCATCGGCCAGACGCCCGTATCCGGTCGGGACCGCCAGGCGCAATGTCCCCGCGGCGACCTCCAACGTTCCTGCGACAAAGAATGAGTTGGTTGCGGCAAGCAAAGCCGGCCCGTCTTTGACAAGATGAAGTCCCCCGGACGTTGACAGCTGCGCAGAGTCATTATCCGTCTCCTGGCAAATGCGTACCACTGGCTTCGTCCCTAGCGTCGAGTTGGCTATGACATAGACGCCTCCCATGTAGGATCCCAGAGTCTGGGCAGTGCCGCAGACATCGATCGTCGCGCCGGCGTTGGCAGCCGACGAGCCGAACGATGCGTTCTCCGGATAGGCACCGGCGGCGGCGCACACGAGCGAAGCGCCATAATAACCATCGAACTGCGAGAAGTCATTCCCGGTCGCCGACAGTTTGACCGCCAACGGGCGTGCCGCGTTCCCGGTGTTGACGGTCAAGACTCCGCCGATTGCCAGTGCACCTCCGAACTCCACCGTCCCGTTCACAAAGCCGGCGCTGCCAAATTTGAGTGACGACGCCGACAAACCCGCCTTTGAGACACCCTTGGCGAACTTAATGGCGATGGGATTGGAATTCTCGCTCTTGGCGTAAACCTCCGTGTTATCGACGAAGACATCGCCGTTGAACGTCGTGGAGCCGAAAAGGTAGAGACGGCCTCCTGAACCGCCCGCCGTCCCAGCCAGACGCAGTCCGCAGGCGAATGTATTGCCGTCGCCGTAGATGTTCAGCCTCTTGACCCCGTTCGGCGTCGTGTTCGTCGAAATGTATGAGCTCATTCCGAGATTCGTTCCGTTTGAAACGACAAGATGTCCGAGCCGATTGTCAAAATTGCCGCTCCATGCGGAGTTGTCACCATTCAGGTAGTCAGTTACTTTGTCAACTGTCGGGGCGCGAATGATATCGCCCGTGCCGGAGACGGCCCCGTTCAGACGCAGCGATCCGCTCGCATGGTTGCCTGTCATGGTCAAAGGCGCATTGAGACGCATCGCCGTGTTGACGTTGCAGACGATGGCACCGGTTGTCGAAAGCGTCGGGTTGTCGGCACCGTTCGCCGCAAAGACGAGCTGGTCGCCCGTCAGCGTCGCGGCCTTGGTGAAGGACAGCGCGTTGAGCGTGAAGACGCCCAGATCGTTCTCGTATGTTCCGGCACCGGAGAGCACGATCTTTGCACCCTTTCCTAGCACAGGGATGCCGGGCTGCCATGCGATCTCACTCCACTTCCCGCCGGGTGCCGTCGTGGTATAGGTCACGACGTCAGCGCTTTCGAAAACATCAAAGCCGGTCGTCCACGCCATCGTGCCTTTCTCTGCCGTCCCGTCATAGCCGTTCCGCGTGACGGAGGCAGACGTCACCGCGTTGACCGGGAGCCCCGCGCCTTCTGTCATTGGCCAATATCCTTCGAGACCGGGCTCGTTTCCGACAAGGCGCGTCTGCATGCCGCTCTTTATCTGATCGACCGTCCTCACGCACGACCAGAGACGCACATCGGCAAGAGACCCGTTGAATGCATAGCCGAAACCAAATGTAATCGGATATCCAGAAAGCGCCGTCGGCAAAGGTCCGTCATAATTCGTTTCGGTTGAGTCCAGAGAACCGTTGACATAGACGCAAAGTGTCGAGCCGCTTCTCGTCACGGCAAGGTGCGTCCACGCGTCTTTCGGTATAACGGCGGTCGGCGATTGAGAACGATAGTTGGCGTTGTCCGCTCTGTAGAAGAGCACGGCTTTGTTTGCGCCGTCTGTCGACGAATGCTTGCGAAGCTCGAGTATGAGCCGACCCTCTGAACTCCAGTCCGTCTGACCCATAACCCGATTCTCAGCCAACGTGTCAGAGCCCGGATTCACCCATGCCTCCCAGGTGAAATCCGAGTCGCCCGCAACCGTCACATCCGTCAAGAGCGACTCAGTTATTTGCGCATTGGTCTCGCTGCCGGGCACAAGCGAAATTGCGGTGCCCGCCTTTGACATGCCGCCGCACATGACAGATGCCAGCATCAGAGATGTGACGCTGACCATCTTTGCACAAGACATTTTACTCATTTTCGACCCTCCTGTTGCTTGTCGTTTGGGTAGTATCTGAGGCAATCTTACGCGGACATTGTACCATTCCAAATCGTTAAATTCATTTAGTGTACGATTTTAGCAAACATCCAAATCCGTCCCGGCGAGGCGCGCGAGCGCGGCGCGCGCGGCGGCGCAGGAGGTGAAGCGGAAGGCGTTCCACCCGAGACGGCGGGCCCCCGCGACATTGCCGGGCATGTCGTCCATGAACACGAGTTCCGCGGGCGCGAGACCGATGCGCCGCTCCATCAGGCGGTAGATGGCGGCGTCCGGCTTCGTCACGCCCTCGACGCCCGAGACGACCACCGCGTCCGCTAGGGCGAGATGCGCCGCGAAATGGATCCTGAAGCAGCGCGCGAAGTAGCCCGCCTCCATGTTGGTCAGAATGCCGATGCGGTAACCGGCGGCCTTCAGCTCCCGCATCCACGCGAGGACTTCGGGCACCGGATGCGTCCAGCTGTCGTCGTCGGCGCGCACCAGAGCGGCCAGCTGCGCGGCGTCCGCCGCGAGCGCGTTGTCGGCGAGGATGCGCGCGTACATGTCGCGGCAGGACAGCTCGCCGCCGTCGTATGCACGGCGATACCGGGCGAACCCGGCCTCGTACATCCGCCAGGTAAGCCCCACCGCCTCCGCCACGGGCGAGAAGTCCGCCGGGACAGGCCATCTCGCCAGCACGCCGCCGTAGTCGAAGACGATACCGCGCACCGGCATCACGACGCCCTCCGCCGCAACGCCGCCAGGCCCAGACCCGACGCGAAGAGCACGACCGTGCCGAACACGATCGACAGATTGGCATGGAACGTCTTCTGCCAGAACACTACCCATGCGACGACTCCAACGCCGAGCAGCGTCGCCACGGCGGCCTGAGCGGAAGTGACGCGCCGCGATGCGCATCCAAGCAAAAAGAGCCCCAGCATTCCGCCCGACAGGACGCTCTGAAGCATCCACCAGGTGGACAGGGCGGATTCCACGCCGATGACCGCGAACGCGATGGCCATCGACGCGACGCCGAGCAGAACGGTGGAGGCGCGCAGCACCGCGACGCACGAACGCTCGGAGGCCGCCGGCCTCAGATAGCGGCGGAACCAGTCCTCCATGATGACCGTCGCGCCGGAGTTGAGCGTGGCCGAAACGGTGCTCATCGCCGCCGCGACTATCGCCGCGACGAGGAGCCCTGTCACCCCTACAGGCAATGAATGCACTATGAAATAGGGGAACACCGAATCCTTGACTGCGGCCACCTCGTCGGGAAGCGCCCCTGGACGGCCTGTGTAGTAAGCCCAAAGGAGCGTCCCGATTGCGACGAAGCAGAACGTGACCGGGAGATACAAGAAGCTCCCGAAGCAAACAGACTTCACTGCGTCGCGTCCGTTCTTGGCCGAAATGTACCGCTGTGTGTAGCTCTGGTCTATGCCGAGGTTCTGCAGATTGATGAACACCGCGTAGATGAACGTCACCCAGAACGTCTCGGACGCCCAGTCCGAAAGCGAGAACGAACCGAGCGACATCTTGCCTTCCGCAACAATACGACCGACCGCCGCGCCAATGCCGTCCGGCATGGCGAAGACGAGCACGCCGATGCAGAGAAGCGTGCCGGCGATGAGAACGATCGACTGAATCGCGTCCGTCCAGATTACAGCCAGCACGCCGCCAAGCATAGAATAGACGCAGGTCGTCAACCCAACCACGAGTATTATCGCGGGCACCGGCCAGCCGAAGAGCGTCCTGAGCAGCAGCGCCAGAAGATAGAGGATGACGCCCGAGCGCGCCGTCTGCATGACGAGGAAGCACGCGCTGCCGTACATCCTGGCCCACGGGCCGAAGCGCTGTTCGAGGAAAGCGTAGGCAGAGACCGAATTAAGACCTCGATACAGCGGGACGAACGCGAACGCGGCGACGACGGCCGTCAGCGGAACCGTGAACGAGAAGACGAGCGCGTTCCAGTTCGCGGCGAACGCTTTTGCCGGGAGCGCGAGAAACGAGATCGACGAAACGAGCGTCGCGAAGATGGACAGCCCGATCGCCCAGCTCGGCACGCGTCCGCCGCCCGCGACGAAGCCGGCCGTCCCCTGCGCGCTCCGGCGGAAGTAGAACGAGCAGCCGAAGACCGTCACGCCGACGAGATAGGCCGCGAGGATGACCAGATCGACCGTCCTCATCGCAGCACTCCCAGTTCACAGAGCCGCTGACGCACCATCTCGCGATCGGATGCGTTGAACGGTTCGCGCGGGGCGGCCAGCATGTCGCCGCACACGCCCATCAGCGACAGCGCGCACTTCACGCCCTTGACAAAACTGGAGTTGTGGTGGCCGATCCCGTAGATGAGCGACGAGATCCGCATGACGCGCCGCTGCAGCGCCACGACCGTGTCGACATCGTGCGCGACCGCGGCTTCGTACAGGTCGACGAACAGGCGCGGAAACATGTTCGCGCCGCCCGCGACGCCGCCCGCCGCGCCCATCAGCACCGCTTCGCCCATCGCCTCCTCCGGCCCCATCAGGATGCTGAACGCGGGATCGTCCTGCAGCGCGTAGCGGCAGGCGTTGAAATAGCCGATGTTGCCCGACGAGTCCTTGAGGCCGATGATGCCGGGATGGCGCGCGAGCGCGACAACCGTCGGGACCGCGATGGACACTTTGACCTGCGACGGCATGTTGTACAGGAACAGCGGAAGCGGCAGCGCGTCCGCAAGACGCCGGTAGTACGCCAGCAGCTCCGGCTGGCCGGCGGCGAAATAGTAGGGCGGCGCGGCCACGACGGCCGCCGCGCCGCAGGCGCGCGCCCAGTCCGCCATTCGCACGGACTCGTCGAACACCGTGTCCGTCACGCCGACCAGGACAGGCACGCGCCCGGCGACCTGGTCGCAGACGCGGCGGACCAGATCGCGGCGCAGGTCATAATCGAGGTCGGTCGCCTCGCCCGTGGTGCCGAGCAGGAAGAGTCCGTGGACGCCGCCCGACAGGATATGCTCGACGAGCCGCGACAGCCCGGCGGCATCGAGGCGGCGGTCCGGGTCGAGCGGCGTGACCATGGGCGGAATGACGCCCCGTGCGACAAACTGTTTTTCCATACGCATCCCTTTGTGCATGCTGTTGCCGGAAAGTATACCATGCCCGGCAAAAGAAATCGTACCGTGAACGATTTTTTGGTTTTCTTATGGTAAACTGTGGGCATGAAGAATGAAGGATATGAAAACGTCAGTCTGAAACTGGCCCGAAAGGACATCGATCTTGTCTGGCTGACCGGCATCACCGGGTGGTCGTCGTCCCGTGCGGTCGCCATGACGCCGCACCGACACCCGCACATGGAGCTGATTTTCTGTCTGAAAGGCAGCCTGACCTACAAAATCGACGACAAAGGCGAAGTGACGATCGGTGCGTCGTCGGGGCTCGTCATCCCCGCCAACACGCTTCATGTCCTCAAGGACGGCACCGACACGCCCTGCGAGCGGCTGGGGCTCCATATCTCGCGTCCGGCGTCGACGCGGCACCACTTCCGGGTCTTCGCCCCGGCGGATCTCGACAACTTCCTCGACCGCCTCGCGGCCATGTCGTCGCGACCGTTCCGTCTTGACTCCCGGCTACTCCCGCCGGTGAAGGAGCTGGTGCGCCTTCTCAAGGTCGGCCGGCTGTCGTCGTCCGCGCGCGGACTGCTGCGCGCGCTGTGCTGCACCATCCTGTACTATGTCGCCGACACGCTCTCAAAGCCGCTCGCCTCGCCGCAGCCGCAGATGATGGACGAAGCCGTGCGCTTTCTGGAAGCCAAATACGCGAAACAGATTACAAGCGACGCGCTCGTGCTGAAGATGGGCTACGGGCGCACGCGCCTCTTCCAGCTCTTCAAGGAGCACACGGGGCTGACGCCAAACGAATACCTCACCCGCCTGCGCATCCGAAAGGCGAAGGAGCTGCTTGCGCAAACCCCGAAAACGATCGCCGCCATCGCAAAAGAAACCGGCTTTTCCTCCAGCAGCTACTTCCGCAGCGTCTTCCGTAAATACGAGGGACGCAATCCCGATTCATTCCGGGAACAGGAGCGCCCGCGCTGATCCGTGATTCTCGCCCGAGGTGACGGTTTCAACCGCGAGGCTAGGCGCTCGCCGTCTCCAGCACGCTCGCTGCGCGCCAGCCGCCCCAGACGAAAAAACGTCCCGGACGGATGTTGCGCACCGTCTTGACGACGCGCCCGTCCCTGTCGAGGAACGTCGCGTCGATCGTCAGGCGCATGAAGCAGGTGTGGATCGCGTTGCACTTCGGAATAAGCAGCCCTTCGCCCGGCGCGAGCGCGCGCACGCCGATGAGCCCCCGCGCACGCTCGAAGAAGTTCCGCGCCACGCGCGCGCGCACGCCGCAGACAAGGCGCGTCTCGGGCGGCGGGCGCATCGTCACCAGAACCCCCACTGGCGCGTCGCGATCACGAAGAGGCCGAGCGCGAGGTTCGTCGTCACGTGCGCCACGATGGCCGCGCCGAGCCCGCGCCGGATCGCGAGCGCGCCGTAGAACACGCCCGCCATCGCGCCGGCCATCAGCCGCGTGTCGTGCTCGAGCGCGAAGAGGCCGACCATCCAGAGGAAGGCCGACAGATCGAAGCGGTTCAGCGGCACGTTCGTCCAGTCGCGGTTCTGCAGCCGGCGGTAGAGGAACGAGCGGAAGAAAATCTCCTCCACGGGCGCGATCACGAACGCGCTGCCCGCGAGCCGCACGAGCGTGAGCGGCCAGCCGCACGTCGCCGGATCGTAGGGCGAGGCCGTTTCCGCCGCCGCCATGGGCGCGAGGCCGACGAGCTTCATCAAGCTCGTCTCGCGGTACCACGCGAACTGCTCCGGGAAAATCCACAGCGCGCACACCGCGAGCCCCACGAGCACCCCGCTCACCACCGGCTTGCGCAACTCGTGGAGAGGACCGAACTGTGTTCGGCCACACCACACCAGCACCGCGAGCGTCGCAGCCGTGCGCACCGCATAGCCGAGCGCCGTCGCCGGAAGCGCGAACATGAGCCCCATCCACACGGCATAGGGCGCGATCGCCGCGCACGTCGCTCGGTTGAGCGGCGTCACGCGAGCGCCCTCGCCGCGAGGAGCGCGCCGCCGAGCGCGGCCGAATCGGGCACGTCGAGCGTCTCGACGCGCGCGCCGAAAACGTCCGCGATCGTCTCCCGCAGGCCCTTCGAGCGGCTCGCGCCGCCGGTCACGCGGATGACGTCGAACGCGCCGATCCAGCGCGTGCGTTCGAAGAGGTTCAGCACCTGGCCGCGGATGACCGACACAACCTTCTCCGCCGCGCTCGCCTTCTCCCAGTCGAAGTTCGCCTCGATGCCGGTCGCCGGATGGAGCGGCGTGATCTCGCTTTCGAAATACGGGAACGCGCGCAGGTCCTTCGCCCGCGCGCCGACCTCCGCGAACGCGCCCTCGTCGAAGAACGCATAGTCGCAGCCGACGAGCGCGCGCACCTTCTCGCGCGCGAGCGAGCCGTTCTTGATGCACGCGAGCGACAGGTAGCCGCCGGACGGGTTGCCGAACACGTGGCCGCAGCCGTCGGGGTCGGTCCGGAAGCGGTCCATCGCCGCGAAGAAGACGTCGCTCGTGCCGAGCGAGACGACGGCGACGCCCGGCCTGTCCGCGCCCGTGCCGACGAGCGAGGCGGGATTGTCGCCGGTGAACGGCACGACGGGAATGCCGGGCGTGAGTCCGAACTTCGCGAAGTACGGCGCGAGCTTCAGCGTCGTCTTTTCGCCGGGCCGCGCGATCCGCGGCAGTTTCGCCGCGAGGTCGGGCGAGATGAAGTCGCAGATCTCGCGGTCCCAGTCGAGCGTCGCGAGGTTCAGGAGGTTCATGCCCGCGCCGTCGCCGATGTCGACGGGCGCGTCCTCGCCCGCCAGGAGCGAGCAGAGGAAGGAGCTGACGAGGTGGATGCGCGTCGTGGCGGCGAACGCGGCGGGATCGTCCTTCGCGAACTTCATGATCTGCGGCCCCGTGAAGCGTTCGATCGCGGGCGAGCCCGTGCGCGCCGGAAGCGCCGCGCCGAAGCGCGCGTCGAGCGCGCGGCATTCGGCGGCCGTCGACGAATCCATCCAGATCGGCGAGACGGCGCGCGCGAAGTAGTCGCCGTCCATCGACGCGTCCCAGCGGTCGTTCAGATAGACGCTGCCGTGCTGCTGCCCGTCGCCGCCGACGGCCGCGATGCGCGACGTGTCGACCGCGGCCTGGAGCTTCGCGAGCACCCGGTCGAGCGCGGCGCGCCACATCCGCGGGTCGGCGCGGCGCACGAGCGGATCGGCGTTCGGGAGGAAGCCGTCGGGCGAGTTGAATTCGGGGAGGTCGCGGCCGAAGTTGACGGCGACGGTCGTGACGACCGTGCGCGTGTCGGTGTCGTAGACGAGCGCCTTGATGCCCTGGGTGGAGGCGTCGATGCCGAGTGTCTGCATATTCGTTTTCCTTTCGTCACATTCTATCACTTCTACCGCTCGCTGCGCAAGGCGGGATCGAGGCGGTCGCGCAACCAGTCCGCGAGATGGTTGAAGACGAGCACGAGGATGAAGATCGCGAGCGTCGTGAACGTCATCTCCCACCAGACGCCCTGCCAGAGGCGGAGGCGCGCGTTGTTGATCATGATGCCCCAGCTCGGCTCGCCCTCGACGCCGATGCCGAGGAACGAGATGAAGACCTCGGTCGACACGGCCGACGGGAAGCGGATCGAAAACTGGATGAGGATGATGTGCGCGACGTTCGGCAGGATGTGGCGGAACATGATGCGCGCGTGCGAATAGCCGAGCGTCTTCGCCGCCTGCACGTAGGCGCGGCCGACGTGCTTCATCACCTCCGCGCGGATCGTGCGGCAGACGCCGACCCACGTCGTGAAGCCGATGCCGAGATAGATGCCGAGCAGCCCCTGCCCCACGACGAGCGAGATGGCGAGAATGAAGAGGAGCCCCGGCATCGACGCGACGGTCGCGCACAGCCAGACGACGAACGAATCGACCCTGCCGCCGAAGTAGCCGCCCAGCAGCCCCAGCACGACGCCGAGCGGAATCGCGATGAGGGAGGTCATGATGCCGACGTGGAAGGCGATGCGCGTGCCCTGCACGAGGCGCAGGGCGACGGAGCGGCCGAGGTTGTCGGTGCCGAGCCAGTGTTCGCGCGACGGCGGCAGGTAGCGCGCCTCGGTGTCGACGACGTTGTAGGCGGGCGTGACGTCGCGCACGCGCGCGACGCGGTACTGCACCTCGCCGAAGAGCGCCGCGCCGAGATAGAGCGCGAGGAGAACGAAACAGAGCCTGACCGAAAACTTCATCGCCGCCAATCGGCCGGGAGCGCGGCGAGGACGGTGGCGACGACCTCGTCCAGCGTGAGGTCGCTCGAATCGATCTCGAACGCGCCGTCCGCCTTCCTCAGCGGCGCATACTGGCGCGTCGAATCCATCCGGTCGCGCGCGAGGAGCGACGCCTTGACCGCCTCGGCGGACTGGTTGGCGATGCCCTTCTCGACCTCTTCCTTCTGGCGGCGGCGCGCGCGCGCCTCGGCGGACGCGGTCAGGTAGAAGCGCGCGGGCGAATCGGGAAAGACGGCCGTCGTGATGTCGCGCCCCTCCACGACGAGGTCGCCGTACCGCGTCAGGCCGCGCAGAAGCGCCGTCACGCGGTCGCGCACGGCCTTGACGGTCGCGACTTCGCTCGCGTGCGCGTTGATCTCGGGCGTGCGGATGCGGTTGCCGGGCGCTTCGCCGTTGACGTAGTAGGCGATGCGGCCGTCCTCGGGGCGGCAGTCGATCGCGACCTCCGCCGCAAACGCGGCGACGGCGGCGGGATCGGCGGTCGCCACGCCGTGCGCGAGCGCCTGCCACGTCATGATGCGGTAGAGCGCGCCCGAGTCGACGTGAAGGAAGCCGAGCCGTTCGCCGACAAGGCGCGAGACGCTGGACTTGCCCGCGCCGCTCGGACCGTCGATTGCAATCACCTTAGCCATGCTGAAAAACCTCCTGCCAGATTGTCAACGCCATGTACGCCACGAACGCCGCGGTCCAGACCGCCCCCTCGCCGCGCGAAACGACACCGGGCGCGCGGCGGCCGGCGCGGCTGCGCCCGAAGACGGCGATCAAGGCCGTCATCGCCAGGAGGATCGGCAGGTCGCGCGTCACCACGTAGCGCGAAAAGTCGGCGGACGGCGAGATCGCCCCCGCGATGCCGACGACCGCGAGCATGTTGAAGATGTTGGAGCCGACGATGTTGCCCAGGACGAGCTCCGCCTCGTTGCGGCGCGCGGCGGCGATGGCGGAGGCGAGCTCGGGGACGGACGTGCCGATCGCGACGATGGTGAGCCCGATGATGAGGTCGCTCACGCCGAGCGCGTGCGCGAAGTCGACGGAGCCCCACACGAGCAGGTGCGACGCGCCGACCATGACGACGAGCCCGACAACCGTCCAGAGGATGGCGCGCGGCGTCGAGAGCGGCACGTCATCCGCATCGTCCGGCTCGCCGCCGCCCGCCTTGTCGACCTTGCAGTAGACGGGCAGGATGACGGCGAAGGCGGCCAGGAGGCCGAACGCATCGGCGCGCGAGAGCACGCCGTCGCGCAGGAGCAGCGACGAGACGGCGGTGATGCCGAGGAGGATCGGCACCGCGAGGCTGCGGATCGTCGGCTTGACGACGAGCGGCCGCACGAGCGCGGCGACGCCGAGGATGCCCGCGATGTTGAAGACGCAGCTGCCGTAGGCGTTGCCGAGCGAGAGGTTCGTGTGGCCCGCGAGCCCCGAAAACGTGCTGACGAGGAGCTCCGGCGCACTCGTTCCGAAACCGACGATGACCATGCCGACGACGAACGGCGACACGCCGAGGTCGCGGGCGAGCGCCGCCGCGCCGACGACGAAGCGGTCGCTTGACCACGCCAGCGCCGCCAGCCCTCCGAGGATGAAGAGCGCGGCCGTCCAGACTGAGATATCGCTGTACATTGTGCGGGCGGATTTTCCCTAAAAGAATGGTGCGACTAACTGGGATCGAACCAGCAACCTTCGGCTTCGGAGGCCAACGCTCTATCCAATTGAGCTATAGTCGCATGTGAAGATAAAGTTTATCATATATCGCCCCCACCGTCAACCCGTCCCGCGCCGGCTGTCTCTAGAATCCTAGACTTCTAGATGCCTAGACTCCTAGAATCCGAGCAAAGCGTCGTGTCGACGGCGTAGGGCGGGGCGGAGAGGAGCAGCTGCGTCGCGATCTTCTCCTCCTTCAGTCCCGTCAGCGCGACGACGGCGCGGCGGTAGGCCGCCAGCTGCGGCGCATACGTCCGGTGCATCCGCGCGGCGAACGCCTCGGGCGTCTCGTCGCGCCGCGGCCGGTTCGTCTTGAAGTCGTAGATCGTCGCGCCGTCCGTCGTGAACACGACGCGGTCGATGACGCCCGACTCCCACGTGCCGTCCGCCGTCCGCTCATACGCGCGCTCGCGCCACAGCTCGACAAACCCCGCCGGCTTCACGAACGCCGCGCGCCGCGCATCCGCCAGGATCGCCCGCTCGCGGTCGTCCTTCGGCGCGGCCGGATCGATCCATTCAATCGCCGCGAGCGCCGCATGTTCCTCGACGCCCCGGCGCATCGCCGCGCTGCGCGCCGGCGTCGGCACAAACAGCTCGCCCGCCGACATGCCCGACTGGAACTGCTGCGACGGCATCCGCCGACGGAGCGGCGCGCGCCTGGCGCGGAGGAAGTTGAGCGTTGAGAGTTGAGAATTGAGAGTTGCGGAAGCTGTCTCCTTTTCCACTCTCAACTCTCCACTCTCCACTCTCAACTCTTCCCGATGCCATTCGCGATTGCCGATCTCCTCCGGCAGCGACTCGCGCACGTAATCCGAAAAGCGGCGGCGCCCGCCCGTCTTCTTCGGCGGATTCAGGATGATCGTCATCGCCCGCTTCGCGCGCGTCATCGCCACGTAATAGGTGCAGAGCGCCTCCTGCCAGACGCGCTCGTTGCGCGCGGCCGCGGCCGCCGCCAGCACCGGATCCGCCGCCACGACCCGCCGCCCGGGATCGGGCAGGATCCACGACGCGGACGCGAGCGGATTGTCCGGTTCGCCGTCGAGCGGCTCGTACTCGTAGAGCGGCAGGATGACGTAATCGAACCCGAGCCCCTTCGAGCGGTGGATCGTCATGATCTTCACCCGGCCCGCTTCGGCGAGATTGCGCGTGCGCCGCGCGCGGACGAACGCGATGAAATCGGAGAGGCGCATCCCCGGCTCGAGCGCGAGCTCGAATTCCGCCGCCGCGCGCACCATCTCCGTGAACCGCTCCTCCGTGCCGGCGCTCCACGCCGCGTCGGGATCCTCCGGCAGGCGCGCGCGCAGTTCGCGGAAGACGCGCACGAGCCCGCGCGTCGTGAACGCCCGCGCGCAGTCCGCCGACAGACGCGCCGCGTCGTCCGTCGCGCTGCCGTACACGGCCGCGAGCGGCGTCTGCAGAAAGTGGCGGTACGCCTGCAGATCGCCGGGATGGTCGGCGAGCGCCACGAGATCGAGAAACCCCTGCAGCGCGGGCGTATCGAGAACGTCGCTTTCGCCTTCCCAGACGACGTCGGCGAACCCCTTCTGCTTGAGGCGGTCGGCCAGGAGCGCGCCGAACCGGTTGTTCCGCACGAGCACCGCGGCGGTGAGGCCGCGCCGGACGGGATCGACGGCGGCGAGCGCATTGTAGACCGGCTCGACGAAATCCTCCATCGTGCCGCCCGGCGCGTCGAACGTCTGCACGAATCCGCCGAGGTCCGGCCGCGCGCTCGCGTGCTCGGGTGCCTCCCAGTCCGCAAAATCCTCTTTCAACCGGCCGTGCACGAACACGCGGTTGACCGCCTCGACGACGGCGGGCCCCGACCGGTACGTCTTCGCGAGCGCCCCCACGCGGTAGCGGCCGCTCGCCTTTTCGCCGCGGAAGATCCCGACGTCGCCGTTGCGCCAGCCGTAGATCGCCTGCTTGCGGTCGCCGACGATGAAGACGCTCTTCTCGCCGTCCGACTGCGTCGCCTCGTCGATGAGCGGCCGCAGGGCCCGCCACTGCTCGCGCGACGTGTCCTGGAACTCGTCGAGCGCCCACGCGCGGATCTTCGCGTCCATGCGGTATTCGAGCGCGAGACGCTCCGCCGTGCCGAGCTGCGCCATGAGCCGCGGGATGTCCGCGAAGACGAGCCGCCCCTTCGCGCGCACCTGCCGCGCGTACGCGCGCTCGTAGGCCGCGATGAGCGCGTAGACGCCGCGCGCGAGCTCCAGCTTGAGCCGCAGCACGTAGCCGAAGACCGCGGCAAAAGCGCCGCGGACCGCCGCGAGCTCCGCGCCCGCGAAGACGTGCTCTTTGCGGTTGAAGGTGAACGCGACCGTCGCGCCGCTGAAGATGTCGTCCTGCTCCAGAAACTTCTTCGCAAAGCCCGTCGGCGCGCCGAAGCGCCCGCGGAAGTCGCGCACCCACCGGACGAAACCGTCCCACTTGGGGCCGTGGCCGTCGAACGTCGCGAGCGCGTCGGCCGCGCGGGCGAGGTCCGCCTCCGTCGCAAGCGCGAACGGCGACGCATCGCCCCAGATCGTCCGCGCCTCGCCCCACGCCGCCGCGTCGGGGAACGCGAGCACCTGCTCGTGCCACGCCGCGACGAACGTGCGGTACGACTGCGCGAAGCTGCGCACGTCCTCGCGGTTCATCGCGAGCGCGAACGCCTCGACGAACGCGCGCTTCACCTGCGCGTCGGTCCTGCGCAGGACGCCGAACGAGACGCGCGCCGATTCGCCCGCCGCGCGGTACGCGTCCATGATCTCCAGCTCGCCGGTCAGCCCCAGCTCCAGCGGGAAGGAGCGGACGATCCGCATGAGGAAGCTGTCGAGCGTGCCGATCTGCGAAAGGTGCTGCGTGTCGATGACGGCGCGCAGGAGCGCGGCGTCATCGGGATGGTCCGCGACGCGCGCGGCGAGGAGCGAGACGAACCGCTCGAAGATCTCGCCCGCCGCCGCGCGCGAGAACGTGAGCGCGACGATCTCCTGCGGCTGCACGCCCGCGCGCAGGAGCGCGATCAGCCGCTCGGCGAGCGCCTGCGTCTTGCCCGTGCCTGCCGACGCCTCGATGAGCTCATTCGCCGTCATCGCCGAGCCTCCCTTCCTGCCGCGCCAGCCATTCGGGATCGACGCTTTCGGCCAGATCCGCACCGAACCAGTCCGCAAAGTCGTGCCGCCATTCCTTCGTCGGCGACGGCGGCCAGAAGATGCCGCGCTCGATCCGCTCCAGGATGTCGAGAATCTTCTTCTCCGCGTCGGGCACGAGGTCGCCCGTCATCAGCGGCGAGAAGCCCACCGCGTCCTTCGTCTTGCCGAGGATGCAGTACGCCGACTTGATCTTCTCGCGCGTCGCCGACTTGAAGAGGTCCGACCGGTCCGCGTCCATCATCGCGCAGTAGAGCGGCAGCTGGAGGCTGTTCCATTCGCCCGTCTTCGCGTCGTAGGCGCTCGCGCGCTCCGCCGTGTCCCACGTCTTGTAGTCGATGACGCACCACTCGCCCGTCGCGTCGTTGAAGTCGACGCGGTCGAAGCGGCCGCTGATCTGCGTCGTCCCCTTCGCGCGCACGAGGCCGTACGCGAGCTTGCCTTCCGTCGCGACGATCCGCCAGCCCGCCGCGCGCCACGCGACCTGCACCGCCGCGAAATTCCGCAGCCGCCGCTTGGCCGACTCGCCCTGCAAAGCGACGATCGCGGGCACGTTCGCGCCGAAGCGTTCGGCGAGCCACGCGTCGACATGCTCCGCCAGCTCCGCCGCGATCGCCGCCGAGTCCGTCGACTCCTTCAGCGCGCCCGCGCCCCACTTCTCCAGCGCGTCGTGGATCAGGTTGCCGAACTCGTAGGCCGCAAGCTCCGCCGCGTCGTATTCCGCGCGCTCGCCGAACGTCTTTTTCAGGAGGAACGTAAACGGGCAGTGCAGATAGAGGTCGAGGCTCGACGGCGACGTGAACGCGACGAAGCCGTTCTTCGCGTAGCTGTCGGGCAGCTTCAGCCGCCACGCCCGCGGCAGATCCGCCGCGCGCGTCGCGCCCGTCCCGGCCCGCGCGCCGTAGAAGCGCCGGACGCGCCGCGCGAGCTCGCGGTCGTCCGCGCACGAGAAGAGGAGCCGCGAGGGCTTGACGACGTCGCCCTGCGCGTCGATGGCGTGAAAGAGGAACGTGACGGCCGCCGGCGCGCGGCAGGCGAGCGCAATGTTCAGGATCCGGAGGTCGCGGCGCGCGCGCGATGCGTTGTCGGGCAGCCCCAGGCCGCGCCGGAGCGCATCGGGCAGGAATGCGTGGCCGACGACGCTTTCGGGGACGCACCCTTCCTGGAAGCCGGCGACGACGAGCTCGTCCGCGTCGAGGAACGGCAGCTCCAGCCAGCCGTCCGCCCAGATGTCGTCGCCTTCGTCCGCCTCCAGCTCGTACGTCGCCTCCCGGAGCCGCCGCGCAAAGAGCTCGAGCGCCGTCGCGGGTGCGAGGTCGGGCGCGAAACATTCGGCCAGCAGGTCGTTCAGCGCCTCGGCCGCGGCGACGAATTCGCGCGCGTCGCCGTCGCGCTCGTCGAGGATGCGCGTGCGGAAGATCGATTCGAGGATGCCGCGCAGCGTCTTCTTGCGCAGCTGCACGCCGACGAATTCGAAGATGGCCCGCAGTCGTCCTTTCGTCTTCGCGGCGATGTCGTCCATCGTCTCCGGCAGCAGCTCCGCCTGGCGGTGGTCGAGGTCGTTCAGCGCGTCCGTCATCTCGGCCTCGGTCATCTTCAGCTCGGCGCAGAGCCACCGGCGCACGTCGCCGCCGCGGATGAACGCGGAGAAGACGTCGTAGGCGCGCGCCTGCGCGAGCGCGGCGAGCTGCCCGGCGAGGTGGCCGAGCGAGGACGTCGCGAGGAGCGACCGGGACGGGTTGTGGACGTTCAGGCCCTTCGCCTTCAGCGCGCCGCGCACTTCGGGGAAGAGCTGATCGTCGGCGAGGCAGAGCGCGGGCAGCGCCTCGTCGGGCCGCACCGACGCAAAGAGCTCCGCGACGCGCGCGGCCTCGCTCGCGCCCGTGCCGCACGGGACGATCTGCTCCGTCTTGAGCGGCGAAAATCCGTCGTCCGGACTGTCCGGGAGCAGTTCGACGACCGGCCGCGCGACCGTCTCCAGCCAGCGGTTCAGGACGGGCAGCGGCTCCAGGACGCACGCGAGGACGATTGCCTCCACCTCGTCCGGCACGGTCCACGCGCGTTCGTCCAGCGCCGTCTTCATCGCCGCGATGCGGTCGACCAAGCCGCGCCGCGCGAGCGCCGCGCGATACGTCTTCTCCTGTTCGGCGAATTTCCGCCACCGGTCGATCTCGACGTCCGCGAGGTCGCCCGTCAGGATGGCGCCGACCTTGTCCGCCACGTCCGCGAAGTCGAGCGCGTTCGCGCCGAGAATGCGGCGGATGTCGCTCAGCTGCGCCGCGACGTCGAACGAGGGGAGCGCGAATGCCTCCTTGAGCGCGATCAGCTCGTCGGTGCGCGTGGCGACGTGCGCGGCGTCGCCCGCGACGAGCTGCGCGGGGAGGCGCACGGCGGGCGGCACCACCGCGCCCAGCTTCCGCGCGAGCGCGGCGCGCAGCCGCCGCCCCGACTGCGCGGTGGGCACGATGACGAGCAGATGCGCGAGCGAGCGGGCGCCGGCGGGCGTCGGGCGCACGCGCGCCGCGAGCCAGGCGGCGAGGGCGTCGACGAACTTGACGCGCGCGTCCAGTCGCTCGGTCGTGCGCGCCATCACGTCACGGGTGCGGCGGGCGAGCCGAAGACGGTCACGCCCGGTTCAACGTTCAGGACGACGGTCGAGCCCGCGCCCACGGTCGCGCCCGCGCCGATCGTCCGGCGCGGCACGACGACGGCGCCGGGGAAGACCTGCGCGCCGTCGCCGATCTTCACCGCGCCGCCGAGCGAGCATTGCGCGTAGACGTGGCAGAAGTCGCCGAGCACGGCGTCGTGGCCGATGGACGTGTTGTGGAAGACGGCCGCGTGGCGGCCGATGCGGATGTCGGCGGTGAGCGCGACGCCGGGCGCGATGAAGCTGCCCGCGCCCACGGTGACGCGGGGGCCGAGAAACGCGCTCGTCGCGACAAGCGTCGCAAACGCCGCGCCCTTCGCCGCGAGCGTCTCGACCGCGCGGCGGCGCGTCGCGAGGTTGCCGAACGCGGTGATGAAGACGTCGTCCGCCTGCGGCGCGTAGCCCGCGAGCGAGCCAAGGATCGGCGGGCAGTCCGCGAAGCCGTCGAGCGCGTGCGGGTTGTCGTCGAGGAAGCCCTTGACCGCGAAGGAATCGATGCCCAGGAGCCGGCCCGCGCACGCCGCGCCGCACATCTCGCGGCCGTAGCCGCCCGCGCCGACGATGACGAGCCGCTTCACGGCGCCACCCCCGCGAGCGCGGCGAGATCGCGCGCCGTCCGCGCGGCCTTCAGCTCCTCGGCGGACACCTTGCGGCCGTAGCGCTGCTCGATCAGCACCCGGATCGCGAACGCGGTGAGCGAATCCCACATGTCGAATCCGCGGAAGTCGTCCTCCGCCCGCACCTCCGGCACCTCCAGCACCTCGGCCAACCGTCTCAAGAAATCATCCATGCGCTGTAGTATATCAAATCTCAATTGTGCGCGTCAGTTGGAATTTGTCCGACAGGACGGCAAAGATTTTTGCTAAAATATCCCTATCGGCAGAAAAGTATATCTTTCTGCCGATTTTTTATTCCCCGGCTGGGCTGGCGCCAGCCTTCTCACGACGCCGCCAGAGTATCCCGGGCGGGCTTGCGCCGCCCTGCTCAAGACGAAAGGATCTCTGGCGGGCGGGCGCAATTCCCGGGCGGGCTCGCGCCGCCCTGCTCAAGACGGAAGAATCGCTAGCGGGCTTGCATCATCTTGAGCAGGACGGCGCTAGCCCGCCCGGCTCCACCGCAGCCGCCCACCTTCGCACTTCACGTAAATTCCCAAGCCGCCGCCCGCAAGCGCAATGGCATTCAGCGCGTCATTGATACCGTGCCAGCCCACGCCGCGCGCGGTGCCGGGCGCGGCCACACGCGAGAGCACCAGATAATTTCCATGGGCGAACATCTGCGATTCGTCGCCCTTGGGACGGTAGACCATCGCCAGCGGGTCTTGCGAGGCGCGCACGACCGCCGCACCGCGCTGCACCAGCTGTGCAAAGACTTCGCGCTCGCACGGCGAAATCCAGGTGCCCGCCAGGATGAAGCCCTTCTCCACCGCCGTCATTAGCCGCCCGGCCACTTCGCCGTGGAGGCGCGCGGGAATCGACCGTGAGAGCCGCACCGCCGCGATCTTGCCGTCCAGCAAGCCGACGTTCCCTGCCGCCGTCCACCACTCGCCGCGCGGCAGGACCGCCGCCTTCACGGGCTCGACCAGCCGAAGCGGCGCATGGGGGCCGTGCATGAGCGACCACTTCAGCGGATTGTTCGCGATGTACTTGTCGACCGTCTCGATGACTTCCCGCGAAAGGCACAGCCAGTCGTGGTAGTTCTTCTGCCAGCCGAGCATCACGCCCAGTTCCCGCTGGGCGTTGTTGCGCGTCCACGCCTTGACATTGTAAATGAACTGCCCGAGCTTCTTCAGCGGCGCGGCCTGTCCAGGCGGCAGGTAGATCCGCAGATGGATGTGGTCAGGCATCACGACCCAGCTCTTCAGCTGGGCGTCGCGCGTGCGGTGGCTCTCCTTTTCGATGACCGCCGCCGCGATTCGACCGACGGCCGAATAGACCATCCGGCCGTCTTCGATCCGCCCGAACAGCGGCTGGCGCGGTTCCAGATGGAAGGTGGCGAAAACCACCGCGCCCCGGCTGTAGTCATAGCCATGATAACGGCGGAAATGCTGGATTTCTTCGTACGGCATCAACGCGCAGTATATCATATCCGGCTGGGCTTGCGCCAGCCTTCTCACGACGGGGAAATCGCTAGCGGGCTTGCATCGTCTTGAGCAGGGCGGCGCGAACCCGCCCGGCTCCTCAGCTTGCGCCAGCCGGCTCCTCATCAATCGAAAGATCGAGGTCGCCAGCCCCACACGGCGCGCGGCGGCGAGTGTCCAGAAGCTCCACGTTCAGGACGCGGATATCCACGCCGCGTTCCTTGGTGAGACGCCGCCACACCTCGCCGATTTCCTCGTAGTCGCGCCCGAGCCGGTCGAGGCTGGTCACGACGATCAGATCGCCGCGCCGGACCTTGTCGACGAGCCGCTGCCAGGCGGGGTGGTCGAAGTCGCGGCCGGACTTGTGATCGACAAAAATATTCGCGCGCGCGATGCCGGCTTTCTCCATCGCATCCAGCTGGCGCGTCGCGTTCTGATCCGCGCTCGACACGCGGGCGTAACCGTAGGTTTTCATCCTTTCATCTCCTTTGGATTTCCCCAAAAGGAGAGAAAGTCTATCACACGGGCGCATCCAGCGACACGGCGCGGTCGAGCTCGGCGGCGGAGAGTTCCTTCAGGAACGATTCGCCCGTCGCCACAAGCGTCCCCGCCACGCGCGCCTTGCGCGCAATCAGCTCGTCGACGTGCTCCTCCAGCGTCCCTTCGGTGATGAACGCATGGACGAACACCGTCTTCGCCTGGCCGATGCGGTGCGCACGGTCGGTCGCCTGGCTCTCCACCGCCGGATTCCACCAGCGGTCGAAATGGATGACGTGCGTCGCCTTGGTGAGGTTGAGCCCGAAGCCGCCCGCCCGGAGCGAGAGGATGAACGCGCGCGCGCCCGGCGCGTTGAACGCCGCGATCTCCCCCTCGCGCGCCGTGGCCGTGAGCCCCCCGTGCAGGAACGGGACGCGCGCGCCCCACAGCTTCTCCAGCCGCGTCTTCAGCCACGCGCCCACCTTGGCGTACTGCGTGAAGACGAGCGCCGATTCGCCCGCCGCGAAAATCGCCTCCAGCAGGTCCACCAGCCGCAGCCACTTCCCTTCGCCGTCGCAGACGAGCTTCAGCCGCGTGATGAGCGCGAAGATATCGCCCTGCCGCCTGTCGCCCGCGCGGTAGTCGGCCAGCGCCGTCTCGTACTCCGTGCGCTGCGCCGGCGTGAGCGCGCAGTATTCCCGGATCTCGCGCTTCTCGCCGAGCTCGCCCGCGATCTCCGGGTCCGTCTTGAGCCGCCGCAGGACGAACGGTTCGAGCGCGTGCCTCAGCCGCCTGCCCGCCGCGCTCTGCTCGTTCGCGGCGAGCGGCTTGACGAACCGCTCGATGAAATCCTTGCGCGCGCCGAGAAACGTCGGGTTGAGAAAGTCCTCGAGCGACCAGACGTCCTCAACCGTGTTCTCGACGGGCGTGCCCGTCAGCGCCACGCGCCGCCGCGCACCGAGCGCCCGCGCCGCGCGCGCGACCTGCGTCTCGGGATTCTTGATCGCCTGCGCCTCGTCGAGGACGAGCCCCGCCCACGCCGTCTCGCGCAGGATCGCGTAGTCGCGCACCAGCAGCGAATAGCTCGTCACCACCACGTCCGCCTGCGCCACCGCGCGCTTGAAGCCCTGCGCGAGCTGGCGGTATTCACCCTGATGGACATAGAGCCGCAGACCCGGCGCGAACGTCGAAAACTCATGCCGCCAGTTGGCGACGAGCGTCAGCGGCGCGACGACGAGGTACGGCTGGCCGCGCGCATTCGCGAGCAGCCACGCGATCGTCTGGATCGTCTTGCCGAGGCCCATGTCATCGGCGAGGAGCGCACCGAAACCGTGATCGGTCAGAAATTTCATCCAGCCGACGCCGCGCCGCTGGTACGGCCGCAGCTCGCCCTTCAGCCCAGGAATGGCCAGGCTAGTGGAGAGGGCCGAACTGCCAGTGGAGATGGCCGAACTGTGTTCGGCCAATCCCGCTTTCTTCAGCTCGTTCACCAGCCCGCGCAGCCACCCGTGCGCGCGCACCTCTTCGATCTCCAGCCGCCCGAACGCGCCCACGCCCATCGCAAAGCCGACCGCCTCGTTGACGGTCAGCGTCTTTCCCGCGCTCTTCTCCAGCGCGCGCAGCGCCTCCTTGAGGATGTTGCGGTCGACTTCGATCCAGCGGTCGCGGAAGAAGACGAGCGTCGATTTCTGCTCCAGCAGAAAGCGGATTTCCGCCGCGTCCACCGCCTCGCCGTCGACCTTGACGACGAGCCGCGCCGCGATGGACGTCGCGGCGGGCGCATTCCCCGCCGCGGGCAGATCTTCGCCGATCTCCGCCGCGGCCGTCACCGGCGCCGCCAGGTCCACGCCCGCGACGCGGTAGCCCGCCGCCGCCAGTTCCGCCGCGTCGCGGCGGACAAAACTTTCCGCCTCCGCGCGCGACAGTTCGACTTTCAGCGGAGTGGCTCGTGGAGAGGATCGGGCTGTGCCCGACCGATCCACTTTCAAGCCCCGCAGCACCCCGCAGACGAAACTCGCCATCCCGAGCGCGCGCAGCGCGCGGCGGCCCTTCGGCGCGTCACACGTGAGCGAAAATCCGTCGCCGGACACGACGAGCCGGAAGACGAGCTGCCGCCGCGCCGCGACATCCTCCGCCGCCGCGCCGTGCCACTCCTTCAAGTCCGCCGCGAACGCGGCGCACGCCGCCTCGTCCCAGCGTACGAGCCCGGTGCGGCTGCGGAGCGCCATCAGCCACGCATCGTGCAGCGTCTCGTGACGCTGGTCTTCCGCGTCCTCGCTCAACCGCGTCACATTTGCCGCGCGGACGTATTCGTCCACCCACGCGTCCACCGCCCCGTCGCGCGTCTCGCCCGCGACGGCGAACCAGCGCGCGTGCCAGCCGTCGTCCTCGCGCACGAGATCGGGAAAGAACTTCCCCTCCGCCACGAGGCGCGCCGCCTCCAGCTGCTTGGGGCTGAGGCGCTTCATCGTGCGGCGGTCGCTCCGGCCGGCCGGTTGCGCCGCCACAGCGCGAACGGCGCGAACAGCGCGAGCAGGATGAGGAAGCCCGGCGCGTCACTCGTCTGCTCCGCCGTCGATTCGTCGAAATCGAGCGACTGGTCGCCGTGCAGCGCTTCCATCTCCTTCTGCTGCAGCCCCTTCTCCTGCGCCGCCGTCTCGACGACGATATAGGCCGATTTCGTCGTGAGCGTCCCCGTCCGGCGCGTCACGTCGAGAAGTTCGCGCCGGACGTCCCGCGCCGGTTTCAGAAACGCCGTGTTTTCGAGCGCCCACGCCTGCGCGCCCGCCGCCCACGCGCCGCCGATCCTTTCCGCGCCCGCGAGCGACGCGAACACGACCGCGCCGCCGCCGTCCTTGCGGTACGGCACCGCCACCTTGCCGCCGTCCGCGCCGTCCAGGAAGAACCAGCCGTCCAGCGGCCGATCGCCGAGCGATTCGAGACCCGGCAGTTCGCGCCACAGCGTCGTCCGGTCGCGTCCCGAAAGGTGCGGCGCGAGCGCGACGCGCAGCAGATCGTTCGTCGGGCTGGTGAAGACGAGCGCCGGGAGCCGGCCCGTCGCCTCCGCCGCAAGCGACGCGGCGGCCTGCCGGAGGCGGCGGCGCAGCTTGGGCATCAGCTCCGGGTCGGTGGCGTCATACGTCTCCTCGTCACCGAACGACACGGGGACGCAGTCGGCCGCGTGCGCGGCCATCCACGCCTCGGGCACGACCGACACCGCCGCGCCGTCGGCCGTGTAGAGCGCCGGTGCGCCGCCGTCCGGATAGAGCGGATTCGCGACGGGCCGCGCGTCCAGCTTCACGACGTACGGCGACGCGGCGGGCGCGGGCAGACGGATCGTCAGCTCCACTTCGCGGCCGTCGCGGCCGACGGGGAAGACCTTGAGCGTGCCGCGCGTCGGCGTGTCGAGCGTGACGAGGGACGGGTCGAGCCGCTGCCGGGTGATCTGCTCGTAGACCCATTCCGCCGCCTTGCGCTCCGAGGGGCGGGCGGTCTTCCAGACGCCGTTCGTCATCTTGAGGCGCATCCCCTCGATCCACGCGCCGGCGGGAAGTTCGAGATCGGCGATGAATTCGTGCATCTCGCCCTCGGCGCGCGGCGCGACGGCGACGGTGAAGACCGGCTCGCCCGGCGCGCCCGCCGG
>DJXI01000068.1:0-4705 GCA_002449695.1 Verrucomicrobia bacterium UBA7008 | reverse complement strand
CCGCCGGCTGGGCGGCGGCGGTGAATGCGTCCGTCGGCCGCGGCCGCACGAACCAGTCGCCGCGCGCACCGCGCAGGGACGAGCGCCGCGCGCGGGTCAGGCCGAAGACGCCGCCGCCGAAGAAGTTGCGCGCGCGCCCTTCCCAGTCGCGCTCGTCCTCGACCGTCCGGCCGAGGATGCGGCGGTTCAGTTCGTTGCGGAGCGCGTCGGCCATGTACATCCCGTCGTAGACGCGCCACGTGCGCCACGCGGAGAGGAACGGAATCTCCGCGCCGAACGTGTAGTCGTTGATCCCCTTCATGATCTGCTCGGCGCGTTGCCGCGAGACCGGCAGGGGCGCGGGCGGCGCGTCGAAGTCCTCCTCCGTGTGCCACGCGAGCAGCGCCTTCACGTCGCGCCGCTCCCGCTCCACGTCGAGCGCGAAGCCGAGCGGCAGGACGAGCGCGCCCGCGAGCGCGACGGCGACGAGCCGGGCGCGGGAGAAGCGCGGCCGCAGCGCCGTGTAGGACACGTACACCTCGTACGTCCAGTGGCGGAAGAGGAGCGTCGGCGCGAGGATGAGGAAGCCCGCGCCCATCGCGAGGATCGCGAGGATCGACAGCGGCAGGAACGGCACGAACAGCACGAAGAAGTAGAGGACGAACGGCGCGACGGCGAACTTGAGGAAATAGAAGAGGAGGCCGCGCGCATCGTCCCGCGCGGGCAGAAAGAGGACGAGCCCCGTGACGACGGCCAGCCCCCACGCCCACGGATTCGCGAAGTCGGCGGGGAACGGGACGCGCAGGTTGAGCGCCAGCCCGGCGAGCGGCAGCACGAGGCCGAAGAACGCGGCGCCGGCGACGCGGCGCGTCCCGTCCGACTGCCCGCGCGTGACGGCCGTAAAGAGCTTGTGCAGAAGCCGCAGCAGGCCGATGAAGAACACGGCGCAGCCGAGGAAATACCCGACGGCCAGCGCGTGCGCGACGAGCGATTCGACGAACGGCGAGAGCTTCAGATCGCGGAGAAAGCGCAAAAAGCGGAACGACACGTTCGCGACGAGAAACACGGCGAACGGCGGCGCGAACACGCAGAGGAGCGACGTGAGCGCGTCCGCGCCCGCGCCCATCCGCCAGTCCGCCGTCGCCAGGCGCGCGACGCCCGCGAAGATGAGCGGGACGGTGCCGGCGAACACGGCGAGCAGCGGCGTCGGACCGATGATCCAGTTGTCCACCGCGCGCGCCATCTCGCCCAGCACGGGCACCGCGAGATAGAGGAACGCGACGCCGAGAAAGGCGTAGGCGAACATCACGCCGGCGTGCAGACGCCGGGGGCGCAGGAGCAGGACGCCGAGCGCCGACAGCGGCAGCGCGGCGGACGCGAGGAGCACGGCGAGCGCCTTTGTCGCGAGGGGCCCTTCAAGCGCGTCGCACGCCACCCAGAAGAGGTACGCGCACGCGAGCGTCGCGAGGACGGGGAAGACGAGATGCGTGAGCGCAAACGTCAGCGGGTGGGCGAAGAGCGAAATCTTTTCAGTCGACGGCGTGTTGTCCACGGGAGACCTCCTTTCGAACGACAAGAGTATACCACAACAGCGCGAACACTGGCAAGAAGACGGCGACGCCGACGGCCATGTGGACGGCGCTCACGGACGACGCGGGCGCGCAGGCGTCCGCGAAGACGAGCCCGACGAGGCGCGCGGCGTTCGCGCCGACGGCGACGAGCCAGGCCCCGGCGAGCGCGGCGGGAAGGCGCAGCATCCGGCGGCGGATCGGCAGCGCGCACGCGAAAAGCGCGCAGACGAGCGCGCAGAAATCGGTCGCCGCGCACGCGCGCACGACGGCGAGCGTCACGCCGTGCGCCGAGATCGTCAGCGCGGCGGGATCGTACGCCGCGTTGAGATAGCACGCGGCGAGGCGCGCGGCCGGACGCAGGAACGCCCCGGCGACGACGGCGGCGGGCAGCGCGTCGAGGCCGAGCTTGAGCGCCAGCGCGAGGGCTAGCGCGCCGGCTGCGACTCGGCGGCGCAATCCTCCTCCTGGGCGACTTCGCCGAGCGTCTTGGTGCCCGACAGGAGCGCGACGACCTGCTGCTGCACCTCGCCGAGATTCTCCAGGCGGATGCGCGGATCGAGAATGACGAACGTATCGCCCTGCTTGCGATCCTCGTAGACGCGGCGGATCGTGCCGTCCTCCAGCTCCTTCGCGTCGCGTTCGACGAGGATCTTCGCGCGCTCCAGCATCACCGCGAGCACGTAGACGACATTCTTCATCGCGGGGTCGTCGAGCGTCATCAGCTTGCGCAGGAGCTCGCCCGCGTCCTCCTTCTTGAGGGCTTCCTTCTTCTCCTCCTTGACGGGCGCGAAGTAGACGCCGTCCCACTGCGAAAACGCCGTCCAGTCGCGCGCGGCCGTCTTCCAGCACTCCGGATGGCAGTCGTAGCGCTCGTAGCCGCCCGCCGTCTCCTTGAGCGCGCTCACGACCGGCGCGCGGTCGACGAGCGGCCGCTGGCACAGGCTGCACACGTGCCCGCGCGATTTCAGATTCCATTCCTGCGACATGACATTCCCTCCCCCGGCGATCAGAGCCGTTTCATCGCGATGTTGACGTCCACGTGCGCCTCGGGATCGAACATGCGCGTGTCGCACGCGATGCCGCGGCCCGCGAGCTGGTCGTACCACGTCGGGATCGCGCCCGTCGGCTGGAAGCTGCCGATCACCTTGCCGTTCTCGCCCACGCCCGACTGGCGGAACGCGAAGAGGTCCTGCATCACGATCTGGCTGCCCTCCAGGCCCGTCACCTCGGTGATCGCGACGACCTTGCGCGAACCGTCGGAGAGGCGCGACTCGTGGATGATGACGTCCACCGCGCTCGCGATCTGCTCGCGGATGGCGCGGCTCGGGAGCTCCATCCCGCTCATCAGCACCATCGTCTCCAGACGCGAGATGACGTCGCGCGGCGAGTTGGCGTGCACCGTCGTCAGCGAGCCGTCGTGGCCCGTGTTCATCGCCTGGAGCATGTCGAGCGCCTCGCCGCCGCGGCATTCGCCGACGATGATGCGGTCGGGCCGCATGCGGAGGCAGTTCTTCACGAGATCGCGGATTGTCACCGCGCCCTTCCCCTCGATGTTCGGCGGGCGCGCCTCCAGACGGACGACGTGCGGCTGCTGGAGCCGCAGTTCCGCCGCGTCCTCCACCGTCACGATGCGCTCGTTCGCGGGGATGTAGCCGGACAGCAGATTGAGGAGCGTCGTCTTGCCCGAGCCCGTGCCGCCCGCGACGATGATGTTCTTGCGCAGCAGCACGCAGAGCTTCATGAACTCCGCCGCGTTGTGCGTCCACGTGCCGAAGCGGATGAAGTCCTCGGCGGTCAGCGCCTTCTTCGAAAACTTGCGGATCGTGATCGTCGGCCCGGAGAGCGCCAGGGGCGCGATGATCGCGTTGACGCGGCTGCCGTCCGACAGGCGCGCGTCCACGTAGGGCGACGACTCGTCGATGCGGCGGCCGAGCGGCGCGACGATGCGCTCGATGACCGACAGGACGCTCGCGTCGTCGGTGAACTGGCAGTCCGACAGCTGGAGCTTGCCGTTGCGCTCCACGTAGACCTTGTGCGGGCCGTTCACCATGATTTCGCTGACGGAATCGTCGGCAAGCAGCTCTTCGAGCGGTCCCAGGCGCATCGCCTCGTTGAAGACGTCCTCCTCCATGCGGATCGGATCGAGCGATGACGGGAACTTGCCGTTCGCGACGACCTCGTCGATGATCTGGCGGATCTTCTCGCGCGCGGTGTCCTCCAGCCCTTCGCGGTCGACGCCCTGCAGGGTGAGGCGCTTCATGTCCATGCGCTTGAGGAGCTCGCGCTGGATCTGCTCCTGCACGTTGCGGCGCAGCTCGCGGTTGGGATCGGGAGGGGGTTGAGAGTTGAGAGGGGAGGGGGAGAGTTGAGAGTTGAGAGTTGAGAGTTGAGAGTTGGGAGTGGAGAGTTGAGAGTTGGGAGTGGAGGGGGACTCGCCCTCCCATGTCATCGCCTCGGCGCGCGCGCGCTCCTCCGCCGCGCGTGTCAGCGCCTCGTCGACCGCCGTGTCGCTCACGCGCAGCATGCTCGAGCCGATCTGCACGACCTTGCTGCCGTCGAGCCGCGTGTCGCCGTCGATCTCCTCGCCGTTGACGTAGGTGCCGTTGGCGCTGTGCAGATCCTTGATCTCCACGATGCCGTCGCGGACGGTGATGAGCGCGTGGCGGTCGGAGACGTCGGGAAAGTCGAGGCGGATCTTGCACATCTCGCCGCGGCCGATGAACCAGGTGCCGTCGGTCAGTGCGCGCGTTTCGCGTTCGCCGTTGATAAGGGTCGTCAATTGAAGCATGATGACGGATAGTTTACCAAATCGCCACCCTGCGCGCAAGCACCGAACGGTTCGGGGCAATGCGAGAGGGGCTAGACCGCTCGCGTTGCTCGCTCATCTAGACCGCCCGCTCACGCGGGCTATTCTAGGACGGCCATGGTAGGGCGCGTTGTCCTCAACGCGCCGCCGCGCCGCCGAAAGAAGGACGGGGACAGACCCCGCGCGGATGCGCTCAATCGTCTGGTAGGGGCGATTGTCCTCAATCGCCCGCGATTCGTCGCTGCGGCTGCTTGAGGACAAGCAGCCCTACCAAAACGTGGGAAAACGCGGGGACAGAAACGCGGGGACAGACCCCAACTTATCCGGGTGGGGGTTGTTTAACGCAGAG
>DJXI01000011.1:10983-64149 GCA_002449695.1 Verrucomicrobia bacterium UBA7008 | reverse complement strand
TCGGTATTCTACCGAAAACGGCGGGCGGTTGCCGCGCTTTTTTCGCCCGCCAAACGAGCCGTGCCAAAAAATGGGTAAACTCCAGGATTGATGTGGTTGCGGCACGAATGGAATTATGATACAATATGGGCTGTTCCGTATCGAAAATGCAGTGATATTGGAGAATATGAACAAAAGACGCGACCGTACCGTGCTGGCGTTCCGCGCCTCGGAGGCAGTCAACAGCCGGCGGCATTTCGAAGGCGTGTTCCGCTATGCCCGCGAGCACGGCTGGAACGTCCATGCGTTCGAGTATGGAGGCCGTCAGGGCGATCCGCTAGAATGGAAGGATCCCGAAAGCGGACTGAGGACCGGGCTGAAGGAACTGCTCGACTTCTGGCGTCCCGAAGGGTGCGTGGTGGATTGCGGCGCGGTGGAGCGGCCATTGCCTCCGGAGGCGTTCGGGCGAATCCCCGTCGTCTTTCTCGATCTTTACGGGGACGGCGGCCATTCTGCGGCGGCCGCAATCTCCAGCGACGACAAGGGCATAGCCTCCGTCGCCGCGTGCGAACTCCTGAAGCTCGGCTTGTCCGACTGCGCGTTCGTCCCGCCGATGCGCGACTATCCGTGGAGCGAGGCCCGCCGGAAGGAGTTCGTGCGCCTCGTGCGCATGAACAGGCGAACGGCGCACGTGTTCGACTGCGGCGGCGCTCCGAACATCCAAGTCGCGGACTGGCGCGAAAGGCTGGGTCGGTGGCTCGCGACGCTTCCAAAGCCGTGCGGGGTCTTCGCGGCGTGCGACCTCGTTGGCGCGGCCGTCCTCGACCTTTGCAGGGCGGGGTGTATCGACGTCCCGACGGAAATCGCCGTGGTGGGCGTGGACGACGACCAGCAGATATGCGAGAATACGGTGCCGACGTTGACGAGCATCCGGCAGGACTACGAGGAAGGCGGCTATCTGGTGTGCGGGATGCTTGACAAGATGATGGCGAAATCGATGCCGCGCCCGCAGAGACTGCATTACGGGATCGCGGCCGTGATTCGACGGGCTTCGTCGTGCAGCTGCGGCGACAGGCGCGTGTTGAAGGCCATCGAGCATATCCGCCTGCACGCCTGCGAGCGCATCAGCCTTGACGACATCGCCCGCGAAATGGGATGCTCGCGGCGGCTTGCAACGCGGCTTTTCAGGCAGCATCAGCGGCAGTCGATACTGGACGGCATCCACGAAGAGCGGATTAAGCGGGTCAAGATGTTTCTTGCCAATCCTCGTCACGACATGAAATCCCTGCCGGATTTATGCGGATACAAGTCTCTCGTGGACTTGCGTCGCGTATTCAAGGCCAGAACCGGCGAGACGATAGGCGAGTTCATGCGGCGCACCATCTGTTTGTTGCTGGTCTTGGTTGGCATCAGCGGTTTCGCCGCCGCGGATTTCTATCGTGTGGAGAAGGGGTCGGATGACTGGGCGGTCGTTGATGCGTCCGGACGCTCCGAGCTGCTTCTGGGCGTGGACCAGGTTCGGTGGGACGGCATGCCGTGCGAGAGGATGGGGTGGCGCAGGCCTTATGAAGAGCACAACGCCGCGCATTACGGTTCGCGCAGAGAGTGGGAGGATGAAACGCTCGCGCGGCTCAAGTCGTGGGGCTTCAATATGCTGGGCGCGTGCTGCGACGATTCGTTGCGCCACCGTGGACTCGCTCACTCCATATTCCTCAACATGAGCGAAGGGTTCTGCACAGGCGACGAAGACCGCTGGATATCGGAGTACAAAGGCGTGCCGAACACCGCCATGCCGAACGTGTTCCATCCAGATTACGCCGCGTACTGCGACGCGGCCGCCCGCGAAATGTGCGAGGCCAGCCGCAATGACGTCGATCTGCTCGGCTATTACATCGACAACGAACTTGTATGGCAGGGGAAGCGAGGCGCCCCAAAAGAAACAGGGTTCTTCGACACCGTGCGCGGAAAGGGAGAAGGCCATTCCGCCAGGCGAAAGCTCATGGAGTTTCTGCGGGAGCGCGGCATTGACGGCTGGGTGTCGTTCGACGCTCTGCCGTTTGCGCGGCAAAAGGAACTCAAGGCGGCGTTTCTCGATTTCGCCGCAGAGCGCTATTTCAGAGTCACGACAGAGGCGATTCGCCGCCATGATCCGAACCATCTCATTCTTGGCTGCCGCTTCGCCGGACTCGACGGCGCACCGGTTGCGCTGTGGAAGGCGGCCGGACGATTCTGCGACGTGATTACGTTCAACTGCTATCCATGGGCCGATATCGACAGGAACGTCGTTCTTGACGCAAAAGGCGGCGTGTCTCTTGTTTCAAGGCTCGCCGACGTATATGCTCTTACAGGCAAACCGCTGCTCGTGACAGAATGGAGTTTCCCCGCGCTAGATACGGGGCGGCCCTGTCTGAACGGGGCCGGACAGCGGTTCAAGACCCAGGCAGAGCGCGTCGAGGCATCGGCGCTTTTCGCCAGGACGCTGCTTTCGCTGCCATACGTATTGGGGTATTCGTATTTCATGTGGATTGATCAGCCTGCGCTCGGCACAAACGGCGAGAAGCCGGAAGACTCGAATTATGGTCTCGTGTCCGAGGATGGCGTTCCATACGCCGGGCTTACGGAGATGTTTGCGCGGCTTCACAAGGAGGTGCGCGATGGCGTGAGGCGTCCGTCGATGCCGCAGCCAAAGGAACCGCCGCGGATGACGGAGCGTTCCACCGCCGACGCCTTCCGCTCTGAAGCAACGGGAAATCCCAAGGATATCCGCTTCATCCATAATGGCGCAGACTGGGAACTTGCCAATTCGCGGGGTCTTTCTCTTCGCGGCAAGATCGGTGGAACGAACATGGTGGATGAGGTCGTGGTGGACTCGCGCTTTTGCGGCAGATACAACGGCATGATACAGTTGATTGCGACGAACGGCGTTTCGCATTGGGTCCTGGGCGATTGCGTGAAGTCCGTGAAGTTCGGGCAGACGGGTATGTGCGGCAGCATTCTGATAACGGCTACCGGACGCACGGAGGAGCATTCGTTCGTGCTTGAGCATCGCATTACGGTTGCTCCTGACCGAAAGGATTTTCTCTGCGAAGTCGTGGGGTTGGAAAACACGGGGTGCTCGCCGTTTTCCGTAAAGCGCTTTTACATGTGCCCGTTTGCCGCCGAAGATCGTCCTTCGGTGAAAAGGGGTGTGCCCAATGTTTGGAAAGGCGGCCGCGAATGCTACTGGAAGATGTCGGGCGGACGTCTGTACGGGATGGTTTCGTCAGATATTTCGGCGGAACGGTTTAAGTTTCATGTTGATGCATACGGATGTCAGCATCCTGATACATGCTTTATACTTGAAGTGGCTGTTGAACTCGCGCCTGGCGAACGTCACACGCCGTCAACGCCAATGAGTGCGCGGTGCGTGGTAAGTCGTGAAGCATCGCTTCCCCAGTGACAGTGGAAGGACACAGCTGCACACACAGTCTCGTCTGTTTATGGTATGATTATGCGCATTGATTCGATAATGCCGATAAGGTATATGCATGAAGCCGCTTACCAATGCCGTTAAAGCGGTGTGCCCGATTTGTTTCTTTTCTTGTTCCCGATTCGTTGCTTGTATTTGTCGGCGATGTGGTATAATATGCGTAACAATAACACATTGCTTAAAGCAAGGAGAAAGGTGAAAATGAAAACAATGCCGTTTGCACTAACATGTGCTGTGGTCGTTATGTCTAGACTCATGTTAAATGCGGAATCAAACGCAGAAATTCGCTACCTCGCAGATACCTATCTCCAAAGTGATGGTACGCAAGCTGTCAATCTTGAGTATTATGCCAATCCAAAGACCCGCGTTGTAGCTGTCTTTGAGCCAATCTCTACAAATGGAACCGCCTATGTTTTCGGATCGGCTTTCGACTCCGCTTCAGACTTTCAAGAAGGTCTGTATATGCAGAACGGAGAGGTCAATTTCATTTGTGGCGATCTATGGAGGGGCGCAGGCAATGCCTGGGGTCTTGGCTCTGGTGTTAAAGCAACCCGCTCGCGTTTCACCGCTATCCTTGACATCAAAGGGTCATCCGTCATGCTGAAGAGCGGCGATTCCGCCGTTTTCAGCAAGGCGATCACATCGACGCGCACAAAGACTGACAATGTCCCGATGCATGTATTCGCCAATCCGCACCCATATCGGGAAAGCGGCAGCCTCGTCCTGAATCCACGGGACTTCGCAAGTGTGAAGCTCTTCTCGTTTGCTGTGTGGGACGATGACGTTCTCGTCCGTGATCTCGTCCCATACGGTCGCGGCGCTGTGACGGGGCTGCTCGACCGCTGTTCCGGCAAGGTTTTCACAAATTCACGTAGCGAAGCCAATCCATTCGTTCTCGGCACTGATGACGGCTACGTCCGTAGCGACCGCCTGAAGAACGGAGGCCAGTGGCTCGACACTGGCCTCCGCGCCGGCCCCGGCACGAAGATCGAGGTCGATTTTGCAATGCTTGCTACGAACATCCAACAGCGCATCTTTGGCGCAGGAAGTGAAAACATGGATGGCCTGCTGACGGATTTATACGTAAACGGTAGCGGCGAGTTCGCCTACGCCTGGCAGAACGACACAGGTACTGGTGCCTGGACGAGTACTAAGGTCAAGGCCGATTCCGAACGCCATGTGTTCACCGTCGATTCTCCGGGCGGTTCGGTGCTCCTCACCGACGCAAAAGGAAGAACACTGTATTCGGCGACGCTCTCCACCGCGCGATCCAAGACCGGTGCCACGAACATTCGTCTCTTCGGTGGCGTTGTCACCAATGGTACCGATGGCATCAAGAGCTGGAACAACCCCGCGTCCGTGCGCATCTACGGCGTGAAGATATGGGAAAACGGCGCGCTCGTGCACAACTTCACCCCGCGCATCGTCGATGGCGTGGACGGTCTCTACGACACCAACGACGGCGTCTTCCACGGAGCGGAAGTGGCGAAGCCGTCGTCAGCGCTTCAGGCCGGAGGCACCATCGAATGCGCCGTATATGGTACCGACACGGCCGGCGGCAACGGCGACGCTTACATCGAGGCGACAGGAAACCAATACATAGACACCGGTTTCAAACCGTCGAAGAATACGCGAATAGACATCGATTTCTCGACGGATACGCTCACGCTCAACAATGATACTCGCTTCGCATTTGGCGCGATAGCAAATTCCAGTTGGAATGGCGCCCCTAATGTAGGCATATACAGGCAGAACAGGGCTGTGGCGCTCCGCTTCTGGAACGGATCGGCCACCAAGACGTGGGGAATGAAAGGCAACGATACCGCCGAACACAAACGCTACAAAGCCGTGATAGACCAGAAGAACGCAAAAGCCTACTGGTTCGAGGGCGGCACAGCGAACGGGGAGAACACCCCGGCGCTTGGTTCGTCGTTTTCCGTCGACGCGAATATCTGGCTGCTGGCCGGTCAATACGGCGGAAGCGGCAGCTATGGCTACTGGTATGGACGCCTCTACTCCTGCGACATCTACGAGAATGAAGACCTCAAGCACAGCTACACCCCATGCGCGATGAACGGCATCGCCGGTCTTTGGGATTCGGTTGAAGGCAAGTTCTATGGAAACAGCAAGACTGTTGACGGTTCAGGCTTTACGCTTCATGGCGCAGGGGCTTGCGGCTCCGGCATGACATTCTTGGAGCATCCGAAAAGTGTCAGCATCAAGAAAGGCGACTCGGTTACGCTTTCTGCCTATGCTCCTGGCGCGGTCGGCTATCTTTGGCTAAAGAACGGTGAAATCATTGAAGGCGAGACTGGTCGGACGCTAGAGGTGGCATACGGCAAAAGCGGAACTACAGATACATATCAGTGCCTTGCGCACTACAACCTTTTCGGTTATGGGCTGTCAAACAGCGCATCTATCGAGAATGTTTCCCCTGGAATGATGATTATCCTTCGTTAAGGGATGGATTTCTATAAACCGACGTGACTTCATTGCAGGCGGCGCGGCGGCGTTCGTCGAAGATTGAAGGATGTATCCAATATATGGTATGATGTTGGAAAAATATTTCCGCTGAAAAGGGGAAAGACCGTCATGTTGGAAAAAAATCTTCAATCGCTCAATGAAGTGATAATCGGCTCATCGCGTCCCGATGTGGCCAAATTGCTGCTTCGATTGAAGCGTGACGGCGGGAAGATTCTGCGGTTTTAAATGGCTTATGCTATGGTGTGCAAATTACGAGAAAGGGAAACATCATGAACCGGCGTGAATTCATTGCAGGCGGTGCGGCGGCGTGCGCTCTGCCGTCGTGGGCGGCGATGTTCGCGCAGGCGTTCGCCGCAGGTGCGCGGCATCCTGCCGCCGGGCGCGCGCTTGCTCCGTGGCAGAGCGGGCACTTTCAGATGCATTTCATTTACACGGGCGTGTCCGAGACCGTTTTCCTGCTCTACCCCGACGGCACGTCGTTGCTCATCGACTGCGGCGACCATCCGGCGCACAAGCGCGGCAAGTACGCCGTACCGATCCTGCCCGGCCTCGAACGACACGCTGGCGAGTGGATTGCGCGGTACGTGTTGCGCGTCAATCCGCACCGCGAGAAGGTGGACTACATGCTCCTCACCCACTATCACAGCGACCACGGCGGAGGCCGCGGCTACCACGCCGGCCTTGCGCCGAACGGTGAATACTACCTGAGCGGATTCGGACAGGCGATGGAATGGCTTTCGTTCGGCAAGGCGATAGACCGCGCGTGGCCGACGTTCGACGATCCCCTGCCGCGCCGCCCGGAGGACGACATATGGATGCTCGCGCACATGCAGGGCGTCTATCGGGAACTCGAACGGCGCGGTACCGTCGTCGAGCGGTTCCGGCTCGAAAAGGGCAGCGACCAGCTGCGCCCGCTTCACGGCGACGCGCCGGACTTCGCCTTCCGCCCGCTCTGCGCCAACGGGCGAGTTCTCATGCCGGACGGCACGGTGCGCGACCTGTACGCCGACTTCATCGCATGGACGAAGACCCACTCGCTGAACGAGAACGCGATGTCGATCGGTCTGAAGTTCACGTATGGTCCGTTCGGCTTCTACACGGCAGGCGACTTCGAGGATCGCCAGCGCCAGCGCGACGGGAGCGTCTGGGAGATCGAGGAGGCGATGACCGAGACCGTCGGACAGGCGACGGTGGCGAAGCTTGACCACCACGGCAACAGCGCCATGTGCGAGAATCTCGTCGCGGCACTCAAGTCGCAGGTCTATGTCGGGTGCATCTGGGACTGGTTCCATGTCGACGACGCGACGATGACGCGCCTCGCCGACCGTTCGCTTTATGACGGTGACAGGCTGCTGTGTCCGGGAATCCTTACGAAAGAGCGCCGCGCACGCGACGCGCAGCGTCCGTGGCTCAAGGATGTGCCGGAAGCCTGCTACGAAGGGGCGCATATCGTCGTGGATGTGCCGCCGGGCGGAAAGGAATTCTCCGTTTCGTTCGTCTCGGCGGCGGACGAATCTATGTGCGTCGTATCGCAAATTGAAATGAAGACACGGATATGAGCAGCGCATCTACATTGACGGCCTTTGCGGCGATGAACCGCAGTGAGGAAAAGAAGTGGAAGGCCATTTTCAGACGTGATGGCGACGCCTACAGCCTGACGAACGGAGTCGTTTCGATTCACGGCGAGATGTGCGGCGAGCGATTGGCGCAGTCCGTCAAAATTGCAGGGCACGACTGCGGAACGCTGGATGTTATGCTCAAGGTCGCGGATGGCGCGGGCGGTTGGGCCTGGCCAGGTGTCAAGTCGCTCTGCTTGATCGACTACCACGAGGTGGGCGGCGCGGGCGTGCTGGATCTTGTCGGTGAATGGTGGCAGGTTGTCGGAAGCTGGTCTATTCCAGGTATCGCGTTCCGTGCGCATGTTCGGCTGACGATTCGACCAAACGAGCCTTGCTTCCTCTGCGAACTCGTCGAGATCTCCAATTCCGGCACGAAGGAGCTTGCCGTTGCACGGGCGTTCATAAGCGTCATGCCGCCGAAGGGAGTAAAGCCCGTCTGCGTCCGCAAGCCGTCCGACACGGAAAACGCAGCCGCATGGGATGCGGGCGACGGTTTTGCGATCGGGCTGCAAAGCGAAGACGAGGACGTGCAACGGCTGTCGTTCTGGGTTGACGGCAAAAGCCAGTGCCCTCATGCCGACTGTGGCTTTTCCATGCCGGGCGGCAAGGATCTCGTGCTGCGTCCAGGATGTTCGGCCAAACTCATGCGCTCCATGAGCGCAATCGTCTTTCTCTTGCGCGATGGAACACATGGCTAGCAGACTCATTTGCCTGATATTTGCCTTGGTGGGCGTCAGCGGGTTCGCTGGCGCTGGCTTCTACCGCATGGAAAAGAGGTCGGACGGGTGGACGGTTCTCGATCCAGCCGGACGCGCCGAACTGCTTCTGGGTGTCGATCAGGTCAAGTGGGACGGCATGCCGTGTGAACGGATGGGGTGGCGCAGGCCTTATGAAGAGCACAATGCTGCGCATTATGCGTCGCGCAAAGAGTGGGAAGACGAAACGCTTTCGCGGTTGAAGTCGTGGGGCTTCAATATGTTGGGCGCGTGCTGCGACGATTCGCTGCGCCACCGTGGACTCGCTCACTCCATATTCCTCAACATGAGCGAGGGGTTTTGCATGGGCGATGACGACCGATGGATATCGGAATACAAAGGCGTCCCCAATACCGCCATGCCGAACGTATTCCATCCCGATTACACCGCGCATTGCGATGCAGTCGCGCGCGAAATGTGCTCTGCCAGTCGCAATGACGCCGATCTGCTGGGTTATTACATCGACAACGAACTTGTCTGGCAGGGGATGCGCGGCGCGTCTTTGGACGGTGGCCTTTTTGACGCCGTGCGCGGCAAAGGCGAGGGACATTCTGCGCGGCGCGCACTGATGGAGTTCCTGCGGGAGCGCAACATCGACAGCTGGGCCGCGTTCGATGCGCTGCCGGACGAGAGGCAAAAGGAAATAAAGGCGGAGTTCCTCGACTTGTCCGCCGAGCGGTATTTCAGTATCACAACAGCTGCGATACGCCGTCACGACCCCAACCACCTCATTCTTGGATGCCGTTTCGCCGGACTTGACGGCGCTCCGCTTGCAGTATGGAAAGCGGCGGGCCGGTTCTGCGACGTGCTCACCTTCAACTGCTATCCGTGGGCGGATATAGACAGAAACGTCGTGCTGGACGTAAAAGGCGGGACTTCTCTTGTTTCAAGGCTCGCCGATCTCTATGCGCTTACGGGCAAGCCGCTGCTCGTGACTGAATGGAGTTTTCCCGCGCTCGACACGGGGCGTCCCTGCCTTAACGGAGCTGGTCAGCGGTTCGAAACGCAGGCGGAACGAGTTCGTGCGGCATCGCTCTTTGCCCGCACATTGCTTTCGCTGCCATATGTGCTTGGCTATTCTTATTTCATGTGGGTCGATCAGCCTGCGCTCGGCACGAACGGCGAGAAGCCGGAAGACTCGAATTATGGTCTCGTGTCCGAGGAGGGCGTTCCATACGCCGGGCTGACCGATATGTTCGCGCGGCTGCATGCGGAAGTGCGCGGCGGCGCCATGCGCCCGGCCATGCCGCAGGAATCGGCCGCTCCGCCGCCGCAGTCGCGCTCGACCGCCGACGCCTTCCGCTCCGCCGCGGCGGGCGACGGCGCAGACGTGCGGTTCTCGCGCGACGGCGATCGCTGGGAGATCTCCAACGCAGCGGGGCTTTCGCTACGCGGGAGGCTCGGCGGGGCGGACATGGTGGGCGAGGTCTCCGTCGATTCCACGTCCTATGGCAGATACACCGGCATGGTCCAGCTCGTCGCGCAGAACGGCGACGTCTTCTGGGCGATGCCGGAATGCGTCACGGCAGTGGATCATGGGCGTTCTGGCGTGTGCGGCACCATCCGTTTTACGGCGACGGGTCGCGCCGCTGGGTTTTCCTTCTCGCTCGAGCACTGCATGACGGTCGCGCCGGACAGGACGGACTTCCTGTGCGAAATCGTCGGTGTGGAGAACACCGGTCGCTCGGCATTTTCGATCAGGCGCCTCTATATGTGCCCGTTCGCCGCAGAGGCGCGCCCTGTCGTGCTGAAAGGCGTTCCGAACCTCTGGAAAGGCATTCGTGAATGTAGCTGGAGGATGTCCGGCGGGCGGCTATACGGCATGGCTTCCTCCGATCCGTCGGCGCAGTGGTTCAACCTCTGGATCGACGCGGACGGGCGCCAGCACCCGGACATTGATTTCGCGCCCGAAACCGACTTCCTCCTCTCGCCGGGCGAGCGCTACTCGCCAAAGTCTCCAATGTCTGCTCGCGCCATCCTCCGCCTCGCAGAATGATTTTCCGTGAAAGGCAAAGGCGCGACAGCGGCCCCAAAACGCACGTTTTACGGTTTTTTTGCGGGTTCATTCATTGAAAACTGGTCCGCAAAATGCCCCCGTTCCTGTACTCGCGCATGGAAACCCCGTACCTTTTCTTGAAAAGGTTCTTGAGCGCGTTGGCGTTTTTGAAGCCGCACAAGTCGGGTATCGCGCCGATGGCGATGCGCGTGTCCTTGAGTCGCCGCGAGACCTCGGCGAGCTTCGCGTCGGTTATCAGACGCCCGACGGATTCCTTCTGCGTCTCGCGGAAGCGCAGGTCGAGCAGCGGGCGCGACACGCCGAGATGCGCGGCCACGTCGCCGGGCGTGATCCCGTCCACGGCGTGTTGCTTGATGAATTCCCTCGCCCGGTCGACCAGGCTCTGCGCGGGCGGCAGATGCGGCATCGATTCGCGTATGACGATGTGGCTCACGCCGAAGAACACGTGCCGCTTTCCGAGCGGCTTGCGGCTTTTCATCATCTTGTCCAGCAACGCGGCGGCGGCGGCTCCCTCTGCATGGAAGTCGGGCTCGATGCTTGAAATACCGGGCGAAACGCTGTCGCAGATGTACGGGTCGTTGTCGATGCCGAGAAGCGAAATCATGCCCGGCACTTTCAGCCCGGCCCTCTGCGCCGCGGCAATCACCTCTGTCGCGCGCATGTCGTTTGCCGTGAGAACGGCGGCGGGATATTCGAGATTCGCAAGGAATTCCGCGAGCGGCGGCGCGTCTCTGTCGGCATCGAGCCCGGACGGCCTGTAGATCTTCGGTCTGCCGATTCCCTTGGCCTCGACCGCTTTCCGGAAGGCCTCTTCGCGGCGTCTTGACCATTCATGGCCGTTTCTGTCGTTCACGTATGCGAACGTCCTGTAGCGCCCTGATTCTGAAAACGTCTTTATGGCGCACTTGGCTATTTCATCCGCGTCGTTGCGAATCACGACAAGGTTCTGCTTCCGTCGGACGAGCTCGGGCGGCTCGTTCTCCATGATAACGACCGGACATGCCGCCGATGCGAGCACTCCGGCGACATCCGTGGCCGGCAGTCCCGAATAGATCACGCCATCCGTATTCGAAAGGGAGTTCGCGTTTTTGAAGAAGGCGACGATTTCGTCCTGTGCTCTCAGGATGCGCAGGTTCCAGCGACGGGCGGCTCCGAGATACGAGAAGAATCCCGCAAACTTGCGCTGTCCGGCAGGTTCTGCGAGAATCGAGGCGATGACGACGTTTGGTATGCGGGATTTCATCGGTGAATATTATACCGCAAGCGTGCGCTCGAATGCAATAGTGTTATTTGGAAAGTGATAAATATCTTATCTGCATAATGATGTTCGCTTGCCGTCTTTATGATAAAATACATATCGAAATGGTCAAGACCGTATCAAAAAACTACAAGTGGATTCTGCTGGCGCTTCTCTCCGCGACGTATTTTCTCGCGCAAGGCGTCAGGCAGATATTCAACGCCGTGCTGCCGCAGATCAAGGCGGACTTCGCCGGCGCAGGGATCACCGACACGCAGCTCGGGCTCGTCGGGAGCGCGTTTACGCTCGTTTTCGGACTTGCGATTCCGTTTGGCGGCGTGCTGGCCGACTTCTTCAGCCGCAAGTGGATGATCGTCGTCGGCACGCTTCTCTTTGCCGTCGGCATATTCTCGTCGGGCCTTGCCACGGGCGTTGTGCTGCTTGTCGTCGCATACGGCGTCGTAAACGCAGCCGGCCAGGCGCTTTTGCCGCCGTCCAATTCTTCCCTTATCGGACAGTTCCATGTCGAGACGCGCGCCACGGCGTTTTCGATATACCAGATCGTGTTCTACGTCGGCATCGTCGTATGCAGTTGCGTGTCGGGATGGCTTTCGGGTCTTGGCGAGGGCGGCTGGCGGAAGGCGTTCTTCCTCTTCGGCGCGATTTCGGCCGCGTGGGCGTTTGCGCTCGCGTTCCTTCTGCGCGACACGCCGCAGGCGAAGGAAGAGGAAAAGGGGAAGAGGGTAGAGGACAAGGCGAGCGTTCGCGAAGCGCTTGGCGCATTCCTGTGCAAGCCGTCTGCGCTGCTTCTGATGGCGGGGCTCGGCTTCTACTTCTACGCGAAGTACGGCTTCAATACGTGGATAATCAACTACCTCCAGCGCGAGTTTCCGTCAATGACCGCCGCGTCAGCGTCGTTCCACGGCGTGTTCTGGTTCTACCTCGGCGCGGTTGTCGGTGTGTTCGCCGGAGGGCGCGTCTCGGATCGGTTCGCCGTCGCGCTCGGACGCCCCCAGGCGCGGTTCGACGTGAATGCCGCCGGGCTTGTGCTGTGCGTACCGGGGCTTCTTCTTTCCGCATTCGCGTCCACGACCTCTCTCTGCATCGCCGGAACGGCGCTCTTCGGGTTTGCGACGGGCGTTTACGACTCGAACATCTATGCGTCGCTTTTCGAGGTCGTCAAGCCCCGCTACCGCGCGGCGGCGGTCGGGGTGTTCGGATGCGGCGGCAGCGTAATCGGCGCGTCAGGCCCCGCCGTCCTCGGATGGATGAACGCGCACTTCTCCATGAGCATGGGAATCGCCTCGCTTTCGGCATTCGCACTCGCCGGTGCGGTCGTGATCTGCGTTGCACGAATCTTCTTCTTTGAAAGGGACAAGGTGCAGAATGTTTAACCACGGAATACACGGCAGACACGGAATTGTCGCCTTGGCGTTTATCGCCGGGGTTGCGCTGTCGTTCTGCGTCAAGGCGGCGGAGCTTGTGCGCGGAGCCTATCCGATTCTCACGACGCCCTATCTCGCGGACGGCGCGGTGGACTATGATTCGCTTGTGAAGGAGGCGCACTGGGTTGACGCGGCGGGTGTTCAGGGAATCATCTGGCCGCAGTCCGACGATTCCATCGACCTTTTGACTGTCGAAGAGAAGAAGCGCGGAATGTCCGCACTTGCGAAGGCGTCGAAAGGATTCCGTGCCCGTCTCTGTCTCGGCGTTGAAGGACGCAGCACGGAGGAGATGCTGGAACTCGCGCGTTACGGCGAAGAGCTATCCGCAAAATACGAGACCCGCGCTCCACAACTCTCAACTTTCAACTCTCAACTCTCAACTCGGATAGTCTTCATCTCCCGCCCCGCCGACGACTGCCGGACGCAAGAAGATTTGGAACGCTACTACGAGGCGCTTGCCGCCGTTGCGAAACGTCCCGTCATCATCCAGACCTACAACGGCGACAAATGCCCCGCGCCATCCGTTGAACTGCTTGTGAATCTGGCGACGCGGCATCCCGCGATATACGGCTGGGTCAAGGAGGAGGTGCGCGACGGATTCGAGGCGAACCGTCGCATGAAGGCCGAGCTTGCGGCGCGGCCTCCGCTCAAGACAATATTCAGCGCGTGGGGCGGATGGCAATGGCTCTACCAGTCGCGACGTCTCGGCTCGGAGGGCGTCATATCCGAACGCGCCGCGCTCGCGCCGATGCTTGCGGAAATCTGGCGGCTCATGGAATCGAAGGACGAAACGGGAAAACTCGATGCGGCGTATGCAAAATATCTTCTTGCCATCAACCTGATGCAGACGGTGCCCGGCGACCTTCGCGGATACCAGCTCGTGTTTTTCAAAGAGAAGGGCGTTTTCAAGACGACGGTTTCGCGCGTCTGCGCGGACAAGGCGAAAGATCCGCACAAGTGGAAACTCGAAGTCCTTGAAGTCGATGACGGCGTAAAGGCGGAAGTGATGAGGAGGTGCAGTGTTGAAGAACGTTGATTTTACCGGCAAGGTAGCTGTCGTGACCGGCGCGGCATCGGGCATGGGGCTGATGACGGCGCAGGAGTTCGCGCGTCTCGGCGCGAAGGTCGTGATGTGCGATTGCGCCGAAGCACAGCTTCGACGCGAGGTTGAAAAGTTGAATGTTGAAAAGTTGAAAAGTATCGCCTGCGTGGGCGATGTGCGCGCGTTCGCACACGCAGAAGCCGCCGCGAAGATTGCCGCGTCGCTCGGCGGCTGCGACATTCTCGTGACGTGCGCGGGCGGCAACGAGGCGCGCTGCTGCAAGTCGAACGTGCCCTTCTACGAACAGCCGATCGACGTCCTCGACTGGGGGCTTGATGTGAATCTGAAAGGCGCGGTTTATTTTGCTCGCGCGCTGATGCCGCAGATGGTGGCGAAAAAGAGCGGTGTTATCTGCTGCCTCGGTTCCGTGACAGGTTTTGAGGGCGACGGCGTAGGGACGATGTACGGCACGGCGAAAAGCGGGCTGTTCAATTTCGTGAAAGGGCTTGCCCTCGCCGGTGGACCTCACAACGTCCGCGCCGTCTGCGTGACGCCAGGTCCGGTCCTTACCCGTGCCGCGATGAGCGGCATGCCCACGGCGCTTGGACGCGCCGCCGAGACGCACGAACTCGTCGATGTCATTCTCTTCATGTGCAGCGACAACGCCTCGTTCATAACCGGCTCAAACCATGTCGTGGACGGCGGCCGCCTCTGCATGTACAGGCCGTTCGTCGCGCCGAAGGAGGTGGCGAAATGAAAGTGTCTGTTGTTTTCGCCGCGCTTGCCGCGTGCTGCGGGCTGGAGTTAGCCGCCGCCGATGTCGACCGTTCGCTGATGAGCGACGCCTACTGGAAGATATGGAACGACGCGGAGCAGGCGCGGATCGACGCCGATATCGAGAAGAACCGCAAGGCGGACGGAACGTTCGAGGTCGATGCGTCCGACGGCGCCGCGGTGCGCGTGGAGCAGCTGACGCACGACTTCCGCTTCGGCGCGCACATCTTCAACTTCAACCAGCTTGGCTCGAAGGCGTGCAACGACGCTTACAAGGCGAGCTACGGCGCGGGCGGTCTCTTCAACCAGGCGACGGTGTCGTTCTACTGGATCGACCACGAGCCGACGCCGGGCGCGTTCCGCTTCGGCGGCGACTACTCCGACACCGAACGCTACTGGAACTCGCTTACACGCGAAGAGGCCATGCGCGAGCGCTACTGGCGGCGTCCCGCGCCGGGCCCGGTGATCGACTTCCTCAAGGCGAAGGATGTTGTCCTACACGGGCACATCCTCATATGGGGCAACGCCAAGCCGTATTGGATATACGACTGGTATTGTCCGGAAAGCGAGAAGCGCGTCATCGACGGCCTCGGCATACCGCGCCATTCGGCGCACTTCGGCTGGGAGCCGAGCGGACAGAACTGGCACATGGGCTACATGGGCAAGTGGGCGAAGGCGTGGTGCGGCGCGTACAAGAGCCTCGACGAAAAGACGCTCGCCGCTCGCCTCCCCGTTTTCACTGCCAACATGCGCCGCCTCTTCCGCAAGCGCGTATTCGACGTGGCGGGCGCTTTCGGCGGCGTCGCGGACAGCTGGGACGTGGTGAACGAGAGCGCGAAAGACTGGGTCCGCTACCGCAAGGCGCGCACGAACCTGCCCGTCTGGTTCAGCGTATATGGGCTTATGCCAGGCGACTATCCGCTGAACGCGCTTCTCGACGCGAAAGAGGCTTTCCCCGCCTCGGCGCGGCTCGCCATCAACGACTACAAGATCGACGAAGCGTTCCTCGAGCAGACGAAGCAGCTGACGGAGGAAGGCGCGCGCATCGACATCGTCGGCTGCCAGATGCACATCTTCGACACCAACGACTGCATGCGGCTCGTGAAAGGCGCGGCGAACGTAAGCTGGGTCGGCACGCCGAAGACGATTCGCAACCACCTCGACATGATGGCGAAGACCGGCCGCCCGCTCCACGTCTCGGAGGTCACGATCGCCGCGCCGGGAGAGGACCAGAGGAGCCGCGAGATGCAGGCGGTGCTCGTGCGCAACATCTACCGCGCATGGTTCTCGCATCCGGCGACGATGGGTATTACATGGTGGAACACCGTCGATGGCGCAGGCGTCGCCGGCGAGCCACTCGTCTCGGGGCTCTTCACGCGCGACATGGAGAAGAAGCCGGCCTACCGCGCCCTCGACCAACTCATCAACCACGAATGGAAGACGACGCTCGACGTCAAGGCGACGGGCGGCAAGGTGGCTTTCCGCGGTTTCAAGGGCCGCTACCGCCTGACGTGGGACGGCGCGGACGGCAAGCCGCGCGCGAAACTCGTTGAACTTCACTGATTTGATCAACTCGAATTACAGGAGGCAAGCAAAATGAAAAAACTGCTCACAGCAATAGGCGCGGCGCTCGGTTTCGCCGCCACACTCAACGCCGCAGAGATCAATCTCCGCGAGTGGCTGACCGCAAAAGGCGTGACAGTAGCCAATTGCGTTTCAGGTGAAGGCCACATCTCCGACTACGTACCGCAGAAGCTTTTCGACGGTGTTGGCATGGGTGGCACTTACAACTCATCTTATCGCTGGATCGCAGGCGATCCAAATCTTTCCGGCGTATATGTGACGATCGAGATTCCTAAATCGGCGATATCCGCCGCGAAGAAGGAACTCGTGCTGAAGAGATTTCGCCTGTGGCGCAGCATGAACAGCGGCTCCAATACAGGACTCCAAAGAGCACCGCTCACATGGATCGTGTCCGGGTCGAACGATGGCGTCGGCTGGACGGTGCTGCACAACCAGGGTACGGCCGTGACATGGCAAAACAAAACTTACAACGAAGTCGCGCTCGCGGAAAATACCGAGCCGTTCCGCTATATCAAGTTCGAGCCGAAGACTTCCAACTATGCCTACACACCGAAAACCGCTCTTCAGGAAATAGAGTATTTCGTGGAGGAGGTGCCGCAGAAGCCCGGCGTGAATCTACGCGACTGGCTGAAGGAAAAAGGCGCGGTCGTCGCCGACTGCGTTATTTCCGGTGAAGGCTACAACGACAAATACCCCCCGACTGTTCTCTTCGACGGCACGAACATCGTCACTAACGCAACAGACGCCAAGAACAACCGCTGGCTCGCGCAAGAAAAAGCGAGCGATAGCGCGAATGTCGTGATTGCCGCGCCAGAAACGCTTTTCGGAAACAATGCCGACGGTCTTGTCCTCAGGCGCTACCGCATATACCGTTATTCCGAACTAAGCGACGAGCATTATTTCAGGCGCGCACCGGCGACGTGGAAAATATTGGGCTGGAACGATGCAAAAGAGGATTGGGACGTTATCGACGACCGCACGTCGGAACCGGCCGAGTGGTACGAACCCGGCGTGGCAGGCGCAAAGGCGTATCTAGAGTTTGAAGTCCCGGACTCTGGACGCACGCCCTACCGCAAATTCAAATTTCAACCCGCCAAATCCTTCATAGAAACCTACAATGCAGGCAATAATCTAGGTTGGAAGCTTGGAGCGATGGAACTGGAATACTTTGTCGAGGAATCTCAAGCCGCCAATCTGCGGACATATCTGGCGGCAAAGGGCGTGACAGTTGCGGAGTGCGTTTCGGGCACGGGCTATCACAACAGCTACAAGCCTGAAAAGTTGTTTGACGGCGATATCGTCACGGGCTCGCCTGCAGGGAGCATGCCGGAACGATGGCTTGCCGGCGAAAAGGATTGTGCAGCTGCCAGCGCAACGTTCGAGATTCCAGAACTTGCGCTGCCTTCCGGCAAGAAAGGCCTCGCGGTGAAGAAAATCCGCCTGTGGCGCAACAGGAACAACTACAACACCAAGGACGGCGTGTCGCGCGCGCCGAAAACATGGGTCTTCTACGGATCCAACACCGGCTTGGATGGAGACTGGGCGGAGATACATCGCCAAAGCGAACCTGTCGTATGGAGTGATAACATATGGTCGCTCGACGTCCTGTTGCCGGATAACGACAAGCCGTTTCGCTTCATCAAGTTCCATCCGCTGTCGTCGAATTATGGCGGGGATTACAGGGTCGGACTTCAGGAGCTGGAGTATTTCGTAGCGGAAGTGCCGCTCGATACGGTCGTCGTGCGCGGTTCGCTCGGCGACGATGTGGGCTCGTCCTATCCGGCCTACGGGCGGGTCGAGGGGCTGTCGTCGGGCAAATCGCTCACCATCACGGCGACAACGCCGTCCTATGCGAACGGCGTGAAGTATGAAGCGACCGGCTACACGCTTGAAACATCCACCGATGGCGGCGTCACGTGGGGTGCGGCGACGAGCCACAACGGCATCTCCGCCACGATCAACTATGACGGAACGCCGACACGCCTCACATGGCAGTGGTCGCCGATCGCCTACAGACTCGACGCCCACGCCGACGAAGGCAACGAGACGGTGACCGTCTCGCCCGCCTCCGCCGACGGCTACTATGCGGCCGGGACGGCACTCACCGTGACGGCGGCAGGCGCGACTTCGCCCACCGTCACGACATTCAAGGAATGGGACGTGCAGCCGGAGGGCGCCGTCTCGGACGGCGCGACTGTCAACTTCACGATGCCTGCTGCGCCGACGGAGGTCAACGCAGCTTTCACGCGCCCGTGGACTTATATCGCGCCGGACGGCTTGACGGCGGACTACCCCGCTTACAACGACCTTGCCGCAGTCACGGACGGCAACTGGCTCTTTGTCGTTGCGTCGCGTCCGGCCAACAATGTCAGTGCCGAACAATACTTCTGCATGGACGCCTATGTGGAAGGCTCCGGGCGGCTTGATCTGACGACGCTTTATTCCGACCTGGAGACGGAAGGCAAGCGGCTCTATCCGTTGCGCGGCGTCAATGCTTCGGTCCTGCACAAGGCGCAGGATTATTACGACAACTGGCACGACGGGCGCGGCAAGATCACCTCTGTTGTCGTTTCCGCCGATATTCTGGACGTCGAAGGCGCCGCGTTCGGCGGCTGCCCGAACCTCGTTTCGGCGACGTTGGAAGGAAATCTTGAGAAGTGGAACATTCTTAACAGTGACACGGCGGGCGCGTTCAACGACTGCCCCGCACTTGCGAGCGTGAAAATTTCCGGCGCAACGGCGCTGCCGCACCACATCTTCTCAGGCAGCGCGCCGGAAGTCTTCTTCGACGGCGTGCCGCCGACGACGATTGGAACAGGCTGGGCGGACGACTGGAGCCTTGCTGTCGGCTGCCCGCGCAGAGAACTCGGCGCGTGGCGCGCTGATTCGAATTTTACCGCGCTCGCCGACATTGAAGATGTCTCCACGAAGCCAAACTACGCTGCGATGGTCGAGCGCTACGGCAAAGACCTCGTCGGCGCGTGGGACGGCAAGTGGCTCTTCCGCCACGGCAACCCTCTGGGCTTGGTCATAATCCTCAAGTAGTGAAACGAACAATGCCGCGCAATTCGGCAAGAGCGGTCGCATCGGTTTTCGCTGCATCGTTGGCGACATTCGCCATGTGCGGCGAGCTAACGCCTTCACGTCCGCTGATGTCGATGCGCCTGAGGGCGAACGACACCGACACGAAGGAGGTCTGGAAGGCCAACTTCAAGGCGATTGCGGAGAATCCCGGCTGCTGCGACGAGATCTGGTTCTCGACCGGCACGGGCGCGCCGACGTTCGACTGGCACCATGCGCGCGCCAAGGTTCTCGCGGAGGCGGTGAAAGACGTGCGGGCCGCCGGCATCGCCCCTTCGCTCCAGTTTCAGGCCACGATCGGACATGACGACTGCGTCGGCACGCCCGAGATGTTCGCCAGGAAGACGTGGACCGGCTGGACCGACTGGAAGGGTGTCGAGGACAGGTACTGCAACTGCCCGCGCCAGTCGGCGTTCCTCGCCTATCTGCGCGACGTCTCGGCGATCTACGCGAGGCTCGGCTTTGCCGCGCTCTGGATCGACGACGATCTGCGCATCGCCTACCACCGGCCGGCCGACAGCAGCGGCCGACGCAGCGGCTGCTTCTGCCAGACGTGTATCGCCGCGTTCAACGCCGAGACGGGCGGGAAGTGGACGCGCGAGACGCTGGCCGGGGCCGTCCTGACGGACGACGCGGTCTGCGCGCGCTGGCGGCGGTTTTCCATTCAGAGCCTTGTGCGCGTTGCGCGGGCGGTGGGCGAGGTGTTTCACGCCCTCTCGCCGGATACGAGGATGGGGCTTCAGTGCGCGTCGGGGCCCGAGGTCGACGACCAGGCTCTGGCGGTTCTCCAGACGCTTCATGACGTGACGGGCCGACCTGTCGGCTGCCGTCCGGGAGGCGGGTCGTACTACGACGACGATCCGAACATCGTCGTCCTGAAGAGCATCAACGCCGCGGCGCTGCGCGGGCGCATCGGGAACCCTGGCTATATCGACGTCTGGACGCCGGAAATCGAAAGCTGGCCGCGCACCTACTACGCGCGTTCGGCGCAGGGCGTTCTGGCGGAGGGCTTCGCCGCGCTCATGTACGGCTACAACTCGGTGAGCTTCTTCGTCTCGAACGGCGCGATGGAGGATGCGGCCCTCTACGGGAGGACGATGTGGCGGCCGCTCGCCGAGGCGTCGCGCGTGCTGCGCGGCTATGCCCGCGTCACGGACGGCTGCGAGCCGGTCGGCTTCACCCTGCCCGTCGAGAAGAAGATCGGCGTGCGGAGCCTGGCGATTCCCGTCATCTCCGGCCTCGGGCGCAGCGCGGGGGCGCTCACGAAGGAGGAGGCCGGAAAGAACGCGAACCTCTTGACGTCGGCCGACGTGCAGACGTTCCGCGAGGCGCTGGACGCGCGCGCCGGAGGGCTCCCCGCCGTCGTCAAGTCGCCGTTCCGGGGGCTCATGCAGGTGCATGTCGACAAGGACGGGCGCTTGAGGAGCGTCGCGCTCTTGAATCTCCGAATTTCCGAGCAGGGGCCTGTGCGCGTCCTTTTGCGCGGCGTTCCGCCGACATGGAAAGGTGTCGTCTGGCACGAGATGCGGCGTGAGCCTGTGAAGCTGGCGCTTGAGCGCTCCGGCGGCGCGACCTACGCCACGATTCCGTCCGTCGGCGCCTGGAACGGCGGGTATTTGAGCGGCGCCGGGGCGATGCGGGACGGCACGGGAGACTGAAGAGAAAGGACGGAGAATATGACGCGCAGAGAATTCATCGGCGGAGTGCTGGCGTTCGGGATGGGAGGGCCGACCTCTGTGTCGGCCGTGGACGGGACAGAGCCCGTCCCTCCCAAACCCAACCTTCGGTTCGGTGTTTTGAGCGACATCCACATCGGCGGCAAGAAGGAGGCGGCGACGACGGCGGAGAAGGTGTTGCGCTACTTCGCGTCTGAGCATGTCGACGCGGTGCTGTGTCCCGGCGACATCGCGCATTCGGGGCTGATCGGCGAACTGGAGGCGTTCGCGGCGATCTGGCGCAAGGTGTTCCCGGAGAACGGGCGACGGGTGGAGCTCATGATCTCCACGGGCAACCATGACGTGGATGCGTGGGGCGGGCGGTGGAAGCGCTTCACTGAAGAGCAGATGGACGCGCAGCGCTTCAGCTGGAAGGACAATCCGCAGAAGACGTGGCGGAGGCTGTTCGGCCAGGACTGGTCGCTGATCTGGCGGCGCGAGGTGAAGGGCTACACGTTCGTCGGCGCGCAGTGGTCGAGCCTCAATCCGCCGATCGGCGACTACTTCCGTGCGCACGCGGCGGAATTGCGCGGCGACAAGCCGTTCTTCTACTGCCAGCATGCGCACCCGAAGGGGACGTGTCACGGTACGTATTCGCTGGGCGACGACAAGGGCGAGTCGGTCGCGGCGCTCGCGCCGTTTCCGAACGCCGTCGCAATCTCGGGCCATTCGCACTGCGTGATCGCGGACGAGCGCACCGTCTGGCAGGGCGCGTTCACGTCCATTGGCGCCGGGTGCGTCCATGAGGGTGCGGGCGGTTTCGACTACGACAACGTGACGGCCCACTGGCACCCGAGCAGCCGGACGAAACTCATGGGCTCGCTGGCCGATCCGCAGCTGTGGGGCGGCGATGCGAAGGGGGGCGGATGCGAGATCGTCGAGGTCTACGACGACCGTCTCGTCGTGCGGCGGCAGTCCGTGGCGTTCATGCGCCCGATCGGTCCGGCGTGGACGGTCCCTGTTCCGGCGCGGGTGGGCGGGCCGTTCGACTTCGCGGTGCGCGCGGCGCGGCGGCAGGCCGACGGCGCGGTGCCGCAGTTCGCGCCGGATGCCGGAATCGCGGCGACGTTCTGCCCGGAGGGCCATGCGCTCGAAAGCGCGGCGCATAGGGGCGAGCCCTGCCTGTACGTGTCCTTTCCGCGCGCGCAGACCGTCAAGGGGAGCCGCGTCTTCGATTACACGGTCGAGGCGTTTGCCGACGGCCGGCCCGCGCCTGTCGTGCGCCGGCTCATCGCCGCCGGGTTCGCCTATCCGGAAGAATGCGCCGACCTGCCGGGCGAATGTCTGTTCTCGGCGAATGAACTGCCGCCGGGCCGGACGATCCGCATCACCGTCACGCCGCGCGACTGCTTCGGCCTTGCCGGAAAGCCGATGGCGTCGACGTTCGTCAACGTCGCCCGCGATCACGGAATTTCCGGCCGCGCCCGCGCGTGCTGAACGCGCCGCCGCCTTGCGCGGCAGATGCAAGTGTGGCGTTGAAGGTTGCAATTGTCTTCCGGCCCCGACAAATGATAAAATAACGGCAGTTAAAAATAACGGCAGTTAAAGGAGACCTGTCGAATGAACGCAAAAGCATGGAGACTGTATGCAGCCGGCGACGCCCGGCTGGAGGACGTCGAACTGGAGGGCGCCGGCGCGGACGGCGTCGTCGTGGAGATCGTGACGAACACGATCTGCCTCAGCGACTACAAGGCGCTGTCGCTCGGCACCGGGCACAAGCGAGTGCCGAAGGACATCGCGACGAATCCGATCATGTTCGGGCACGAGGTCTCGGGCATCGTCCGCGAGGTCGGGACGAAGTGGGCGGGGCGGTTCCGCGTCGGGCAGCGCGTCTGCATACAGCCTGCCTTCAACATCCCCGGGCACGAGCTGGAGACGATGGGCTACGCCTGGCATTCCATTGGCGGTGAGACGACGTGCGTGTATCTCCCGTCCATCGTGATGGAGATGGGCTGCCTCCTGCCGTACGACGGCGACGCGTACTTCAAGTGCTCGCTTGCGGAGCCGATCAGCTGCATCGTCTCGGCGTTCCGCACGAACTACCACCATCCGTTCGGCTCGCACGTCCACGAGACGGGCATCGCGAACGGCGGCACGATGCTGCTGATGGCCGGCTGCGGCGCGATGGGCCTGGGCTGCATCGACATCGCCTGCCATTCGCCCGAGAAGCGCCCGCGCCGCCTCGTCGTCACCGATGTCGACGACGCGCGGCTCGCGCGCGCGGCCAAGATGTTCGGGCTTTGTCCGAACACAGTTCGGACATCCGGGCTGGGCGACGGGCGGACATCCGGGCTGGTCGCCGCGGGGAAGGTGAACGGCGTCGAGGTGAGTTTCGTCAACACGAAGGACGTGGCCGATCCCGTCGCCACGCTCAAGGCGCTCAACAGCGACGCGCCGGCGGATGCCGCGAACCCGACGTCGACGGGCGGCGGCTACGACGACATCTTCCTCTTCGCCGCCGTGCCCGCGCTCATCACGCAGTGCTCCGACCTGCTGGCGTTCGGCGGGTGCCTCAACTTCTTCGCGGGGCCGACGGACCAGAAGCTCTCCGCGCCGTTCAACTTCTACAACATCCACTACATGAACCACCACATCGTCGCCAACTCCGGCGGCGACGTGAAGGACATGTCCGATTCCGTCGACTGGATCGGCCGGGGGCTGCTCCATCCCGAGGTGATGATCACGCACGTCGGCGGACTCGACTCCGCGTTTCAGGCGACGCTCGATCTCACGAAGGTCCCGGGCGGGAAGCGCCTCGTCTACACGCACGTCAAGATGCCGATGACGGCGATCGCCGATTTCGCCGAGAAGGGGAAGAGCGATCCGTTCTACGCCGAGCTCGACCGCCTCTGCGCCGCGAACAGCGGGCTCTGGTGCAAGGCGGCGGAGGACTACCTGCTGGCAAACGCGCCGAAGATCGACGTCGGCGCGCCGAAGGAGAAGATCGTCGAAAGGAGAATTGAGCTTTGAAGGGTTCCAAAGAGAGGGCGCAGCAGGATGCCGCGTCTCCATGTGCGCTCCTCTTGGTTGCGGCGGTGGCGCTGATTTTCGCCGCGGAGGCGCGCTCGGAGAGCGCGCCCTACCATGCCGGCGGCGTTGTCTCTGCAGCTGACTTCATGCCGACCGACGGGATGACGGACGTGGCAGACAGAATCCAGCGCGTCATCGACGAACATCCAAACAGGACAATCTGGTTCCCGGACGGAACGTATCTCATTTCCAAGCCGATCTGCACGCCAGCCGATCCCAAGCGGAGCGTAGACCTGCGCCTCTCCAACTACGCCGTCCTGAAGGCCGCGCCCGGATGGACGAACACGGAGGCAATGGTGCGCCTGGGCGGGATACATCCGGCGAACAACATCCGCGTTGTCGGGAGCTGCTATTCGTTCACCGGCGGCGTCATCGACGGCAGCGGCGTCGCGAAGGGCATCTCCATCGACTCGGGCCGCGAGACGAAGGTGCGCGACGTTTCCATGAAGTTCGTGAGTCTCGGTCTCCACATCAAGGAAGGGGCGAACAACAACTCGTCCGACTGCGACATATCGGACGTGAACATCGTCGGAAACAGGGCGAAGGGCTCCATCGGAGTCTTGATCGACGCGTGCGACAACACCCTCACGAACATGCGCATCGCCGACATGCAGATCGGCGTCAAGCTGACGCGCTCGGCATGCGGGAACCTCATGCGCAATCTGCATCCGCTCTACGCGAGCCCGATGGACCAGTACGACGGCAGCGCTGGGTTTGTCGACGACGCGTTCGACAACAGCTACGACCGCTGCTACAGCGACCACTTCTCCACCGGCTTCCTGTTCGGCCGCACAGCAGGGAACACCGTGATGGATGCCTGCATCGCGTTCTGGTATGCCCCCTCGAAAGGCCGCCGACACACGGCGGTGAAGTGCGAGGGAAGGCTCAGGGCGCAGATCGCGAACATGCAGATCGGCTTCAGGGGCGCCGAGGCGGTCAATACCGTTCTTGAAGTCGGCGAGAAAGGAGGCGGCGGCTACCTGCGCGATCCGCGCATCAACATTGGTCTTGTCCGCAAGGACGACACGGTCTACAAGGACTATCTTCAGGGAGTTGTCCACGCGCCATGAAATTCCTCTGCATCTGCATGAGCCCGGCCATCGACGCGACGGTCACGCTGCCGCGCGCGCCGCAGGGCGCGGGCGAAATCTTCAAGGACGTCGCCGAGGAGGAGAACGTCGGCGGCAAGGCCGTCAACGTCGCCCGCTGGCTGGCGATCCGGGGCGCGGCGGTCGCCTGCGGCGGACTTCTTGGCGAGGACAACGACAGGCCTTTCGTCAAAGAGCTTGCGAAGTACGCCATCGAGGACAGATTCGTGCGCGTGCCAGGCGCAACGCGGCGAAACGAGATGATCGTCTGGCCGGGCGGGTCGGTGAAACTCAACCGCGCGGCATTTCCCGGGCTCGCCGCAGTGCCGTCCCTTGATTCGCTTCTGTCTCTTTCGTCTTTCTCTTCGCCCGCGGTCGCCATTCTCTCGGGCTCGCTGCCGCCTGTTGTTCCGAAGGATTTCTACGCCAGTGCCGTCGCGCGCCTCAAATCGCTTGGCTTTACGGTCGTTCTTGACGCCAGCGGCGCTGCGCTCGTGGAGGGCATCAAGGCGCATCCCGACGTGATCAAGCCGAATGCCGAGGAGTGCGAGCCGCTTGTCGGTTTCGTCCCGAAGGCGCCCGGTGAGTTCGCGAAGGCGACGGACATTCTGCGCGAAAAGGTGGCGCATGTGATAATCTCCGACGGCGGCGCGGGGGCGTGGTTCGACGGTGAGTTCGTCGCCGCGCCGAAGGTCGCGGTCGCGGACACGACGGCGGCGGGCGACACGCTGCTGGCCGAGTGGTGTTGGCGGACGTTCGGCGCGCCGTGCGCGGATGCCGCGCGCTGGGCCGTCGCGGCGGGCTCCGCGGCCTGCACGCGGCCGGGCGGCGCGCCGCCGGACGTCTCGCTCGTCGATGAGCTTTTCAGCAAGGAGCGGCCCTCGCCGCCGCGCGGCGTCTGATCGGGGCGTGAACGGGCGGTGCGTCATTTCCACAAGTTTGACGCGCCGAATTTACAACACCGCGATTCTTGCGCGGCACGGCGGCGGTATGCTATACTCCATTCAAAAACCCTGAAGAAAAGGAGTCGGCAATGGACATGTGCAGCGAAACGATCGCGCGCGCGCTGGAGCGCGCGACAGACACGAAGGCATGCCTGATTGGAGACGGCGCGCTGGACGAGACGGCGCGCCTCTTCAGGGACTTCTTTCCCGGCGTCGGCCGCGCCCTCGTCGTGGACGACCCGCGCACCCGCGCGGCGGCGGGCGTGCGCGTCGCGGACCTGCTGCGCGCGCAGGGCGTCGAGGTCGTCGAGCATGTCCTTGAACCGGGCGGGAAGATCTTCCACGGCGACTACCGGTATGCCGAAGAGGTGCGCGCGGCCATCCAGGCGGCGGGCGTCGAGCGGGACGGGAAAAAGATTGTGCCGGTCGCCGTCGGCAGCGGCGTCGTGAACGACGTCACCAAGCGCGCGTCGGGCGAGCTGGGGTTGCCGTATCTCACCGTCGGGACCGCCGCGAGCGTGGACGGCTATTCCAGCTTCGGCGCGGCGCTGCGCAGTCCGGAAGGCGCCAAGCAGACGTATCCCTGCCCCGCGCCGCGCGTGATCATCGCCGATCTGGACGTGATGCGCACCGCGCCCGCGTGGATGGCGGCGAGCGGCTTTGCCGATCTTCTCGCCAAGGTGCCGGCGGGCGCGGACTGGATTCTCGCCGCCGAACTGGGCGCGGCCCAATGGCATGATCCGGCGTGGCACACGGTGCAGGACGGACTGAAGGCGGCGGTCGGCGACCCCGAGGGCGTCGTCGCGATGAAGACCGCCCCCCTGACGCGCTTCGTCGAAGGGCTGATGCTCGGCGGGTTCGCGATGCAGGACATGCAGAGCTCCCGCCCGGCCTCCGGCGCGGAGCACATGTTCAGCCACCTTCTTGAAATGCGCGACCACACCTTCAACGGCGAGATTGTGCCGCACGGCATCCAGGTGGGCGTGTTCACGCTCTTCATGTGCCGCGTCTACGAGCAGATCCTGGCGTTCGACTACTCCCGGCTGGACGTGGAGGCGTGCCTGGCCAACTGGAAGCCGCTGGAGGAGCAGGAGCGGATCGGGCGGGCGATGTTCGCCGGAACGAAATTCCCCGACATCGGCGTGAAGGCGGCGCGCGCGAAGTTCATCGGCCGCGCGGCGACGCGCGCGCGGCTGGAGGACTTCAAGGCGCGCTGGCCCGCGATCCGGGCGCGTCTCGCGGCGCAGATGGTGAGCGCGGCGGAAATCGAGCGCCGGCTCAAGGTCGTCGGCGCGCCGACGACGCCCGAGGGGATCGGCTCGACCGTCGAAGCGTCGCTCGCCGACGTGCGCAAGACCGTCTACATGCGCGACCGCTACATGGCGCTCGACTTCCTGGACCTCACGGGGCAGCTGGATGCGTTCGCGCGGCGGGCGTTCGCCTAGCCCCTGTCGCGCCAGGCGCGCGGCGACAGGCCCGTTTCGCGGCGGAACACGTTCGAGAGATAAGAGCGGGGCATGGTAGTTTCCGTAAACTCTGCCGGTATTGAATTTTACAACTTTCACTCTTCAATATTACAACATACAAAAGCGGGCGAACTGCTTGCCTAGCAGAAGAATTTGTGCTATATTATAGGTTAGACGATGCGGCTCAATGGTGAGTTGCGTTGTACAAGGACGGTAAACGAAAGGGAACAACAACATGAAAATGCTGAAACTGATCGGAATGCGGGGGTGGGGGCGTCTTTGTGCACTTATCTCCGCAATAGTCGCACTTAGCGCCGCGCACAGTGCGTTCGCCGAGGATGCATACATCCAGTCCAACGGCGCAAATACGATCAACACCGGCTATTACGCAAGCGGTAAGACCAAGATAGCCGTCGATTTCCAGATGACTGAGATCAAGAGCGGCAACGACTGCCTCATCGGGCACTATAATGCCGGCGCGACTGTCACGTGTTTGATCTACTGCCCAAACACGACTAGTATCTTCGCCGAGTTGAAAGACGGTACCCATGAGGGATATGCCAAGATGATCGTGTCGGGCAGCACTACGACACTTGCCGGCTCGGACACCAAGCGTCATACGATGGTAATCGACGCACCAGGAGAACGGGCGGATCTGTATGATTCTAGCGGGAATCCAGAGGCGTACTACGAATTTCCGGAGGCGTGGACGTATAACAATACGTCAACCTGGCCGCTTCTCCTTTTCGGCGCAAGCGCCGATACGGCGGGCACTCCGAAGCAAGCCGTCAAGGCCAAGATATATGGCGTGAAGATCTGGGAGACGGAGAACGGCGTAACGTCGCTGGTCCACAACTACGTGCCGGCGATGAAGGGCGGCTACGCGGGATTCTACGATACGGAGACAGGCGACTTTTTCTCGAATGCGCCAGGGACTTCCGCTGCGTTCACATACGGCGGTGAATTGCTGGAGGTCGAGGACGATCCCTACATCGAGAACGACGGCTCCGCCTACTCTGCCATAGACACGCGCTACTTCCCGAACAAGCGGACGAAGGTCGAGGTCGATTTCCGGGAGATGACATTGGCGAAAGACAAAGATATTCCGTTCGGCCACTATTCCACTGCAGATTATTCTCTCCTTATCTACCGCCCGCTCAATCTTAACAATGGTACAGCTGGCACATACAAACTGGTTGCGAAGGATTTAGGCTATAACGGATTGGAACTCTCGCCTGCGGTATCCGTTGATACGCGCCGCCACACGGCCGTCATCGACATTCCGGGCCGCCATGTTAAAATGCTCGCGCCGAACGGCCTTGTGCAGGGTTCTGCGAGTCTCGCCAGCAAGACGGACTGGTCGTGGAACTTCAATAAAGTCACATGTCCTCTCATGATATTCGGCCATTCCACCGATGCCTACGGAAATTCGAACCAGCGCATCCCTAAAGGCCGCATCTACGGTGTGAGAATATACGAGAATACGAAAGATGACGGTTCTGGCGCGTGGACGACGGTCCACGATTTCGCGCCGTGCCTGAAGAACGGCGTCCCTGGATTGAAGGACAGCGAAACCGGCATGTTCATCTCGGGCGGCAACATAACGGCTAGCGACAACACGCCGGAAGAGGACGAGACCGACGCCTATATCGACACGACGACGGCTGGTGCCGAGATTTCCTTTGACACGGGCTACAAGGTGTCCTCCAACACATGCATCGTCTGCGACTTCAGGCCGCTCAAGCAAAAGGCAGAACAGTCGTTCGTGTTCGAGGCCGGCGACGGGTCTTCCGCAAACGACTCGGGCAAGATGTTTATGCGCATGTACGCCAATGGAGACAGTGGCACGGGCGGCATTTCATACGCATGCGGTGGCGATCAGTATCATACGGTGCATCCGAATGGCGACTCCTCTCAGATATTGTTCGCACCGAACGTCCGGCGCACGCTGACGCTTGACGCATATAATAGCAAGGTCTCGGTCGCGATGTACGGCAAGACCGTTTCCGAAAGAACGCTTTCCGCAGCCGCCCGCGTCCCGAATCCGTCCAGTACAACGCTGAAGATTCTCAGCAACGCGAATGGCAAAGTCAACTGCTGTATGGCGCGGCTCTACAGCTTCCAGATATACGAGGAGGGCGCCCTCGTGCGCGACTACAGGCCGTACGTAAAGAATGGCCTCGTTGGTCTTAAGGATGTCAAGGGCGATGGCGGCTTTATCACGGCGTCCGCGAATGTCGGCGAACTGAAATGTGGCGGTGCGATAGAGAAGGAAGGCATCTTGGACGCCTATATCCAGAACGACGGCAAGACGACCCTTAACCTTGGCTACAAGGCCAAAACGAGTAGTCGCATTGAATGTGATTATCAATGGCTTAGTCTGGCAAAGAGCACAGTTATTTGCGGGGCATGGAATGACTATGTCACAGGGATTAGATATTGCTGTTGGAACAATAACGGGAATTCAGGGAAGATACAGTTTATCTTTGATGGAAACAGCAAAGCGCAGCAGTCGACTCCTAACATTATCGCAGATTTGAAGCGTCATACGGCGGTAATGGATATGAAGAATAGGCAACTCGCCTATGTCACTGACGGCATTACGAACAGCGTAGCAGTCAATAGTGAAGCGAACTTGACGAATTCTCCTGATTGTTCTCATGAGATGGGAGTGTTTGGCGGCATCCCCTATAACGAAAGCATGACGTCTTACGCCCGCGTCTACGCCGTCCGCATCTACGAGAATGACGAACTCATACATGAGTTCCTGCCGTACAAGAACGGCGAGGTCGTCAGCCTTCGCGATACAAAGACTGGCTATGTAGCGACCAAGACTGCGAAGAGCGGCGTGACAGATATCGCTTGGCCGACGATTGGCGGTAAGGGCGTCGATGGCGGGGAGAAGTGGATTGTCGAGCCGAAGGGTGCGATGACACTCACGAAGACCGGCGAGCCCAAGACGATTATTGCAAATGCCGCTGGCGCTGTTTCGTACAAGTGGACGAAGAATAGCGAGGTGATCGAAGGTGTCGAGAACGGCGAGTTGACCGTTTCCTGGGAGAAGCGCCGCACAGGCAACACCGTCGATACATACACAGTAACGCCAGTCTACAACGTTTTCGGCACAGAAGTCGACGGCGAGCCCAAGACCGTCGAGGTCACGAACGCGCCGCTTGGAATGATGGTGATACTAAGGTGACGCGCAGGGATTTCGCGAAGGGATTGCTCGCCGTAGCCGGTCTGTCGGCTGCGGCGACGCGCGCGCGGCGGGCGTTCGCCTAGCCTCGCGTGCGCCAGGCGCGCGGCGACAGGCCCGTTTCGCGGCGGAACACGTTCGAGAGATAGGCGACGTTGCAGAAGCCGCACGCCTCGGCGATGGACTTCACCGACAGGGCCGGGTCCGCGAGCAGCCGCTTGACGCGGGCGATGCGCCGCGCATGGATTTCATCGCCGACCGAGTGCCCGAACTTCTCCGCGAAGAGGTGGTCGAGCCGGTGGCGCGTGAGGCCGAGCGAGGCGGCGATCTCGGGCGCGCCGAAGGACCTGCCGATGTTTCTGTTGATGAAGACGAGCGCGGCGCGGACGTACGGGTCGGGATGCGCGAGGGTGTCGGTCGAGGCGCGCGAGGTGAGCCCGGTCGGCGGAATCAGCACCGGCTCCGACGGCGCCGTTCCGCCGTCCATCAGCCGCTGCAGAAGCGCGGCTCCTTCGTAGGCGCCGCGCGCGAGATCCTGCCGGACGCTGGAGATCGGCGTCGACTGGTTCTCGCACAGGAACGGATCGTCGCCGATGCCGAGGACGGACACTTCGTCCGGGACGGCGAGGCCCAGTTCGCGCGCGGCAGCGACGACCTGCGCGGCGTCGGTGTCGTTGTAGGCGAGGATTCCCACCGGCTTCTCGGCGGCGGCGAGGCGCCGACGGAGGCTCGGACTCCCGAGGCGCGGCGGTTTTGCCGCGAACGCCTCCGAAAAGCCGGCGTAGCGGCGTCGGTGGACCTCGGACCAGCCGGAGGAGAACCAGGCGACGTTGGTGAAGCCGCGTTCGCGGAAGTGCTCGCCCGCGAGACGTCCGATCGCGGTGTGGTCCGAGATGACGCGCGGGACCTTCAGATTCTGGCATTCGATGGTGAGATCGACGACGGGGATGCCGGCGCGCCTGAACTTGCGCACGGCGTCGAGACGCGGGGAGCGCCGGCGGAGCGTGGCGATCACGCCGTCGCCGCGCCAGCTGGAGATGCCGCCGGTGAGGCGGTCGTCCAGCATCAGGTTCCACCGGTGTTCGCGGGCAAAGCGCGCGATGCCCTCCAGCCGCGGAAGGCTTACGGGCTCCATCATCACGAGAACGGAAGGTGACTTCATACGCGGGTAGTATATCACAATCTGGACGTGATGGATTCTACAACTTATTCCGTTCAACATTACAACATGAAACATATTGCGCGCTTTTGCGGTCCGGGTGTATAATTGCATGCGGAAGGTTGGGGAGCGTCGTTCGGCCGGCGTTCGAAACGGCAACCCGCCTTCAGGAAGCAACAACAAGGAGAACCTCGCATGAAAGCAAAAAGATTCGGAGCGATCCTCGCGACGCTGGTTTCAGCGGCCGCATGTCTCGGCGCCTCTCCGGCGTATATCGAGAGCGACGGCACGCAGTTCATGAATACGGGCTACTATGTGGGGCCGCAAACGAAGATCGAGTTCGACTACGCCATCGCGAATTGGGCGCCGACAGCCGACTACTACCAGATGCGTCTTTTAGACAACAACGCGAGCAAGCAGGGCGGAATGCAGGCGACAGTCTACATCGCCGGCAACGCCAATGACGGCGGCTCGCTCGGCATCGCGATGGGCGATCGGACGGCTGGGCAGTCCCTGTCCGGCGTGTGGACGAGGTCGGAATGCACGTCCGGCGTAAAATCGGAATATTGCGATTCAAACCGTCGCATGATTACGATCGACGAACCTAACAAGCTCATGTCGATTTCCGAAAACGGCGAGGTTGTGTGGGCGAGCCAGCGCAAGACTGCCGCCACGAAGACGGCCATCTGGCCGCTCGGCCTCTTCGGGCGTACGACGGAGGCGGACGGCACCTCCTGCGACTATCAGAGCCGCATCCGCGTGTATGGCCTCAAGATCTACGAAGCGGGCGAACTCGTGCGCGACTTCTCGCCAGTCGTAAAAGGCGGCATAGCCGGGCTTCTCGACTCCAAAACCGGTGTGTTCCTCTATGACACACGCGCCCCCGGAGCCGGCGCGTTCGCATACGGCGGCGACATCAAGACTGTTGCGGACGATGGATATGTGGAGAGCACGGGCAAAGTCGGCGTGAACAGCCGCTACTTCTTCAATCCAAAGGCGAAGATTGAGGTCGACTATGCGCTAACCGACAATACGACGGCACAGCAGCGAATCTGGGGTATGGACAGCCGGGCTCCAATGGCGTCGCTCTATGTTCAGGGAAATTTGAACATTGCATTCGGCTGTGGAGATACGTTCGTCAATAGCGACACACAGACGGGAATCAAAGCCGACACGCTGCGCCACACTGCGATTATCGATGTGAACAACAAGACGGCGGCATTTGTAACAGGAGTAACCACGAACTGGTCGAACAATGCGCTTCTTGATACCCATGTTCCGTCTACGGCAGCCAAGCGTCCGCTCGGCATTTTCGGCAATTGCACAGGCGAAAGCGGAACGACCTTCGGTGATGAACACTACTGCAAGGTGAAGATATACGGCATCAAATTCTTTACCGACGACAAACTCGTGCACGACTATGTTCCCTGCATCCAGGGCGGGATTGTCGGTTTCAAGGACCGCGTCGATGGCGAGTTTATTACGTCCGAGACGGTGGACGAGCTTGCATATGGCGGCAACATCATGACCGAGAATGGACCAGCCTACATCGCAAACAACGGCAAAGCATACTTTGACACTGGATACAAGCCGACGCCGCATACGCGCGTGGAGGCTGAGTATCTGCATACAATAAACTACGCAAACTATCGCGTGTTCGGCACTTATGCAAAAGACGCGCTTTACATGATTCACTATGTGAGCGGCACTACAAACTATGCCTGGAGCTGCATGGACGGGGCGGGTAACTGGAAAGGCACTGGGATCCAAGTCTATTCAATGCGGCGCCGCACCTTTATCCTCGACCCGCACACAGATTTTGTAGGGTTGATAACAGCCGGATATACGAATTATTCGTCCACTGTTTCCGGTCCTGTAGCCGAGAAGCACGGTACATACAACTCCAATGCTGGCGCGACTTTATGCATTTGCAGCGATGCCGGCGGAAGTAGTGTATCGAGCATGCGACTCTATGGATTCAAGATATATGAGGCGGGCGAGCTTGTTCGCGATTATATACCATATCTCAAGAATGGTGTCGCTGGGTTGTATGACCGCGAGAACGGGACATTTGCAGGGTCCTCATCGGCTACGGCATTCACGATTGGCGGCGATTTTGAGTTTGACCAGGATGCCTATATTGAAGGTAACGGCACTCAGGCGTTCAATACTGCATACTACATGAACAAGGATGCCCGAATTGAAGTTGATTTCTCCTACACGAGTGTAGTTGCGTCTCAGTCCGCAATATTTGGCGCATGGAGCTGTAGCAACAACAGGAGTGTTGGTTTTATCAATGGTGGCAGCCTGTTTGCGATGACACTTTGTGACAGCAATTGGACTACAAAGACATTCGGTGCTGCGGACACAGCGCGGCATACGGCAATTATAGACGCACCAAGGGGAAACATGCACTATGTCACAGGTTCAACGACTAATACCGTAGCTATTCCTAACAGCTACAGCGACGCAACCCCGGCACAGCATCCATTGGGTCTTATGGCTGGCATTTCCAATGCAGCGGGTTCTTCTTGGGTTCAAAATGGAAAGGCTCGAGTCTATTCGTTCAGAATATACGAAACCAAGAATGGCGTAGAAAGCCTTGTGCACGAATATGTTCCATATAAATGCGGTGAAACAATCGGCCTGCGCGACACGAAAACAGGCAACATTTTGACTGATGCCCGCAATTCGTCTACGCCGTTCGTCATAGGTGGCATGGGCGTGGATGGAGCGGAGAAGTGGCTTGTCGAGCCGCAGGCTGCGGTGACGCTGACGAAGAACGGCGAGCCCAAGACGATTACTGCAAATGCGTCTGGCGCGCAGAGCTATAAGTGGACGAAGAACGGCGCGGCAATCGAAGGAGGCGCGAACGGCGAGTTGACCGTTTCCTGGGAGAAGCGCCGCACAGACAACACGGTCGATAAATACACAGTAACGCCAGTCTACAACGTTTTCGGTCTAGAAGTCGACGGCGAGCCCAAGACCATCGAGGCCACGAACGCGCCGCTTGGAATGATGGTGATACTAAGGTGACGCCTGTATGCACGTGACGCGCAGGGATTTCGCGAAGGGATTGTTCGCCGTAGCCGGTCTGTCGGCGGCGGCGGTGACGCCCCGCCGGCTGTTCGCCGCTGCGCCTGCGGATTTCGACGAGACGTTCGCCGTATTCCTTTCCGACGTTCATGTCAACGGTCTTGACAACGACCCGGGAAACGGCAAGCCGTTCAAAACCACCATGCGGCATTGGCTGAAAGAGAATGTCGCTGAAATATTGCGCATGGAGCCGCTGCCGCGCCATGTGTTCATTTTCGGCGACCTCGCGCATTTGCAGGGGCGACTGGTCGACTACAAACGGTCTTATCCAGATTTGAAGCTGCTGATCGACGCCGGGATCAAATTGACCATCGGTATGGGCAACCACGACCATCGCAAGGCGTTTCTCGAAGTCTGGCCCGAATACGAACAGCGCACGCTCGTCCCCGGCGCGATCCATACAGTCACTTCTCTGCCCGACTATGATTTGGTGATGCTCGACTCGCTGAACGAAAAGAACGAAGTCGACGCGTGGAATCCGACGGCCGGGGCGCTGTCGCCCGCTTCGCAAGAATGGGTGCTTTCGGAATTGCCGAAATGGCCGCGCCCTTTCTTCATAGGAGCGCACCATCCAATCTACGAATTGAAATTCGGCGCGGACGGGAAAAATCGTTTGCATGATTACATCGTGAAATTCCCGAATTGCCGCGGCTACATACACGGCCACGACCACATCTGGAAAATGAATGTCGCCAACTGGCGCGAACCCAAGACCGTGCCGTGGCTGACACTGCCGTCCAACGGATGCTGGGGCGACATCGGATATGTCACGATGCGCGTGGCCGCCGGCAAGTGGCACGGCCGCAGAGTGGCGCAGGCGAAATTCGTGCAGAAGGATTTCTTCCTCGGCAGTCCCGTCCCGCAGGAGAAGCGCAATCCCGTTTGGGACGCGCGGATGGCGGATATCAAGGGAGCGAAATGCACATTCGTGCTGTAGCGATGAAAAAGTATGCTCTTTCGCTCATGGCCGCCGTGGCGGTCTGCGCTGGACTCGCCGATACGGCGCAGCTCCGCATTTTGTGGGGTGACACGAAGAAGCCGTCACGCACGGAGTCAAGATCCATAGATATGGTGCGTACGGACGCCGCCGACTTCCGCGTGACCGTGCCGAAGGACGAGATTCCCTCCGATGCGACGTGCGTGGAGATCGTTCCGCCGTTCATGAAAGCCCGCAAGGACGATGACGGCTACTGGCTGGATGGACGCGGCAACTACGGGTTTTTCGACAAGGCGTCCGGGAGTGTAATAGCCTCGCGCCAGGTGATGCCGATCTATGCCATGAAGAAAGGCGGCACGATGTGGTATGCACACGTGAAGACATGGCGCTTCAACTACGATTTCGTGACGATGGCTAAGGATGGCGAATATGAGACATATGCGCGGTTCCGGTGCGATGAGGTACGCAGATTCTTCCGAAACTACTATGATGACATTGTGATAGACTTCCACCGTCTGGATGGCGCGGAGGCGGATTACAACGGCGTTGCCCGCGCCTACAGGAAATACCAGCTTGATCAGGGGGCGGTGCGCACGATAAAGGACAGGCTCAATCCTGAGCTTGACTACCTGTGCGACGCGATCGTCGTGCGTATCCAAACCCATGCGGCGAAACCGATTCCTGACAAGGAGACGTTCTACAAGGTCGGCGAAGAGCCGCCGATAGCGGTGCACATGCCATTTGGCGTGACGGAGGAGTTCCTTCAGGCGCTGAAGGATACGGGCATTGACAAGCTTTCGATCTGTTCGGCGGGTTGGCAGGACGGCGGCTATGACGGGCGCGTTCCGGGACATTTCCCCGTCGGTGCCGAGGCCGGCGGAGAGGAGGCGTACAGGCGGCTGATCGAAAGGGCCAAGGCTCTTGGTTTTCAGTTTGCTCTTCATGCCACAAACACGGATGGTTACATGTGTTCCCGCAAATGGGACGAGGATTGGGTCTGCAAGTTCGCGGATGGTTCGTTCTACAAGGGCGGACTTTGGGCTGGCGGTCAATGCTATTGGGTGTGCCAGCGGTGCGCATGGGAAAGGTGGCTGCCCGACGAGATGCGCAAGATGGCCGCACTTGGCATCAGGGGGCCGCACTACATTGATGTGTATTCGGCGACATATCCGATCCCCTGCGGCGATCCGAAGCATCTCTGCACGCCAGAAAGGACGGCGGAGCTGCAGAACCGAATCCTTGCCTACGGCAGGGAACTCATGGGCGGGGCGGCGAGCGAGGCCGGTTTTGACCATGTGGCGGGAAACATCGACTATATCAACTATGTCGGGCGTGACATCCAGAATCTGCTGAACGGCAAGGCAAGTCCGCTTATCAAGGGCGTGTTTCCGCTGTGGGAGCTTGTCTATCATGGCATCATTCTCTACAATTCAGACAGAGCCACCCAGAACCACACGCGAGGCAAGTGCCTCTACAAACTTGAGAAAAGCGGAGACCCCCGCTGGATGGAAGGCGATGGCGTGGAGGATCCGTACGTCGCGCTGAAGATCATCGAGTTTGGCGGACGTCCGATATTCTATACGTACAAGTTCGCGGACGTGCCGCGCATCAAAAAGGCATGGAACGAGTTCGTCCCGGTGCGCCATCTTCAGCGTGAACTGATGGCTTCGCACCGTCAAATTGCGCAGGACGTTTTTGAGACGTGCTATGCCGATGGTTCGCGGACGGTCTGCAACTATCGTGCGGAGCCGTTCGTCCTTTGCGGAGAGACGGTCCCTGCGATGGGGTATCTCCTGTTTGGCCCACACGGCGAGTTGCGGCACATGGAATCGTTCGCCGAGAAGATGAACGCTTCGTTCGACGGCAGGAACGCCCTTAAAGGCATACGCATCGACAAGACCGTGTTTGCGACCGGCGGCGGTGACTTGTGGATGGCCACGTTTGCGCAGGACGGGAACCTGACGAATCGCGTGAAGGTTGCTGCGCACGACGCCGCATCCGTGGAGCAGCGCGAGACGGACGAAGGGATTACATTGACCTGGCGCGACATACCGCTCGGCGGAGAACGCGGCGTTCTGGATGCGAAGGTCGCGATTGAAAAACGCGCCGACGGATCGCAGGCGTGGCGGCTTTCATTCGACAACAGGTCGCAGGACTGGAAACTTTTCTCGACCGATTTCCCACGTCTCAACCGCGTGACGCGCGATGGCGAGGGCGATGCGATGCTGCCGGACTGCGACCACGGCGCGCGGCTTTTCAAAAAGCGGACCGCCCGACCGAAGCCCGTCCGCCGCGACTATCTCGGACACGCGCCGATGGTCAGCGCGTTTTTCATCGGCGAAGACGGGCTTTACATCGCCGCCGAAGACCCCGAGGCGAGAATCAAGAGTTTCATAATTGAAGGCGAGCAGAACGTCCGCTTCGAGACGCCGACGGAACTTGGTGCCGATGGGCCGCGCTATCCTGTCGTGCTTGCGTCGCTGAAAGGCGACTGGTGGGCGGCTGCGCGCCGCTACCGCGATTTTGCGCTCAGGCAGAAATGGGCGGCAAAGGGGCCTATAAAAGACATCCCGTCCTATCCGCGGCGCATCTGCGAAATCCCGCTTTGGATCAACATCCACGGGGGGCCGGACGTCGCATCGAACGTCCTGGCGAAGGCGAAGGCTCGTTTCCCCGAATGGACGACGGGGCTTCACTGGCATCTGTGGCAGCATTCCGGCCACGACGTGAACTATCCAGAATATTTTCCGGAACAGCCGGGCGTGAAAGAGTGCATCGCGTTTTGCGAGTCGATCGGACAGGAGCCGATGCCGTATACGAATGGACGGCTCTGGACGGCGACGACGAGCGGATTCCTCATGGCGGAGCCGTATTCCGTCAAGCGCGCCGACGGTTCGAACTATATCGAAAAGTATGCGCCGTGGACGCCGCCAATGGCCGTGATGTGCCCGTCATGTCCCGAGTGGCGCCGCGTCATGCGGAATTTCACCGGACGCATACTGGACGACCTTGGCGCGAAGTCGATCTTCATCGACCAGATCGGCGCGGCGGAAGGCTGCGCATGCTACGACCCGTCCCACGGCCACCCGGTCGGCGGCGGCGCGTGGTGGTATGACGGCTATGAAAAGGCGCTGGAGCCGATCCGCCGCGCATATAACACAAAGGGAGCGTTCGTCACCACCGAAGGCGCGGGCGAAGCGTACATCGGCATGGTGGACGGTTTTCTCCAGGTCGTTCGCAGGACGCCGGAAGACGTGCCGTTCCACAATGCCGTCTACTCCGGCTACACGACATATTTCTGCAGTCCGGAAAACAACGACGACGCCCCCGCCGCGTTCCGCGCGCTCCAGACGCGCGAACTCCTTTGGGGAAATTCGCTCGGCTGGTTCCTTCAGGATATTCTCGATCGCCCGGACAAGTGTGAAATCCTGCGCGAATTGTGCGCGTTCAGGCAGAAGAACCTGGACGCTCTGGCATACGGGAATCTGCTCGACGAATTGCGTTTCGCCGGTTCTGTCGGCACTTCGACCTACGAGTGGCTGGGGCGGAGGCCGCACTTCCGCCTTTTCGACAAGACGTTCAAATTGCCGCCAAGCAAATTCGCGGCGATGGCGGACGTGATTGGCAACTGGTGGCGGACGGCAGACGGCGAAGTCGTCCTTCTCGCGGCCAATTTGACCGACAGGCGGCAGGACGTGGAATGCCATGTGTTCGGCACGGACGAAACCATGCGGCTTTCGTTAGCGCCGCACGAACTCGTTCGTGTGTCGCATGGCACCGGGACTCGGATTCAATCCAGGGAGAGAAATTAGATGACACGAAGAGAGTTCACGAAAGGGCTGTTCGCCGCCGGACTCGCGGCGGGACTGCCGTCGCTTTTCGCCGCGGAGGCGGAATCGCCGTCCGCCGCGCTGAAGGTGACGCGTTATTCCGTTGCCGCAGGGGCGTCGAGGCCGTTCAGGGTGCTTCATGTTTCGGATACGCATCTATCGCTTGTCGACCGGATCGACGGGCAGCCTTCGCCGAGAAACGCGGAAGAGCGCGCGAAATGTTTTCCGCGCGCGGAGGAGGGTCTGAATGCGGCGCTTGCATACGCCCGCGAACGCGGCGAGACGATTGTCCACACCGGCGATCTGATTGACTACGTGAACGACGGAAATCTGGCCGTCGCCGGAAAGATGGCGGATTTGGCTCCGGGCGGCGTCTTCGCGGCGGGCAACCACGAGTACTGCAAGATGGTCGGCGACGGAAAGGTCGAAGACGAGGCGTACAAGGCGGAATCGCGCGCGCGCGTCCAGTCGGCATATCCCGGCAATCTGCTTTTTGCCTCGCGCGTTGTCAACGGCGTCAACTTCGTCTCCTTCGACAACATCTACTACTATGTGCCGGCAGGGGTGCCAGAGATGTTCGAGGCGGAGGCGGCGCGGGGACTGCCTGTCGTGCTGTGTTGCCATGTGCCGTTCTACACTCCCGAGATATATGAGGCGGTGACTCGCGGCGACGTGACGCGCGCGCCGTATCTTTGCGGCACGCCGGACGAGATCGTCGACCAGGTGAAAGACCCGTACCGCCGCCGCCAGCAGCGCGCCGACGCCAGAACGCATGAGTTCGTGGCGCGGCTGCGGGGCGAGAAACTTGTAAAGGCGGTGCTTTGCGGTCATCTCCACTGGCCGCACGTCTCAGACTTCGCGCCCGGCGTTCCGCAATACTGCGTCGGAGCGAACTTCAAAATGCAGGCGTTCGAGATCGAATTTTCGTAAGAGCCGGTGATATAATATTCATAAGGAGCAATAGAAATGACAAGAAGAGATTTCACGAAGGGGCTGTTCGCCGCCGGACTCGCGGCGGGACTGCCCGTGATCGGCCGCGCCGACGAGGCACCGTCCGCGGCGGCCGGCGCGCGGCCTTCCCGTTCGCTCGATCCGTTCGCGATCGGCGTGATCAGCGACATCCACACGGGCCTTCCCTGGTCGCGGCAGAAATACCGCACGGGGCGCGAATATCCCTGGCAGCCCGACGCGTCGAAGCGGCTGGTGGACGAAATCCTCGCGCTGCCGCATCCGCCCGCGAACGTGATCGGCCTGGGCGACATCTCGCTCGCGTTCGGCGAGACGGGCGACTACGAGATCGCCGCCGAAACGCTCAAGCCGCTGTCGGACGCCGGCATCAAGGTCACGCACGCGATGGGCAACCACGACATCCGCGCCGAGTTCCTGAAGTTCTTCCCCGGATACGACACGACGACGAAAGTGCCGGGACGGTTCGTCTCCGTCGTCGAGACGCCGCACGTCGACTTCATCCTTCTCGATTCGCTCAAGGAGCCCGTCAAGCGCGGCGACTACGCCGCGTGTACGGGCCTCGGACTGGGCGAGGCGCAGATGGAATGGCTGCGCGAAACGCTCTCCTCGCTCGTGAAGCCGACGTTCGTGTGCGCCCATCACGCCGCGTGGGATCTGAAGATCGACAAGCTCTGCGCGAAGTCGCCGAAGGTCGTCGGGTACCTGCACGGACACCATCACCACTGGATGACCAACTATCTCCACAACGGCTACTCCGACGCCGCGCGCGTGATCCGCATGATGGGCTTCCCCTCGCTCGGGCTCGACTTCGACGTCGGCTGGGGGCTGATCCGCACGTCGCCTTCGAAGGCCGTTCTCGAATGCCGCGCGCGCGACCACTACTTCCCGGTGAAGAAGCCGGCGGCGGAGCGCCCGCCGCAGTGGGACCTGTTCGTCCGCGACTGGGCCGGCCGCGAAATCTCCTTCGCGCTTTAAACATCTTATTCAGGAATTAACTTATTCAGGAATTAACAACAAGGAGAAATGCCGTGCAAAACAGTAAAATCGCATACGCAGCCGCAGCGTTGATCGTCGCGGCGGCGGTATTGCCGGTCGGCGGCGCGACGCTGCCGCACATATTCGGACACAACATGGTCCTGCAGCGCGGCCAGCGCGTGCCGGTCTGGGGAAAGGGAGCGCCGGGGGAGAAGGTCGCCGTCTCGTTCGCGGGACAGACCGTTTCCACTGCGGCCGGAGCCGACGGCAGCTGGCGCGTCGAACTCGCGCCGCTTGCGGCGAACGCCGCGGGCATGGACTTCCGCGTGACGGGCGCGAACGAGATCGTCTGCACCAACGTTGTCGTGGGCGAGGTGTGGTTCTGCTCGGGGCAGAGCAACATGGAGTTCACAATGAGCGCGCGCCGCAGGGTCAAAGACTGGGAACAGGAGATCGCCGCGGCAAAGTGGCCGAACATACGCCACTTCAGGCCGCCGCACAAGGTCTCGGCCGAGCCGCAGGACGACGTCGAGGCGAACTGGGTTCCGACGACTCCGGAGACGATTCCGCCGCAGAGCGCCGTCGCGTTCTTCTTCGGCGAGACGCTGCACCGCGAGCTTGACGTGCCGGTCGGGCTCATCAACTGCTCGTGGGGCGGAACGCGCATCGAGCCGTGGACGCCGGCCGGACATCCCGACGACCTCTGGCTTCTGCAGCACATCCGCGATTGGGGGCGTCCGCAGGACGTGCCGACCGTGCTGTGGAACGGCATGGTCGCGGGCATCGTCCCGTATGCGATCAAAGGAGCGATCTGGTATCAGGGCTGCGCCAACCGCACGGACGGCGACGCCTATCTCGAAAAGACGGTCTCGCTCGTGCGCGGCTGGCGCCGCGAATGGGGACAGGGCGACTTCCCGTATTTCCTCGTGCAGCTCGCGCCGTACAAATACGATTCGCCGAAGGGTACGACGCTTGCCGTGATACAGGAGGCGCAGGCGCGCGTCCCTGACCGTGTGCCGAACAGCGGCTATACCGTCATCAACGACGTCGGCGATGTCAATGACATCCATCCGACCGACAAGCGCACCGTGGGAATGCGCATGGCCGACCAGGTGATGGACAGAGTCTACGGAAGGTTCGTCCGGCCGTGGAAGACGCCTGTCGCGACCGGCATGAAGGTCGAAGGAGCGTCCGTGCGTGTCTCGTTCGAGAACGCGAAGGGGCTCAGGACGCGCGACGGGCGCGCGCCGACGGAGTTCGAGATACGCGATGTTGTGGGCGCATGGATGCCTGCGGCCGCGCGCATCGACGGATGCGACGTCGTTCTCTCCGCAGATGGCGTGAAGGAGCCGATGGGTGTCCGCTTCGCCGCGTACAACGGATCGACTCCGAACCTGGTCAACGGGGACGGACTTCCCGCCGGGCCGTTCAGGATCGGCCGCACGTGCCCGCTCGGCGCGGCGGAGCGTCTCGCGAAAGACGGCGGATATGAATGTGTTCAACGGTACGACATCCCGGTCTGCTGCGATCTGCGCGTCAACGCGCCGAAGACGCTGGCTTCGCGGAAGGGCGTCAGGCGCGTCGGCTATCTGCTTGAGCTTCAGGACGGTTCGGGCGACACGAAGTTCGCGTTCGCAGAGATGGACGCGTTCGCCGACGACAGCGACAAGCTCGTCCTCGGCGCGGAGAGCGGGCGCGACCCGGTAAGAACGCCTGTGGCTCATCTGCAGGTGTTCTCAAACGTGCCCGGGGCGGTCGTCGCGCCCGGAACGGCAGACGGTTTTGTCGAGTTCTACTTCTGCAACTATTCGCCGAAGACGCTGTCTACTCCCGCAGGCGGCGATGCGTCGAAATATGACTTCAACGACATGCCGCACCCGGACGCCGTACGAGGGCTTGGCTACGGATGCCTTCAGGTGCACGATCTCAAGTCCAGGAAGACGGTCCTTGCGTTCAACCATTTCAATGCCGCGTCGGTTCCGTGCGACCTTGGCATCGGCAGCAGCGGGAAGGATCATCCCGACTGGACATTCGCCCGCAACGCCGGGGCGTGGAAGGCAAGGCGGCTGAGCGTCTGGGTCAAGTAACGCGGGAAATCTGAGAGGAAGACGCATGACCGTCGGTCTCGCCTTGGCTGATTCTGCAAGTTTCGGACAGAAAAATTGCAAGTCGCCGAGGGTTGATTAATTGCGCCCGCTTAGGGTATAATACCCGAAACGCCGGCGCTGTGTCCTGTCGGCGCGAAACGTAAATTCAGGAGGATCGAGATGAAGAAGATGGTTGTGGCGCTGGGCGCCGTGCTGTTCGCGGTCGCGGTGCAGGCGGAGCCGATGATGACGGAGTGGGGCGCGCAGGTCACGCCCGCGAACGCGTGGCGCGGCTATCCGCGTCCGCAGATGGTGCGCGCGAACTGGACGAACCTGAACGGCGAATGGGACTATGCCGTCACGAGCGTGACGAACACGCCCGGCCGTCCGGAGAAGTGGGACGGCAAGATTCTCGTCCCGTTCCCGATCGAGAGCGCGCTGTCGGGCGTGGGGCGTCTTCTCGAGCCCGACGAGTTCCTCTGGTACACGCGCACGATCGTGTGCGACCCGAAGCCGGGCGAGCGGATCCTCCTGCACTTCGGCGGCGTCGACTTCCGCACGATGGTCTTCATCGGCCACACCGAGGTCATGGACGTTCCGCACGAGGGCGGGCAGAATCCCTTTACGGTCGATATCACCGATTTCGTCAAGCCCGGCGAAAACGAACTCACCGTATGCGTGTGGGATCCGACCGAGGATTTCGTGAACTCTCTCGGCAAGCAGAGTTTCAAGCCGGGCGGGATCGTCTATACGCGCGTATCCGGCATCTGGCAGACGGTGTGGATGGAGACCGTGCCGGAGCGCTACATCAAGTCGTACAAGGTCTTCACCGATATCGACAATGGAACGGTGCGCTTCGAATTCGACAAGGTGGAAGGCGCGGGCGAGGTTGAGGTCGAGACCGACATGCCGAAGAACTTCGAGTGCTGGTCGCCCGAGAATCCGAAGCTCTACAACTTCACCGCCAAATACGGCAAGGATGTCGTGAAGGGCTATTTCGGAATGCGCAAGATCGAGAAGCGCAAGGATGCTCACGGGTATCTGCGATTCTTCCTCAACAACAAGCCATACTTCCTCTTGGGCACTCTCGACCAGGGATGGTGGCCCGACGGTCTTCTCACGCCGCCCAGCGAAGAGGCGATGGAATACGACGTGAGGGTTCTCAAGGCCTGCGGCTACAACATGCTGCGCAAGCACATAAAGGTAGAGCCCAGTCAGTATTACGCGATGTGCGACAGGGTCGGCATTCTCGTCATACAGGATCTGCCCAGCGGAACCACCGTCTGGAAAGACCCGTTGAAGGCCGATACGGTCAAGCGCTACTGGCTGCAGCGCCAGGAGATGAAGGAGATGATGGATGTCCTCCAGCCGTTCACGTCGATCGTGATGTGGAATCCGTACAACGAGGGCTGGAGCCAGCCCTGCGAGTTCCTTACCCACTCGATGCTTGATTTCACGAAGAGATACGATCCTTCGCGTCTCGTAAACGCGCCCAGCGGATGTTGGGATTGGGAAGGCGGCCACCTGCTGCCGAACGGATGGAAGTGGGAGAAGCGCGTTCTCACGAACCACAAGCCTGAAGGCGTCTGCGAAGCGGCCGATACGGTTGACATGCATCTCTACCGCGGCCCGGCGATGTTCGCCGTCAACGACCGGCGCATATCATTCCTCGGCGAGTTCGGCGGCCTCGGCCATCCCGTGCCCGGCCACATGTGGAAGGAGGCCAAGGACGGCAACTGGGGCTACGGCGGTATCGAGGACACGAAGACCCCCGAAGGACTGGAGCGCACCTACCTCGCCCTCATGGACAAGCTCGGCCAGTATGCGGAGTGGGGGCTTGGCGGCGCGGTCTACACGCAGACGAGCGACGTCGAAGTCGAGATCAACGGTCTTCTCACCTACGACCGCAAGGTGCTCAAGTACAACCCCGAGGTGCTGAAGAAGGCCCATCAGGAAGTGATTCGCCGCGCGCTTGAAGCGCCGCGCACGGGGCTGCTGCATCTGAGCCACGTCCATCGCGGCGGCGGCAAGCTGGAGCGCCCCGACAACACGCTCGACACGTTCACGTGGTGCTGGGAGAACGGTTCGGCGCTCGAATGCGACTGCCGCAAGACGAAGGACGGCGTCGGCGTCATGCTGCACGACAACAACCTGAAGCGCACCGGGCGCGGCATTTCCGCCGCGCTGGCCGCGAAGTCGGTTTCGAAGGAGCTGACGTGGGACGAGATCAAGGATGTTGATGTGGGCAGCTATCTCGACCCCAAGTTCGCGCACCACCGCATTCCGACGATCGAGGCGACGTTCGCCGCGATGAAGGGCCATCCGACGTATCTGTGTTTCGTCGACGAAAAGGGCGCGGGGCCGGAGTACATCGCCGAGAAGGCGCGCGAAGCTGGCGTACTCGACCAGGTGTACTACACGGGGCAGGACTATCCGAAGGCGCTTGACTGGAACAAGGCGACGGACGGCGGCAAGACGCTGATCTGGATCGGCACCTGGCCCAAGCCCAAGCACACCGCTGAAGACATCGCCCGCTTCGAGGCCCACTTCGAGAAGAAGATGGACGAGATGCGGGCCAACTGCTTCAAGGGCGTGTCGGCCGTCTCGCTGCACACCTACTACGATCCGAAGGCCGAGGAACCGTTCGTGCCGCGCGCGTCCTACCTGAAGAAGATCATCGCGGAGTTCCACGCCAACGGCATCCCTGTCTGCTCGATCCCCTTCGAGGGCGGCGAGACGGAGGAGGTCTACTTCAAGCTCCATGAACTTGGCTGCGACGGATTCTCCACCGACTATCCGAGCGTGATGTTCTCGGTCATCCGCCAGCTCAAGGAGCGTCCGTGAAGCTGTTTCCGGACGAGCAGACGGACCGGCGGTTCGCGCGCAGGCAGTGGCGGATGCTCTTCGCCACGATGATCGGCTACACGCTCTTCTACTTCATGCGCAAGAACTTCTCCTTCGCGATGCCGGGGCTCCAGCAGGACTGCGGCATCTCCAAGTCGATGCTCGGCAACTTCCTCTTCTGGGGCGGCATCGTCTATGGCCTCTCCAAGTTCGTGAACGGCATCGTCGGCGACCGGGTGGCGCCGCGCAAGATGCTGTGCTGCGGGCTGCTCGCGTGCACGCTCGTCAACGTCGCGTTCGGCTTCGCGCCGCAGATCGCGGCCGTGTTCGGCGGCGACGCGGCGGGCGCGGCGGAGGCGTCGCTGCCGCTCGTGTGGACGTTCGGCCTGCTGCTCGTCCTCAACCAGTTCTTCCAGGGAACGGGCTTCCCGCCGTGCGCGAAGCTGATCGCGTTCTGGATCCCGCCGAAGGAGCTCGCCACGAAGATGTCCGTGTGGAACACGTCGCACTCGGTCGGCGGCGGGCTCGTCGCCAAGATCTGCGGGGTGGTGATGGGGCTCGGCGTGATCGGATCCGCGAACCAGGGCGTCGGCATGTGGCGGTGGTGCTTCTGGTCGATGGCGGCGCTCGGCTTTCTCGGCCTCGTCCTCATGCTCTTCTGGCTGCCGGGCACGCCGAAGGAAGAGGGGCTGCCCGATCTGCCGGGCACGGATGTGAAAGTTGAGAAGGAAGACTCGAGCAGGGAGAAGGACGGCGCCGCGTCGAACGCGGCCCTGCGCATGGTGTTCCTCAATCCCGTCATCTGGATGCTCGGCTTCATCAACTTCACGATCAACGCCGTGCGCGCGCTGATCGCGGACTGGGGCCCGACGCTGCTCCAGGAGGCGAAGGGGTTCGATCCGAGCGAGACGGGCACGGTGATCATGCTGTTCGAGTTCGCGGGGATCGGCGGCATGCTGTTCGCGGGCTGGGCGACGGACCGCTTCTTCGGCGGCCGGGCGCCGCGGCTCTGCGTGTTTCTGATGGTGCTGACCGCCGCGCTGCTCGCGGCGTTCTGGTTCCTGCCGGCCGGTCTGCTCGGCGCGGCGGCGCTGTGCGTCGGCGGCTTCTGCCTCTACGGGCCCCAGGCGCTGACCGGCGTCACGGCCACGAACATCGCGACGAAGGGCTTTGCGGGAACGGCCATCGGCTTCATTTCGCTCTTTTCGTACGTGGGCGTGTCCGTGGCGGGCAAGGTCTGCGGCAGTCTGGCGCAGTCGTCCGGCGGCTGGGGCCTTCCGCTCATCGTCATCGTCGTGACCGCGGTGGTCGGCGCGGCGCTGTTCGCCGGCCTCTGGGGCGCGCGCGCCAACGCCTACGGGGACTGAACGCGCACCGATAAAAACGGAAAGGAGGGGCAGAATGACGATGCGGAACCTGCTGAAGCTGCTCGCGGCGGCCGCGCTGCTGGCCGGCTGCGCGACGCGTCCGGACGGGGCCCTGTCGCTCTGGCGGGACGGCGCGCCCGCGAAGGCCGCCTTGCTGGACTACGTGGTCGCCGTCACGACGGCTGGTTCGCCGGACTACATTCCGCCGTCGGACCGCATCGCCGTGTTCGATTTTGACGGCACGCTCTTCTGCGAGACCGCCCCCACCTATCTCGACTGGATGCTCTACGACCACCGCGTGCTGGACGATCCGGACTTTTCGGCCTCGGACGAACAGAAGGCCGTCGCCCGCGCGGCGCGCGCCACGGGCCGCTGGCCGGGCCTGGACAACCCCGTGCGCGAGCGGGTCATGGCGGCGGCCTGGCGCGGGGTGGAGCCGGACGCGGCGGCGGACGCGCTGCGCGCCTTTGCCGCCGGGCCGCAGCCGGGCTTTGCCGGCATGAAGCGAGGCGAGGCGTTCTACCGGCCGATGGTGGAGGTCGTGCGGTTTCTCGAGGCGAACGGATTCCTGGTGTACGTGTGCAGCGGAACGGAGCGTTTCGTCCTGCGGGCGATTGTTGGGGAGGGCCTGGCGCTGCCGCCCCGGCAGGTCATCGGCACCGACTACGCGCTGGTCGCGGCGGCGCAGGACGGGCGCGACGGACTGGCCTTCACGTACGGGACGAACGATGTCCTCGTCCTGGGCGGCACGCTCGCCGTCAAGAATCTCCAGATGAACAAGGTGTCCGCTCTCGCGCGGGAAATCGGCGTGCGGCCCGTGCTGGCGTTCGGCAACAGCTTCAGCGACGCGAGCATGCTCAACTACGCCCTGCAGAACAGGCGGTACAGGTCGCTGGGCTTCATGCTCCTGTGCGACGACACGGTGCGCGAATACGGAAACCCGGCCAAGGCGGAGGCGATGCGGGCGGCCTGCGCGGTCCACGGCTGGATTCCCGTCTCCATGCGCGACGACTGGACGACGATCTACGGCCCCGGCGTGACGCGGGACCCCGGCCCGTCTGCCGCCGAGTGAAACTGAGATAATGAGCCAAAAATGAGATTGAATGAGGTGAAATATAAATGTTGTTTGGGGACTTTCCCCAAATTTCCATGCCGTTCCGGCAGTTGACGGTCCGGGCGGCGGTATGGTATAATCCGTTCCTACGTATGATGGCAAATCCCAGAAATGTCGCCTTCATCCTTCGGGTGAAAAGCTGGCTTTTGGCGCTGGCGGCCGTTTTCGTCGCGGGAACGGTGTCCGCCAAGACGACAAAGGGCGTCTGGTGGTGGCATGGGGAAGAGGTCGTGAAGCGTGAGGTGATCGCCCGGCGGTTGAACTTCCTCGCGGAGCAGGGCGTCGGGGAAATCTATTTCTGCGTTGATCTGAAGAAGTTCCACAAGGAAACGCGCGCGTTTGTAAAGGCGGCCGGCGTCAAAGGTATGCGCGTCGCGCTGCTGGCGGGCGATGTGTCATGGATTCGTCCCGGCAGTCGCGGCTTCGCCGAAACACTGATCGCCTACCGGTCCTACCAGCGGCACGCCGCGCCGAAGGAACGCTTCTACGCGCTCCATCTCGACGTCGAGCCGTTTCAGGACAAGAAACTGCCGGACGAGCGCAAATGGCAGCTCTATGCCGATTTCGTACTCAGGGCCGCCGCCGATGTCCATGCGGCAGGCGAGAAGATCGAATGGGATATTCCGTTCTGGCTCGATACGTTCCGTGTGGCTTACGGCGAGCGCGCGGACGCACCGCTTCTCGATGTCGTCATGGACAATTCGGATGGCGTCGCGCTCATGTCGTACCGCGATACGGCCGAGGCGATGCTGGCTATTTCGGAAAAGGAAATCGACATGGCAAAGACTCGGAATGTCCGCATCGTCCTCGGCGCGGAGACGGCCGATACCGGCGAGGGCAGTGCCGTGACCTACTTCGAGGAAGGCGTCGGGAAGATGGATGCCGAGCTTGCGAAAGTTTCGGCGGCGCTCGATGCGGCAAAAGTGCCGGCCGGCGCCGGTATCGCCATCCATCATCTCGACAGCTGGGAGAAGCTTTTTAAAGAGGAGGGAAAAAATGAATAAACTGTTCGTTCTAGCCGCCTGCACGCTTGTTGCGGGCCTTTTGCCGGCGAGAGCCGACGGATTCGATCCGTCGGGCTATGCCCATCATCTGACGGTGACCGTTTCGGACGGTAAGCTGTCCGCAGGCGACCGCTTCACCAACATCCCGGTTCTTCTGCGTCTCGGGCCTGCGATTCCCGGCTTTGACTACGCAGACTTCCAGTCATCGCAGCATGCGGATCTGGCGATTGTCGATTCTGCCGGGAATCTTCTTCCGTTTGAAGTTGCCAGGTGGAATTCCCGCGGCGAATCCAGTCTGTGGGTCGTGCTGCCGGAACTTTCCGCCGCGACGGTGCTTCATGTCTATTATGGCGGCAGCCCTGTCTCGCAGCCGGACGCCGCGTGGGCCGGTTATCTCGGCGTCTGGCATTTCGACTCGGCGGACTTTTCGGACGGAAAGATCGGCGGATGCGCCTCAAAGCCGGTTGTCATCGCGGACGGCTCGGCCTACAATCCGAAAGACCCGGCTCAGTTCACCGCCTCGGGTTGGTTCAAGGCGTCTCACGCCATATCTGATGACTATCCGCGGATTTTTCAGCGCGCGGGCGTCTGGCAGGTTGAACTGGATCCCGGCCCACTCCTCTATGCGGGAACGTCGGATTATGGCAACGGAAATTATCTCAGAGGCGATGAAATTTCCGGTATCGAATCCGACTGGGTGCATCTTTCGTTCGTGTATTCCGGGACGGACATCCGAATGTATGTCAACGGACAGTATCGGCGCACGGCTGTTGTCCCTGCGGCCTCCGCAGCGGGTTCCGCCACATTTGCCATCGGATCGCAGACGGACGGCAAGATGGGTTTCGACGGCCTGTTCGACGAAGTCCGGCTCTCTGACGGCGCGGCTGACGCGGCACGCGTCGCGGCAGAGTATGCCGCGATGGCCGACGCTGAGTTTTTTGCCTATGATCTGAACGAGACAAAATCGCGTGTCACGCCGTCTGCATTCGCGAAGACGGCCGTTGTCACGTTGGGCGAGGGAGCGGTCGAGGGAACTCATTTCAATGTGCCGGTTCTGCTGCGGGTGCCTCAGGATATGGATGTTTCGCCTCTCGGACTGGCCTTTGCCGACGAGGCCGGACGACTTCTTGCCCATGAGGTGGAAGGCGTTGATGATTCCGGGAATCTGCGCGTGTGGGTTCTTGTGCCGGAACTTTCCGCAGGGACGAAAATCGCGCTGTACTGGGGAGGTGCGGCGAGCGACGGTTCGGATGCGTCGGCTGTCTGGAATGGATATGGCGTCGTTCGGCACGCCGCAGCGAGCAGTCCTGAACTCGTTGAATATTCCTCGGCGCTCGATCCGACCGATCCCGCCAGATTCACCGTTTCCGGTTTCTTTAAAGCTACCGAACTGACGGGAGCTCCGCGGCTTTTCTCCCGCAGCACCAGTGCGGGCAACGGATGGGAGATCGAAGCAGGAGCAGATGGTGTCCTGTATGTGCGCGGGGACAGTTTTAGCGGTCATTATTCAACGCCTGCCTGTGCTGCGTTGAAGGCTGGGGAGAATGTGCATCTGGCATTCGTGTATGACGGCGGATCGGCCCGTGTGTATGTCAACGGTGCATGGTTGTCGACGCTCGATGTCAACCCTGTTGCAGCGACCACCACAGGCTTCGGCATCGGCAGAATTGCCGGCGGTGGCTACGAATTCAACGGTGTCCATCGCGAGGTGCGGCTTTACGATGGCGCGCTGTCGGCGGACGAGATCGCACTCGACTGCGAGATTCTGACGAACGATTCGTTCGCGTCGTTCGGAACTGTTCGTCGCATTGCGGGCGAATGCACCGATTTCGCGAAGCGGATCAAATTTTCGATTACGAACGCCGTTGAAGGGACGCTGGCCGGCTTCCCTGTGCCGGTGAAACTGTCCACGGCTATTCCGGGATTTGACTCTGCGGATGTGGCGGATGATTTCTCGAACGCCGTTTTCGTCGATGAAGAAGGTGCGCCGCTCCCCTGCGAAGTGGAGACGTGGAATCCTTCCGGCGAGTCGCTTGTGTGGGTGCGGGTGCCGGCTGTTTCCGCCGGTGCGAAATTCTGGCTGTATTACGGCGGCGAATGGTCGAACGCCGGACTTGTCCCGGAGACGGGAGCATGGGGTGGCTATCGTGCCGTTTTCCACATGGCGGAGGATTCGGGCGCGGCGGCCGACAGTGCGTCTGGTCTTTCGGCTGAGCCAACCGGCACCGATCTTTCGCAGATGTCCGCGACTCCCGGCGTCTTCGGTGTCGCTCGCATGAATCAGACGGCCACCGACACGCGGAATCGTCTGTCTGTTCCGTATTCGGCGGATTTGGATTTCGGCGGTGTGTTCACGGCGTCAGGCTGGTTCAAGGGCAATGCGTCGGTTTCCGGCTGGCCCCGCCTTTTCGTGCACAGGGGTTCGGATGCTGGCTGGTGGGTGGAGTGTGCAGCCGGCTCGCCGGGAGTCGCCAATGTCGCGACGGTCAACGGCGGGTATGGCGTCGCGAGCCTGCCTGCGGATATCGAGACATGGCACCACTGGGCGTTTGTCTACAACGGCACCGACGTCAGGGCGTACCTTGATGGTAAACAGGTGATGGAGCGCACGGCCGCTTGTGCGGCGGGCGACCCGGAGGTTCCGTTCGACATCGGCGGGCAGAGCGGGGAAGGCTCTTTCAATGGCGCGTATGACGAAATCCGGCTGTCGCCTCTGGCGCGTGATGCGGCGTGGGCGAAAGCGGAGTTTCTTTCCGGCTGCCCGGGATTCGTTGCGGCATCCCAGGCAATGCCCGCAAGGAGCGGTCTGACGGTCATCGTTCGTTGAAGAACAGAAAGGGGGGAAAATCATGACGCAAA
>DJXI01000011.1:10264-10930 GCA_002449695.1 Verrucomicrobia bacterium UBA7008 | reverse complement strand
AAGGGGGGGGGGGAATCATGACGCAAAAGTCTTTTGTTGTTGTTGCGATGTGCCTGGTCTGTGCGGTTCTGCGTGGCGCTGACACGCCGGCAGGGAAGCAGGTGCGCGTCTATCCGACGCCGAAGCATCTTGAGCTGACGGGCGGCGTATCGAAGGTGCGTCCGGGCGAGGTGAAATTCCGCCGCGTGGACGGGCTCGGCCCGGAAGGTTATCGGATCGTCGCCACCAGGGACGCCGTCACCGTGGAGGTTACCGCGAAGGCCGGCGGCTTCTATGCGAAACAGACGCTCCGTCAGCTGGCGGCGGACGGCGCGATTCCCTGCTGCACCGTCGAGGACGCGCCGGACGTTCCGCTGCGCGGCGTGGTCGAGGGATTCTACGGCCGCCCGTGGGGCACCGAAGGCCGGCTCGATCTGATGGACTTCATGGGGCGCTACAAGATGAACTGCCTGATCTACGGTCCCAAGGACGACCCCTATCATCAGGGCCGATGGAAGGATCTTTACCCCGACAGCCACGTCGCGGACTTCCGGCGGCTGCTCAGCGCGGCGCGGAAGAATCACGTGAAGTTCTACTGGGCCGTCCATCTCGGCGACGCATTCAAGGATCCCGCGCCCGCCGCGCGTCAAGCCGAATATGCAGCGCTCTGGCGCAAGCTCGATTCCA
>DJXI01000011.1:0-10201 GCA_002449695.1 Verrucomicrobia bacterium UBA7008 | reverse complement strand
GCGCTCTGGCGCAAGCTCGATTCCATGTACGACATCGGCTTCCGCTGTTTCGCCGTGTTTTTCGACGACTTCGGCCATGCCGACGCCGCGCTTCATGCGGAGATCAGCAATCGCGTCAAGCGTGATTTTCTCGATCGCAAGGGCGACTGCGCGCCGCTGATCGTCTGCCCGAACGATTATGTCGGCGACGATCGAAGCCCTTACAGCCAGGTGATCGGCGAGAAGGCGGACAGGGACATCCGCATCATGTGGACGGGGATGGGCGTCTGCAGCGACATCACGGCCGCCGCCACCGAGCGGCGCGCGAAGGCGCTGCGCCGCACGCCGTTCATCTGGTGGAACTGGCCCGTCAACGATTTCGTCCGGTGCAAACTGCCCATGGGGCGGACGTACGGCGTGGACGACTACCCCTATTCCGGCTTCGTGTCGAACCCGATGGAGAATCTCGAGGCGTCCAAGGTCGCGCTCTTCGGCATCGCCGACATGCTCTGGAACAGGCGTGCGTTCAATTCCGAGCGCAACTGGCAGGACGCGATGAAGCATCTCTATCCGTTTGCGGCCAAGGCGATGTTGCGCTTCTGCGAGCACAACGCCGACCCGCACAAGGAGCCGGGCGCGACGGGCGGTTTCTGGCGCGAGGAGTCGGAGCGTTTCGCGGCGGCGTTTGCGGCGGAAGGCGCCTCCGCGCTCGCGCGCGAATGTGCGGCGAACGCCGCCGCCGCCGAGGAGCTGGCGCGCGTCCTGCCTGAAAAGGCTCCGAAGCTCTGGCGGGAAATCCGGTGGTGGGTGGCGTTCTTCGGCGCGCAGGCGCGCGAGGGTCTTGCGGCGGCGCGGGGCGACGCGGCGGCCTACGTCAAGGCCAAGGACGACTGCCGCGACATCCAGCAGCGGCAGAAGGCCTACTTCCAGTCGCTTGCGCCGGAGTGGGACCGGCGCCGCTGCACGGGGTGTGTCACGGCGACGCGCCATCTGCAAAAGGCCATCGACGACTGCGCGAAGGCGGCCTTCCGCGAACGGCCGGACGTGTACGCGCGCTATTTCCCGACGCTGGGCACGACCATCGGGACGATTCCGGCCATCGCGGCCAAGGGGCAGCATTTCGAGCGCGGCGAGAAGCTGCTGGTGCTCGACAGCATCCTTGAGCAGCTGTCGGCACGGCCGGGCGACTGGTTCGGGATGAAGATGGCGAAGGCAGCGACGTTCAATTACATCTGGCTGCATTTCGACACGACGGAGGCCGTGACGAGCGGGCGTGTCGAGGTGTCGAAGGACGGCGGAAACACCTGGCAGAACGTTCAGCTGGAAACGGATGGACGCGGTTTGCTCTATGGCCGTGTGGCGGCGGAAGCCGGCTTCAATGCCGTCCGCTGGATCAATACGTCCGACCGTCCGGTCCATTTCAAAATCACGCGGTTCAATGTCGATCTGACCGAGTGAAAAGGGCGTCGCCTGGGTCGAACGTCTGTTCAACACAGCGAAAGCGCCGGTCGAGAACCCTGCAGGACGAACGGTGAACGTGGATGAGGACGCCGAGAGGGCGCTGCGGCGGGGTGGCGGTCAATAACCCGTCTGGGGGACGGCCGCGCCTGCGGAAATATGCTACAATATCCGTATGACTTCACATTCAACTTCCAGAGGACGGCTGTACGTCGCGCTCGTCGCCGGTCTGCTGCTCAGCGCCGCCGCCCCTGCGCGCGGGCTGCACGACTTCTTCCCGTTCCGGCTGGGCGTGGCGGTGAGCAACGCGCAGATCGCGGACGCGCCGGAGCGTGAGCTCGCGCTCATTGCGCGGCACTTCAATTCGGTGACGCCGGAGAACGCGCTGAAGCCCCAGTCGCTCCAGCCGGAGGAGGGCGTCTTCCGCTTCGAGCAGGCGGACCGCTACGTCGACTGGGCCGAGGCGCACCACATGAAGATCATCGGCCACGTGCTCATCTGGCACTCGCAGCTGCCGCGCTGGTTCACGCGCGACGCGTCGGGCGGACTCTGCTCGCGTGAGACGCTGCTGAAGCGGATGGAGACGCACATCACGACGGTCGTCGGGCGCTACCGGGGGCGTATCCACGGCTGGGATGTCGTCAACGAGGCCGTGGAGGCCGACGGCAGCTACCGGCAGAGCGACTTCTACAAGATCCTCGGCGAGGAGTTCATCGACGCGGCCTTCCGCTTCGCGCACGCGGCGGACCCCGGCTGCGAACTCTACTACAACGACTACGGCAACGAGTCGGCGCGCAAGAACGCGACGATCGCGGCGCTCGTGCGGCGGCTGAAGGCGAAGGGGCTGCGGATCGACGCGGTGGGGATGCAGACGCACGTGCAGCTGAAGACGCCGGCGCTCGCGGCGTACGAGGACGCGATCCGGCTCTTCGTCGACGCGGGCGTGAAGGTGGCGATCACCGAGCTGGACGTCAGCGCGCTGCCGAACGCGTGGGAGCTGTCGGCGGACATTTCGCAGAACTACGCGTACGACGCGAAGCTCAATCCGTGGCCGGACGGCCTGCCGGCGGAGGTGGAGGAGGCGCTGGCCGCGCGCTACGCCGACTGGTTCGCGCTCTTCCGCAAGTACGCCGCGCACATCGACCGCGTGACGCTCTGGGGCCTTTCCGACCGGGACAGCTGGCTCAACGACTTCCCCGTGCGCGGGCGCACGGACTATCCGCTCCTCTTCTCGCGCGAGCTCAAGCTCAAGCGCTGGGTGACGCGCCTTTTTTAGCGCAGCCGGCATTTTTTTTGCTACAATATTAAGCGCTGTGCATAATCGCGATCTAACTCACATGCCCGAAATAAGCACTCCGCGGAGGAGTGGCGTCCCATGCGCTGCTCTGCCTGTGCATGCACCTTCTTTCCTCGCGTGGCTCGCCACTGCCGCTATCCTGCTCTTTGCGCTGCCGTGCTTTGCGGTGACTGTGCGTACCATGTCCGACATGCGTCTATGGAATGCCGTCGACGACAAATCTGCGCCCCTGTGCTGGCCGTGGAACGATGACGCGGATTCGGCGATGCTTGTCTTTTCCAACAGAATCACCGCAGTCGTCTCAACGGTCAATGTCGCGCGTGGCGCCGAGGAGACGCGCGGATCCTGCGCTCAGCCTTCGCAGGACCAAGAGGCGATTGTGGACGTGTCGCTCGTGCAGAAGGCGGGCGGCGCGGAAGTCTCGCGCGAGACGGCGACGCTCGCGTATGTCGACGGCACGGGGGGAGGTCCGATAACCGTGCGCGCGAATCCGGGAACCCGGGAATGGGAACGTGTCCGCGATCCGCGTGTATATGCGATTGACCCTGCATGGCGAGGCGAATCCGGCGAGTCGGGCTACGACATCGCCTGGCCGGTAAACTTAGGGTTTACGATCATCGTCAGGTAGATGGCAAAGGAACGAAAAAGATGTATAAGGCGCTAACTGCATTGATTTTGTCCGTATCGTTTCCCGTGTTTGCGGAGACGGCGATTTCGCATATAGTCGTCAATCAGCGCTGGCCGTGGAGCGAGAAGGTGGATGTGGATTTTATCCTTTCCGGCGAGACGAACGACGTGGAGGTGACGGCGACGTGGGACGCGCATCCCGCGCCGTACCGCCTCGGCACGCTCTTTTCCGTCGCGCCCGGACAGCGCCGCCTTACGTGGGATCCGGCCAGCTCGCCTTTCAGGGAACAGACCCTCACGGGCTTCACCGTGTCCGTCTCGAATGCCGCCGCGTCAGCGCACAATTACATCGTCGTCGATCTCGTGAACGGCGGCTACGAGTTCATGGCGGAGCCGCCCTCTGGCGGCTGGACCGCCGAGCACAAGTCGTCGAAGATGGTCTTCAGGCGCATCCCCGCCGGAACGTACACGCTGGGCGAGCCGGTCAAGACGTTTAGCCACCTGCAGCACTACAATCCCGGATCGGTTACGACGACCAACTGCAACCGCCGGACCGTGGCTTTCACGAGCGACTTCTACGTCGCCATCTACAAGTACACCGAAGCCCAGCATGACTGCCTTTCGACGGGAACGGCGGGGACAGTCTACATACCGAAGACTCTCTCGTACAATGACCTTCGCGGCGAAAAGTCGTCGGCGAGCGGCGACTGGCCGACGACGGGCTACAAGGTCGCGGCGGAATCCGTCGTCGCGAAGCTGCGTGAAAAGGCGGGCGCAGACCTTGTCGTCGATCTCTGCGAGGAAGAGCAGTGGGAAGTCGCCGCGCGCGCCAACACCACGACTTTCTGGCCAACCGGCGGCACGACAGGCGAAACCTTCGCGGCGCATACGAACCAGGTGAATGGATTTGTGGCGTGGTATGGTAGCACGGGCTCGACTGCGCAGAGTGCGGTTGGCACGAAGCCTGACAACGGCTGGGGCATTTACGATGTCGTCGGCCTTGCAGGAGAATGGATGCTTGACACGGCCAGGAACACTGGGCCGTCCACGCCGCTTCTTGGATTGCCAGAGACCAGCACCGACCCGACTGGAGCGGAGGGCTGGTCGCTGAGAATCGTCAAGAGCGCCAACGGAAACGGGAACAACACGGCGCTCTACGACCTTCTGCCGTGTCGCCGCCAAATGGCGTCGCCCGACTCGGCGAGCTACTCCACGCGCTTCTGCATCCACCTCAAGCCCCTCGGCTCGCTTACGTTTGATGGATTGTGATGCCTTCGGCCCGTCGTATTCTCTTTGCGCTCTTTGCGTTCTTTGCGGCTGAAATCGCGGCGAAAGCCGATGTAGTCATCGATCGTGGTTCCGAGATTGTCATGCCGACAAACGCGGCGTATGCGACGCGGCTCGCGGCGGATGAGCTGAATTTCTTCCTGAGGGGCGTTCTCGGCGAGGCGTTGCCGGTCGTCGCGCAGCGGACGGAGGGAAAGACGGCGATTGTGTTGGGCGGAGCGCAAGACCGGGGCGGTCTTGCCACACCGCAAGAGCGCGACGGGTATGTCATCGAGGCGGATGGCGATGCCGTGCGCATTTTCGGCAACGACGACGACGTCGCAGATGTCGACGCCACGGCGGCACTCCCTGACGAGGCGATTTGGCAACCGTGCTTCAGACGCGGCACGCTCTTCGGCGTGTACGCGTTTCTCGAGCGGTTTGTCGGCGTGAGGATGTACTTTCCAGGCGAACTCGGAACATGCGTTCCCAAAGCGGAGCGCATTGCCGTGCAAGAAGGGCGCATCGAGGAATCGCCTGCGTTTTCTGTGCGGCGCTATGGTTACGAGGACGGGTCTGTCGCGAAAGAATTGTTGGACGACCCGGTAGGGCGCGATGACCTCATCGCGCCGCAAATGAACGAAACCGATTTCAAGCGCCTCAACTGGTATCGGCTCAGGATGGAGACGTATCACCTTCGTTGCTGCCACGGCGCGAAGACGCATTGCCTCTCGCCAGAGACGTGGGACTCGCTGTACACCAACGCCTGCGCGGTCATTGCGGCCCTGCCGGCGGAGGCTCCCGTCTTCGATGCGATGCCGAAAGACGGCTTCACGTGGCTAAGGCATTGTCCTTGCGACTGGTGCGAGCGGAATATCCCGTTTTCAAAAACCGACATCGGCTTTGCCTCTGACCTCGTATGGCGGCGCACCGCCGAACTTGCCAATCGCCTCAAGACGAAATTCCCGCATGCCCGCGTCTCGCAGATGTCGTATATTCCATACGTACGAATCCCGACGAACGAAATCCCTGAGAATGTCGACGTCTTTGTCGCGCGGCGTGGTCCCTGGGCGGAGGGCACGGCGATCGGCGCGCGGGAGAAGGGCGAAGTCGCCGCGTGGTACGACAAGCTCGGACGCAAGGTGTCGCTTTGGAACTATCCGGACAAGGTGGACTGCTGGAACCTCGAGATGAAGGACATCCCGCAGCTTGCGCCGCGCGCCTGGGCGAGCTACTACCGCGCCGTCGCGCCGCACGTCACCGGCGCGTTTGCCGAAAGCGAGTCCGACCGCTGGATCTACAACTACCTCAACTACTACGTCTTCTCGCGCGTCTGCTGGAATCCCGACGCCGACGCTGAGGCGATTCTCGCCGAGCACCACCGCCTCATGTTCGGTTCTGCCGCAAAGGAGATGGCGGAGTTCTTCGATATGCTTGAGCAGTGTTGGATGAAAGTCGTCGCGAAGCCGTACGACACGCCGCTCGGACCCGGCGTATGCGAGGCGCCGACGGAGGAGGAGCTGCGCGGGGAAATCTATTCGCCCCAAGTGCTTTCTCGTCTCTCGTCTCTCGTCTCGTTGGCGTCGTCTAAGGTCGCAGAAGGGTCGATGGAAGCGCGTCGCATCGCGCTCTTCCGCCGCGAATACTTGGATCCCCTCTGCGCAAGATTCCCTGTCCGTCCTTCTGTCCGCATCGGTCTTCTTGCCGACATCCACATTGGCGACGACAACGACAACTCCGACTTAAAGCGCGCATTGCGGATTTTCGACGCGAAAAAGGCAGATGCCGTGATCGCGGCAGGCGACTTGACCGACTTTGGCCTTCTTTCGGAACTCAAAGAGGTTGCCGCCGCATGGAACGAAGTGTTCCCCGCTTCCCGCCGTTCGGACGGCGAACCGGTTGTCCGCCTTTTCCACTACGGCGACCACGATACGGCGCTCAACTTCAAGGTGCGCCAGCGCGAGGTGGTCGAGAAGGGGCGTTGGGCGGACTACATCCCGCACATCGGGCCAGACGTCGCCTGGGAGCGGGCGTTTGGCGAAAAGTTCGAGCCGGTCGTGCGCCGCAATGTGAAAGGCGTTGAATTTACGCTCGTGCATTTCCTGCCAGAAGATGTCAGCGTGAAGTCTCCACAGCTGATCCCGCCGCAAGGTTCGGCCTGGCTTCACGTCTTTTCGCAGCACCGCGCGTATCGCGGGCTTTTCGCGCGGCCCGGCTGCGGCGACGAAATCTCGTGGGACGACGGTGCGTCGCTCGCTTTCCTCACGAATACGCCGAACACTGTCGCCGTGTGCGGACACGCCCACATTTCCGCCGTCAATGCCACGTCGTTCGTGGCGGGCGGCGGTCGCGGGGCGACCGCCCTGCCGGATGGCTTCGCCGCGATTGCGATACCGTCGCTCTTCTACCAGATCGAGACATGGCTGCCGAAGCCGAAGGGCGACCACGGTTCGCATCAGGCGCTTTTCATGATCGCCACGCCGGACGGCGTCGCCGTCGAGCGCCTTGACGTGCGCACGGGCGCGAAGGTTGCCCCGGACATCGAATGGGGCATTCATCGTTCAAAACAGGCTTTGCGGCCTTTGTGATCTTTGCGGCTCAAAAATCCAGAGTAATCAAGATGAACAGCGACTTTCTTAAGAACTTCCACTACACGCCCGACGGGGCGACTACGCTTGCGGATGCGCTCTGCGGCTTCATCAAGGACGAAATCGCCTACGGGAGGCTCAAGGCGGGTGATACGATCCCGACGATCAAGGAGCTGTCGAAGGCGTGCGGACTCACGTTCCGCGTCGCGCGCGGCGTCGTGGAGCAGCTCGCGCGCGAAGGGTATGTGCGCTCGCGTCCGCGCGTCGGGACGGTCGTCCTTCCGCGCGGCGCCACGGCGCTGCACGGACGCATCCTCTTTGTCCTTCCCGACGTCGATGCGTGCAGCTACCACGTGACCATGATTGCCGACGCGCTCCGCCGCAGGCTGGGCGCCGCGGGATACGCGTTCTCCACTGTCGTCTTCTCGCAGGACAGGCAGATAGGCCTTTCGTTCCTGAAGCACGAGCTTGTCCGCACGCCGGACGTCGCAATCGCGATCTACAGCACGAAGCCCGTCCGGAAGTGCCTGCGCGAGGCCGGAGTGAAGAGCGTGTTCATCTACGGCGACAAACCTGCCAAGGAGGAGGGGCGGTGGATCCGCTTTTCGGCGGAGGAAGCCATCGGGAACTTCGTCCAGCACTGCGTCCGCACCGGCGTAAAGCGCGTGCTGCAGGTGCGCTTTGACGGAAACGACACGCCGGACGCGAAGGGGGCGCTTGCGGAGAAGGGGATAAAGTCCGGGTGGCTGACGGTTCCGCGCATGGACGGACTCGGACGCTACGAGGGCATCGAACGCGCGGCCTACAATGCGTTCATGGACCTCCCGCGTTCCGCTTTCCCGGATGTCGTCCTTTTCTGGGACGACTTCGTGGCGCAGGGCGCGCTTACTGCGTTCCTCGAGCGAGGGCTGAAGATCCCGCACGACGTCAAGGTCGTGACGCTTTCGAACCGCGGGCTCGGCCCCGTCTATTCCGAAGCCCTCACACGCTTCGAGTGCGACGCTACGGAAACGGGCGAGAAGGTCGCCGCATACGTGCTGAGGCTCCTTGCGAAGGGGCGGCTGCCGCAGCTCCCCGTGGTCGCGCCGCACTATGTCTTTGGCCGCACGTTCCCGTACTAGCCCCCGCCTCCCAGTTTTCTATTGCCACTCCCTCATTCCTCCACTCCCCCCACTGTGCCCATTTTGCCCATTTTGCCAAAATTTTTGCATAAATTCAGCGGGCCACCCCATTGACAATCTGACAGATCATAGGGTATACTGCCCGCGTTGCTTTCGGGGTGGTGTTTTTCACACCCGTGTAGTCGACACGGTACCCGCCCGAAAAGCAACCCTGAATCGCATCTTTCAGGTCATGAATGGGATGCTCGTGAAAGGAGATGGACGACATGAAACGACTGATGAAGGGGCTGGCCGGGCTGTTCGTGGCAACCGCCGTGTGGACGGGCTTTGCGGATTCTCTTGATCCGCAGCCGGCGTACAGTTCGCCCGACGCGGCGTGCGCCGCGGCGCTGCGCGAGGGCAAGATGCTGTATGTGATGATGGGCTTTGACAGCTGCTACTACCTCTCCCAGCAGCGCGCCTACGTCACGGGTCTCGGCAGCGACTTCACCGATGACTTCGTCTACTGCTACATCCGCGACACCGGCACGACCTATGGTTTCGACGATGAAGACTATGCTGGGTCGCCGACATGGGCCGTGTTCGATCCGCGCATCTTCAAGACGGCCGACCATTGGGCCGAGAGCAACGGACGGCTGGTCTACGTCGGCGGCTGGGCGGGGGATGATGGTACGGCGTGGTATCTCAACCTGGCGCGCACGCGCTGGAGCGAGCGCAACGCCGAACCGACGGCGCTTGTGCTCAAGTCCCCCGCCGTGCTTCGCAATTCGGTGAAGGTCACGGCCGAGCTTGAGTTCCCCGACGGAACGCGCACGGACGTGACCCGCGCCGTGTCGATGGCACTCATCTCGGGTTCGGCGGCTACGCTGTCCGAAGACGGTACGCTCACCCCCGTTCCGGGGGCGTCCGGCAGCGTGACGGTGGCCGTGCAGGGGGAGTTCTGGGGCAGAAAGTACGTGATGTCGCAGCGGACGGTCGTCGAGAAGCCGCAGTACGGCATACAGTTCCACCGCAACGACGCGAACGACGAGCGGACCGAGTCGTATGTGTTCGACTACGGCGTTTCGATGCCGCTGCCGACGCTGAACGCGCTGGGCTGGGCGCGGCGCGGGTATGTGTTCAAGGGCTGGGCGACGAGCCGGGCCAACGCCGACGCCGGGAAGGTGTGGAAGGCCAACGGCGCGGCGGTAGCGACCGCCGCGAAGCCCGGTGCGGTGATCGACGTCTACGCGGTGTGGGCGCTCAAGTCAGGCAGCTACGCGATCGAGTTCGTCCGCAACGACGGCGCGGGCACGTGGCGGACGGTCGGATTCAACTACGGCGAGAAGACGCGCATGCCGTCCGTGGCGAACGGACTCCAGTGGGCGCGGCGCGGGTACGCGTTCAAGGGCTGGGCGCTCACGACCGCCGACGCGAACGCCGGCAAGGTGTGGAAGGGCGACTGGGCGTACGTCTCGACGCCCGTCGCGGCGGGCAAGGTCTTGACCGCCTACGCGGTCTGGGAGCTGAAGCCGGGCTTCTACCAGATCCGCTTCAACAAGAACGACGGCAGCGGCAAGTGGCGCACGCTGGGCTTCGAATGCGACAAGTCCACGAAGCTCTCCACGATCGCCGGCCTCGGCTGGGAGCGTCCGGGCTACACGTTCAGGGGCTGGGGTTCTAACAAGGCTAACGCCGACGCAGGCAAGGTCTGGAAGACCGACGGCGAGTGGGTCAAGAACGCCGCCGCCGAAGGCAGGACCCTCAGCATCTACGCAATCTGGGAATGAGGGGTCGTTTGTGCCCTGTGTGCCAGTTTCCCAGGAAGAGCAGTTGGCGGTTCCCCATTTTTTCGGGCACGAAAACGGAAACACCACTGTAAACAA
>DJXI01000090.1:344-16460 GCA_002449695.1 Verrucomicrobia bacterium UBA7008 | reverse complement strand
GGAAGCGGCGTCCCGCCGCTTCTTTTCCTTTTTGTAACAAGCGGCGAGACGCCGCTTCCCCCAGTCAACGCTTCCCCCAGTCGATTTCCCCAGTCATCAGTCGCACTTCCAATCACATTTTCACCTTGCTTTCCGCAGAGTGCTTTTGCTAAAATCGTGTCATGTGCGAACACGATTCCGAATCGATTCCCTTTGACGCAGCGTCCGAGAACAGGAATCCCCGTTTCATGTCGCGTGAAAGGGAAGTCACAAAGCGAAGCGCCAATCTCCCGCATTGGGAACAGGGCGACACCTGCGTTTTCGTGACCTTTCGCCTTGCCGATTCCATTCCCGAAAACACGATAGGACGGTTGAAGGAGGAGCGAGACGACTGGCTGGCCCAACATGCTAAGCCTTGGGACGACGAAGAGAAAAAGGAATATATCACAGCTTTCGGCAATGTGCTGGAGAAATGGCTGGACGACGGACTCGGCTCCTGCGCGCTCGGACAACCTGACAATCTTGCAATGATGTGCGACGCGATGCGTCACTTCGACGGCAAACGCTATGTCTTGTACGCATTTGCGGTGATGCCCAACCACGTGCATGCGCTGTTCAGCCCGATCGGCGATTTCTCCGCAAGCGGGATTCTCCATTCATGGAAGAGCTTCACCGCGCACAAAGCCAGACGCACAAACGGCGATTCCGGTCCGTTCTGGCAGAAAGAAAGCTGGGATCGGCTGATCCGCGACGACCGCCATTTTGCGAATGTCGTCAAGTACATCGCGAGGAATCCGCGCAATGCCGGCGGTGTCGGCTATGCGTATGTGAGAGCTGACCTTCTCCACCACACCTCGCCCTGACTGGGGGAAGGGCTGACTGGGGGAAGCGGCGTCCCGCCGCTTCTGTCAAAACGCTACACTCCTCGCCCTGACTGGGGGAAGCGGCGTCCCGCCGCTTCTTTATAAAATTGAACTTTTCCTTTTTGTAGCAAGCGGCGAGACGCCGCTTCCCCCAGTCAACGCTTCCCCCAGTCATCAGCCAACCTCAAGAAACCGTTTTCCCCTATCCCCGCGTGCGGGGATACCGCGCCGCGGCCAAAAAAGATACAATATCGGCATCAATCCACAAAGGAGAGGGATCACCATGCGTTCAGACAAACTGTTTCTCGCAATCGCGCTCGCAACAACGGCGGCAAACGGCGCAAAACTGACCGTCTCGGCAGACGGCGTCAATCTCGACGGCACACCGCTTGCGGACAGAAAGCTGACCAAGAACACAGAGGTTGCTGAACTGGAAATATCAGGCGGACAACTTGATCTGGCCGGACATAATTTGACCTTTAACGGAACCGTCAACGCGCTGAACATCCACACTGATGCATCAGCATCCATCAACAGTAGTATAAGCGAGGGCGAGCCAGCGGTTATTAAGTTTAAATTTACAGACGGAGCGCGGCGGTTCGCAGGCGATCTGCTAAAACCCATAACGTTTAAGGGCAATCTGACGCTTGAACTTAATGGCCTGTCCACCGGCGGAAAGTGGCTTTTTGGTGGCAATGAAGCTGACAACCCCCATAACAACAAGCACATAGGCGGCACAATTTTTGACCAATATTACATCAGTGCCGGTGCAGATATTAATACAGTCGCAAACTACGCCCGCTTTGGTGGAAACATAAACAATAAGGTCCACAGCACTGATTTAGGGGAAGGACCTGTCACACTTAAAAATGGTTCTATGTTGGTGTATACTGGCCCTGATGACAAGATTCAACCATGGACCAAACTTATTGCCGTAAATGAATCTGCTAATTCATACACGAATGTTCTCAGACTTGAGAATCGAATGGTGCTAACAGGCACATCTGTCGAGGTGGACGAATATTCAAGGCTGATGATTGCAACTAAGAACAAATATCTGGCTTGGACTAACGATTTTTCCAAGGTTCGCGGGTGGCTTGGGTTCTGTGGTGAATATTCAAGTTCTATTCGCGCGGTGTTCACGGGCACAGAAAATGTCGGTTTCCCCAATGCTCATGTTCAGGTGTTCGAGCCTGACAAGGAAGATAAGGGAATCAAGCAAGTTTATCAACTTCGGTTTGAATCCAAACAGGATGTGCCAATTAAAATCGGAGAACTTTCAACGCCCGACACTGTAAAACAAGCAACTACAAATGTTGTTATCGTTAATGTCAGCGGGGCAACACGGACGTTGGAAATAGGAGGGCTTGGAACCGATTCAACATTCTACGGCAAGATTTCTGCAAATGGCGCTTCTGGACTTAATGTCACGAAGGTCGGCCAAGGCACGCTCACTCTCGGTGGCGAAAACACCTATACCGGCGACACAACTGTATCTGCAGGCACATTGAAGGTTCAAATGCTGACCTCAGGGGCATGGCCAACCGGAAAATTTACTGTAGAAAACGGTGCAAAGCTTGAATTGACGCTTCGTAACAACAGTTCTACGCGCCTGGGTGATGACGGATGCCGCAACATACCGACTGGCAGCACCATCAATTTTTCAGCAACGAACCCAAGTTATTTGCCTCGACTCGGGGCTGTAGAGGACTTTATAGGGATTATTAATTTCATAGATTCGGATGAGACTGTGACAGCTGTTGGATTTGTGAAAGAAGACAACTATACTTATGGCAGCAATGATATTTCATGGGGAATCCTCGGAGAACCCACAGCAAGAAAGGTTCTTTTCCATGTTGACGCAAATACTAATGCAAAAGTCAACATGGGTGCATTTAACATGCCGAGCGAGAATGCGGTTCTCTATTGCAAACCAAGCACGCAAACCACGTTTAATATTGGCGCACTCAATACGGATAGCTACATCAACGGATGGATTACCGCACGAACTGCCACAAGCAAAATCGAGATAAATCATACAGGCTCAGGCACACTTACACTTGGAAAAGATTTCAAGACAACTGTTTGTGACATACAAGGAACGCCGATTACATATAACGACGATGCAAAGGCCGATGTCACGATTAACATCAAGAGCGGCGCCCTCGTCAATTACGCGGATCTTTCCAAAATTAATTTGAAGGTGCAGAGTGGTACAACAATTGTCAATTACGGGACATTGGGTGCTGTTGAGCTGTATAAGTATGAGAACGATGGCTCGACCATCACTACCGTTGCAAGAATGGATGCAGAGGGGAAGATAACCTATGCGATGAACTCTGGTCGTGCGGTGGAAATTGCCAAATTGGCATATAAATATTCAAACGATGAACTTGCCTCAAATTATGACTCTTACTTTGAAACAAAAGTGACATCAAACGGCGACAACGCCTACACCTATGAAATAACGCTTAAGGACGAAGCAAAACCCACGATTGGGGCGGGAAGTGACGGCCAGGCCGCGACAATTGAAGGCCAGAGCATCAAATTCAACCATGAGAAGATGAATCTGAAGCCGGGGCTGTATTATGCGATCAGCGCGAAGGAAAAACCGGACGAGGAAGCAACGGCAGATTCCTACAAGCTCTATACGACGGAGAACGCCAGCAACTTCTCGCTTTCGGCTGATTTGCCGGAAAGCGGGGTCAAGTACTACAAGGTGCTGGTCAGCGATAATGAAAACGGGAAGTGAGCCCCCCCATGCGCCCTGCTATCCCCGCGAGCGGGGATAGCGCGAAGCGCAAAAAAATATTAAACTATATGTGTCAATCAACCAAGGAGGGTTTCCATGCGTTCAAACAAACAGATTCTCGCAATCGCGCTCGCAACAGCGGCAATGACCGTAACAGAGCTGTGGGCGGCAGACTTGAAGGTCAGCGCTGACCGAAAGCTGGAAATTACGTCCGCAACCTCATACGAGAACCTCATTCTGGAGAACGGCGCGACGCTGACGCTGACTTCTAACGGAAACGTCCTCGAAATCACCGGCGCAATCAGCGGCACGGGGACGATCGAGCTGAACAAGGGCAAGATCGGAATTGTCGCCGACGTGCCTTCGACGGTCGCGTGGAAGATTACCGGCACAGGAACCACTTCTGCCGAAAACCGCATCATTTCGCGCGTCGCAGGGAGCGACAACATCAAGAAGATCAAAGGTCCGCTGACAGGAACGGGAAGCGTCCGCGTAATGGGAGGACCTGCAAGTGGCATCGGCGGCATATCGGTCGCGGGCGACAACAGCAATTTCGAAGGCAAACTCATCATCGGGAAAAATTCCTACAACCGCCTGGGCGCATCGACGGCCGGCGGCGCGGAAATGTCGCTCGAATACGACGGCAACTCCGGCAACGATGGATCGCCCGATTTCGGCGGCGGAACGCTGGAATTCGGCTCGATCTACACCACTTCGCGCACGACGGAAGGTTATCCGTGGCGTTTCAACGACGGCGACTACACCCTCAAAGTCGGCGCGCTCAACAAGGACAACGACCGCATCAGCATCAAGCTCGGCGAAAGCAACGCCACGACCGGCAAGGTGCGCATCGAAAAGGTCGGCACGGGAACGCTTGAACTCTGGAACGTGAACAACCGCAACGGCATTGACATCAACGGCGGAACTGTTCTCGTCACCTCCGACGGTGCGCTTGCCAACGGCAAAGGAGACATCACCTTCGGCGGCGGCACGCTGAAATACGGTGTCAACGCGTGGGCGGACGACGGCACGGCACTCGCAACGCCCGCCCCCGTCACGACCGACTATTCTGCGCAGATCAAAAATTCAACGGCAGCAATCGCCATCGACACCGGCGACAACGATATCATTTTTAATACCGCTCTGGCCGCATCAAACGTTGGCGGACTCGTGAAGCTCGGCGGCGGCACGCTCGAAGTGAAGGGAGATAATGCGTATAGCGGCAAGACGATCGTCTCCAACGGCACATTGAAGGTTGCATTCAAATACTACACAGAAGAAGGTCTGACAGGTCGCATGTTCGAAGCGGAAGCCGGTGCGAATCTTGAAGTGACCATGACCAGCCATTTGTCAAATCGCCACGCCTCCGAATCCAGCCTTCTCAACATCTTCCCGGATGGATCGACCTTGAACTTCATTGAGGACGATACCCGCGGCATGCCGCGTTTCACCAATGCCGCGAAACTGAAAGGAACCGTCAACTTCCTGAACGACAAGGACAACACGACCTCTGGTGGCGGCTTTGTCGGCAGCGTGGCAGAGCTGGGCAGCAATGACATCGACTGGGGCATTCTGGGCGCCCCGGAAACACTGACCCGTGTGTTTGACATTGAGTCTGCTGCGAGCGGCGGCACGATCTATTTCGGAAATCTGCGCATGCCCTCCCAGAACGCCGAAGTGTACATGAAGCGCAAAGCGATATTCAAGGTCGGTGCCTTGGGGAAAGAGGGATCTGTCAACGGCACCCTCCTCATGGGGAACAACAACGATTTCACATGGAACCAGGTCGGCGGCAAGATGACGTTTGGAAACAGCTTCAAAGTTGTCACCACCGGCTCTGCAACCTTCAACTTTGATGCAGGAGAAGTCGTCAACAACGCAAACCTTTCCGACTATACGGTTTCGCTCGCGGACGGCGTGACGCTTTCCGGCGCGGGTACGTGGCCGGCGAACATGATGCTGCCGGCGAGCTACCGGGTCGCGGCAATCGATCCTGTGGACGGCGCGACACCCCCGACGCTCGACCTCGACGTCGACTTCTCCAAGGCGACGCTGGACAATCGGCCGACGAAAGAAACGGTCACAACGCTCGACACCGAGAAGACCTACAAGATCTTCGCGGCAAAGTCGATCGCCAACTGGACCACGGCCGAAATCGCCGTGCGGCCGAACGGCCGGTGGAAAGTCGTCCAGCGGGGCGACAGCCTTGTTCTCAAGTTCTTCCACAAGGGCTTCGCCGTCATTCTTCGCTGACAGCGTAAATGGTGAAGCGTTCACTGACTGGGGGAAGCGGCGTCCCGCCGCTTGCTAAAAAGGAGAAGGTTCAGATTACGAAGCGGCGGGACGCCGCTTCTCCCAGTCACCAGTTCATCTCCCGGTCATCTGTCGCCCTTCACATTGCCTGTTAGTTTTGGTAAAATTGTCGCATGACGCTTAAGACCAGAATTCTCGTCACCCTCGCCTTCGCCGCGGCCCTCGGCCACGGCGAGGTGCTTTTCACCACCAACGACGCGCCCGCGCGCGTGGAAGGCGTGGCCGTCTGGCACCGGCCCGCCGACCAGTACTACTACCTCCTCGACGACGCGGGCGGCGCGTGGCGAATCCGCAACGCCGATGGCCGGGTGCTGATCCGTCCGGGCGACCGCGTGCGCGTCGAGGGCGTCAAACCCAGGGGTTCGGCCCGCCCGCGCATCGAACGCGCGACGACCGAGAAGATCGGCACGGGCAGCCTCCCCGAACCGATCGAGATGACGGTCGACGAGATGTACGCGGTCGGCGACGACGGCGAGGCGGGCCGCCGCGCGTGGTACGCGCGCCTCGTGGCGGTGCGCGGCATCGTCACCGACATCAACCGCCGCGAGACATACACGCAGATCCTCCTCGGGCCCAAGAGCCGCTCCGTCCAGATCGCCCTGCCGATCCGCTGGAGCGATCCCCTTCCCAAGGGTCTCGCGTTCGGCGCGTTCGTGCGCGTGCGCGGCATCGGCCACTACGACCCGCTGCCGCCGGACCACAAGGGCGCGGTGACCGGGCTCGTGAACTTCAGCGTCTACCCCGAGCGCCTCGCCGACCTCCAGATTCTCGACGAGGCCCCCTTCTGGACGCCGCTGAAAATCTTCGCCGCCTGCACCGCGTTCGCGTTCGTAATGCTCGGCGTCGTCGCGCTCGTCCTGCGCGCGCGCGTACGCGACCGCATCGCCGCGGACGCCGCGCGGCGCGAACGGCTCCGGCTCACGAGCGAGCTGCACGACAACTTCCAGCAGCTGCTCGCCGGATGCATGTTCCGCCTCGGCGCGGCGATGGGCAAGGTCGGGAAGGACGACGACGCGGCGCGCGCCCAGCTGGAGCTGCTGCGCAACTCGCTCAACCACACGCAGTCTTCCCTGCGCTCCGCGCTGTGGGGGCTGACGGAGGAGGCGGAAGGCCCCGCCGCGCTCTCGGAACTCTTCAGGTACGCCGCGAGCCGGCTGCCGCAGTGGACGGGCATCGTCCATTTCACGGTGCGCGGGCGCGAGCGCGCCGTCGCGCGCAAGTGCTCCGGCTCGCTCCTGCTCATTCTCCAGGAGGCCGTCGGCAACGCCCTCCGTCACGGCGGCGCGAAGCGCGTCGACGTCATCGTCGACTTTCTGGACAACGCCCTGGTCTTCGGCGTCCGGGACGACGGCTGCGGTTTCGACAGCCGCACGCCGCCGAAGAGCGGGCATCTCGGGCTGGTGACGATGCGCCAGCACGCGGAAGGCCTCGGCGGCACGCTGACCGTCGTCAGCCGCGAGGGCGAAGGAACAACCGTGACGGTCAGGATACCTCTATGACGAAGATTGTGATTATCGACGACCACCCCGTCGTGCGCGACGGCATGTCCGCCATGCTCGAAAACGAAAGCGACTTCTCGGTCGTCTGCGCCGCGAAGTGCGGCGAGGACGCCGTGGACTACGTGCGCCGCCACGGCGCGCCCGACATCGTCGTCAGCGACATCCGCATGCCGGGGCTGGACGGCTTCGAGACGCTCGCGCGCCTGAAGCGCTTCTTTCCGGATATCCGCGTGCTGCTGCTCGCGGGGATGCCGCTGAGGATCGAGGAGGAGAAGGCGCGCGCGGCCGGGGCGCGCGGCTACCTGCCGAAAAGCCTCGACTGGGAGCGCCTCGTCGCGGCGATCCGCCTCGCGGCGCAGGACGGCGGCTTCATCGCCGACGACTTCGACGAGCCGAAGGTCGGACCGCTCAGCCGACGCGAGATCGAGGTGCTCACCTACATCGCCCAGGGCAAGACGCACGAGGAGATCGGGATGATCGGCGACATCAGCGCGGAGACGGTGCGCACGCACATGAAGAGCATCTTCCGCAAGCTCGACTGCACCAACGCGCCGGCGGCCGTTTCGCGCGCCTACGAGCTCGGCATCCTGCGCGCCTAGTCCTGCGCGCGGACGAGCGCGGCGGCGAACGCGCCGTCGCAGCCGGAGTCGAACGGGATCGACTCCTTCTCGTCGACGCGCGTGAAGTCGGGATGGCGCGCGAGAAACGCGGCGACCTGCTCCTGGTTCTCCTCCGGCTCGTTCGAGCACGTCGAATAGACGAGCCGACCGCCCGGCGCCACGCGCGCGGCCGCCACGTCCAGAATCTCCGCCTGGAGGCGCACGAGCGCCATCATCTTCTCTTCGCTCCAGCTCCAGCGCGCGTCGGGACGCCGCCGCAGCACGCCTGTGTTGCTGCACGGCGCGTCGACAAGCACCTTGCGGAACGTCTGCGCCGGCGGCTCGCCCGTGACGGCGACGGCCGCGAGCTGCAGCCGCTTCAGATTCTCCGCCAGGCGCGCGCGCCGCTTCGGATTCACCTCGCACGCCGTCACCGCCGCGCCGCGCCACGCGAGCTGGACCGTCTTGCCGCCCGGCGCCGCGCAGAGGTCCAGCACCGTCTCGCCCGGCTGCGCGTCCATCAGCTCGACGGCGAGGCGCGTGCCCGGATCCTGCACGATGAAGTCTCCCGCCGCAAAACCCTCCGCGTCCTCGACGCGCTTGCCGCGCGGCAGCTTCTCGAACCGGTCGCCGGGCCGGTACGCGAGGAACGTCTCGGCCGGCTGGTTGTGCCAGACCATGAGCTTTTCCGCGTCCGCCGCGCCGAAGCGCGCCGACCAGCGGCGGGCCAGCGCGTTCGGAAAGCTCTCGCGGACCTCCGCCGGCGCGGCGGCGATCAGCAGGCGCATCTCCTCGCGGCGGCGGATCAGGTTGCGCAGGACCGCGTTGACGAGCTTCGGCACGTTCATGTTGAGGCTCTCGCGCGCGGCGGCCACCGTCTCGTTCACGGCGGCGTAGTCGGCGACGGCCGGCATGTACAGGATCTGCGCCGCGCCGATGTAGAGCAGCGCCTCCATCTCGCCCTTCGGCCAGCGCGGCACGAATTCGCCGAGGACGCGCCGCAGGGGCCTGAGCCGCCGGAGGACCGTGTAGACGAGGTCCTGCACAAAGGCGCGGTCCGGGCCCGCCGGCAGCAGGGACGAGGGAAATTCCTTGGTGATCAGCCAGCGCGCGAAAATCGACGCGGCGACGCGACGCGAGTTCGTCTTCATGATGAATGCACGGGGGAAGCCTCGCGGTTGTGGACCTGGCTGCGGTAGAGCGTCCAGCCGTTGTTGAGCCAGAAGCTGATGCAGCACACCCACATCGCGGGCAGCAGGTGGTGGTGGTTGCCGCTGATCTCCGCCACCATGACGATGGCGGTGAGCGGAATGCGGATCGCGCTCGCGAGGAAGCCCGCCATGCCGACGAGCGCGAACGCCGCCGGATGGATGCCCATCGACGCGGGCAGGACGCGCGAGAAGAAGAGCCCGACCGCCGCGCCCAGCGTGCCGCCGCAGACGATGGCCGGCGCGAAGACGCCCGCCGAGCCGCCCGAGCCGACCGTGCACGACGTCGCGATGGCCTTCATGAAGAAGAAGCAGACGAAACCCGTGATCGTCAGCGGCCCGAAGTCCGCGAAAAGATCGCTCTGGCCCGCCGTGAACGACGCCTGGATGACGGAATAGCTCGGCCCGAGGATGTCGGGGAAGAAGAAGCCGATCACGCCTGTCAGGAGGCCGCCCGTCGCGACGACGGCCCAGCGCGGCAGGGGAGACTCCGCGAACTTGCGCTCGGCGAACCGGAAGCAGTAGATGTAGAAGCGCACGCCGAAGACGATCGCCACGGCGAGAATGAAGTACGGGATGAGCCACAGGCTGTTGTGGAAGGCGATGTCCGGCATGACGAAGAGGGGATCCCAGCCGAAGAAGCAGGCGAAGATCGCGTAGCTGACCGTGCTCGCGATGAAGGATGGCAGCACCGCCTCGTATTCGATGTCGCTCGACGAATAGAAGATCTCGAAGCCGAAGATCGCGCCCGCGAGCGGCGCCTGGAAGAGCGCGGAGATGCCGGCCCCGAGACCCGCCGCCATCAGGACGCGCCGCGCGCGCACCGTGAGGTTGAACGCACGCGCGACCATGCTGCCGCACGCCGCGCCGAGGAGCGTGACCGGGCCCTCGTAGCCGCCCGAGCCGCCGCAGCCAACCGTCAGCACCGAGGCGACCGACTTGACCGGGATGACCGCGCCGGGGATGTAGCCGTCCGACTGGTGGTAGGCGCGCACGGCGCTGTCGGTGCCGCGCGCCATTTCGAGCCGCCGGCCGATCTTCAGGAGGAAGTAGCCCGCGACCGCGCCGAGCGCGGGCAGGACGACGAGCAGCCACCGGCGCCCGTCCATCAGCGCCTCGGCCGAATACATCCGCCCGATCGCCGCGCCGTCGGGGAGGCGGCTCATCGCCGCGTGGTGGCCGAGCCCCTCCATGAACAGCTTCTGCGCCGCGTCGATCAGGTAGCGGAAGGCGACGACCACGACGCCCGTGAACGCGCCCACGAGCGCGGATTCGACGAAGTAGCGCCCCGTCCGGATCGACATGCCCTCCCCCGCCAGAAAGAACTTCCAGCTGGAGCGGGAGAGGTCGCGGGCGAATCTGGGTAGGAGGCGCTTCATCGCGCGCCTCAGCCGAAGAACGCCTTGTAGAGCGCGCGCACGGCGGCGTCGCGGTCCTTCACGCGGATCGCGATCATGAAGCTCACCTCGCTCGATCCCTGGTTGACCATCGAGATGTTGATGCCCGCCGACGCGAGCGCGAGGCACGCCTTCGCGAACATGCCGGCCGTGTAGCACATGCCCTCGCCGACGACCATCAGCAGCGAGAGGTCGCGGTCGATGCTGACGCTGTCGGGCTTCAGCTCGCGCTGGATGTGCTGGACGACGCGGCGCTCCTTCTCCTTGGGCAGCGCCTGCGACTTGACGATCACGCACTGCGAGTCGACGCCCGAGGGCATGTGCTCGTAGGCGATGCCCTCGTCCTCGAGGATCGCCAGGAGCCGCCGGCCGAAGCCGATCTCGCGGTTCATCAGGTACTTGTCGACGACGATGTTGCAGAACCCTTCCGCCGCCGCGATGCCGACGACCGTGCCCGGCACCACGCGCCGCGACTGCACAATCATCGTGCCGGGCTCGCTCGGGTGGTTCGTGTTGCGGATGTTGATCGGGATGCGCGCGCGCACCGCCGGGATCACCGCGTCGTCGTTGAAGACGCCGAAGCCCGCGTAGGCAAGCTCGCGCATCTCGCGGTAGGTCATCGTCGGAATGCCCTCCCTGACCTCGCTGACGATGCGCGGATCGACGGGATAGACCGAGTCGACGTCCGTGAAGTTCTCGTAGACGTCGGCGCAGACGGCCGCCGCGAGGATCGAGCCCGTGATGTCCGAACCGCCGCGCGGGAACGTCGCGACCTTGCCCTCCTTCGTATAGCCGAAGAAGCCGGGGTAGATGACGATGCCCTCGAAGTTCGAGAACGCGCGCGCGAGCGTCGCGTAGCTCGCGGGATCGAGCTGCGCGTCGCCGAAGCGGCCCGTCAGCGTCATGCCCGTCTCCTTCGGGCTCGCGTAGCGCGCCTTCTTGCCGCGCGCGACGAACGCCTCCGCGACGAGCTTGGCGTTGTTGTCCTCGCCCGCCGCCTTCAGGAGGTCCATGAACTCGTCCGGCGCGAGCGTCGCGACCTGGGCAAGGCGGTCCATCAGGTCCATCTCGATCCGGCGGACGATCTCGCCGCCGAGCTTGAGCGTGTCCGCCATCTCGGCGTAGCGCTCGACGACCGCGCCGAACTGGCGGTCGGTGTTCTCGCCCGCGAGCGCCGTGTTCGCGAGATCGATCAGGAGGTCCGTCACCTTCGTGTCGCCCGAATGGCGCTTGCCGGGCGCGGACACGACGACGATCCGCCGCGCGGGATCCGCGAGGACGATGTCGATGACCTTGTTGAGCTGCGCCGCGTTCGCGAGCGACGACCCGCCGAATTTACAGACTTTCATTTCAGAGCATCCTCAGTTTCACGGGCGCGCCGCCGACGACGCCGCTCGCTTCGATTTCCTTCAACGCCGCCTCGAGGTCGGCCGCCTTCGCCGCATGCGTCAGCACGACGACCGGCACCGGCTCGTTGCCGACGCCGCCGGCCTTCTGGCTCGCCGCCGAGATGCTGACGGAATGGCTGCCGAGGATCGTCGCGATCGTGCCGAACGCGCCCGCCTTGTCGGCGACGAGGAAGCGGATGTAGAAGCGCGAGGCGATCTCGCCCGCCGCGCGGAGCTTGACCGCGCCCTCGGCGTAGTTCGGAATGCCGCGCGCGTAGCGCGTCTCGCCGTGCGCGAGGTTGCGCGCGATGTCGCCGATGTCGCCGACGACGGTCGAGGCCGTCGGCGCGCGGCCCGCGCCGCGCCCGTAGTACATCGTGTAGTCGCTCATGTCGCCCTTCACCATCGCGGCGTTGAACGCGTCGTTGACGTTCGAGAGCATGTGCGAATACGGCACGAGCGTCGGGTGCACGCCCACCTCCACCTCGTCGCCGTGGCGCGCGACGACCGCGAGGAGCTTGATGCGGTAGCCGAAGTCGGCGGCGTACTTCACGTCCTCGCCCGCGAGGTTGCGGATGCCCTCGACCTGCACCTGGTCCATCCGGGGCTGGAAGCCGAACGCGAGCGCCGCGAGGATGCACGCCTTGTGCGCCGTGTCGAAGCCGTCGATGTCGAGGCTCGGGTTCGCCTCCGCGTAGCCGAGCTTCTGCGCGTCCTTGAGGACGGCGTCGAACGGCAGGCCCTCGTTCTCCATGCGCGTGAGGATGTAGTTGCACGTGCCGTTCAGGATGCCGTGGATCGACTCGATGTCGTTGCCGGCGAGCCCTTCGCGCAGGACGCGGATGATCGGGATGCCGCCGCCCACGGACGCACCGAAGTAGATGTCCACGCCGTTCGCCGCGGCCGTGTCGAAAATCTCCCGGCCGTATTCCGCCAGCAGCTTCTTGTTGGCGGTGACGACGCACTTCTTGGCGTTGAGCGCCGCGAGGACGAGCGTGCGGGCGATGCCCGTGCCGCCGATCGTCTCGACGACGATCTGGATGCCGTCGTCGGCGATGACCGCGCCCGCGTCCGTCGTGAGCGTGCCGGCCGGGACCGCGACGCCGCGGTCCGTCGTGATGTCGAGGTCCGCGATCTTCTTCAGGACGATATCCACGTCCAGACGCTTCGCCATCACCTCGCGATGCTTGAGGAGGCCCTCCGCGACGCCCGCGCCGACGGTGCCGAATCCCAGTATGCCAACGCCAATCTGCTTCATCTATTTGGTCTTTCTTGACTTGAATTTGAATAGTATATCATAAATGCGCCGTCTCGGGCGCACGCGATTTTCCCGTGCGCTGTTAGACCGCCCTCTTCAGGAAACCGCCTCACGTCGCTTGCGAGTCGCCACCGCCGTCAGCGGATCTTCCGGCCAGGCGTGCTTGGGGTAGCGCCCGCGCATATCCTTGCGCACCAGCTGGTAGCCTTCGCGCCAGAAACCGGCCAGATCCTTCGTGATCTGGATCGGCCGCTGCGCCGGCGAAAGCAGCGTCATGACGATCGGCACGCGCCCGCCCGCCACCTTCGGCGTCTGCATGAGCCCGAAGCACTCCTGCAGGCGCACCTGCACCGTCGGCTCGTCGCCTTCGTAATGGATCATCATGCGGCTGCCGCTCGGCACCTCCATGCGCGCGGGCGCGAGGCGGTCCAGTTCGCGGCGGTCGTGCCCCGCCTCGGCCAGCAGATAGTCGAAGACCGCGAAGAGGTCGAGCCGCTCCAGATCCTTCCATTTCGTCATCCCGCCGATGAATCCCGCAAGCGCGTCCAGGATGCGTTCATCCGTCGGTTCGGGCCATCCCGTGGGGTCTGTCCCCACGTTCCTCGTGGGGTCAGACCCTTCCGAAACTTCAAAAACACGGCCTAAAAACGCAATTCTGGCACGATATTGAAGCGATTCCTTCGTCCAGCACGGCAGATTGGCGACGCCCTTCTGCCGGATGCCGTCCAACAGCGCGCGCGCCACCTCGTCCCCGCGGCGCGCCAGTTCGGCGGGCGACGTCACCGGCCGTTCGTCCATCACCATCTCGCCGAGCTTGCGCCGCACGACGCACTTGACGCGCTCCTCACGCCGGTCCCACGCGCAAAAGTCCTCTTCCGTCAGCCGGTCGCCGAAGAGGCCGACGATCTCCGCCTCGTCGATGGGGCAGGCGAGAAACACCTTGGCGTCGCCCGGCCGGTCGTCGACCTCGCAGACGACGAGATACGGCGCTTTCGCGAGCGCGTCGCTCGATTCCAGGTACGCGCCGCGCCCCGACACCATCCGGAACGTCCCGTTCCCGCGGTTCTTCGCCACGCGATCGGGATAGGCGCGCGCCAGAAGCGCCCCTTCCGATTCCGCCGCGCCGCCGCCGCGCCGCGCGGGCGCGTGCAGAAATTTCTTCGCCAGCCGCAGCACGCGGCTCGAATACGGGCGGTTCGGCGTCTCGCGCACCTCGTCGAGCACCTTGCGGATGTCCGTCTCGCGCGTCTTCGCCCCCTCCTCGATGATGGCCGCGAGGAGCGCCGCCGTCTCGCCGCCGCTGCCGAGAACCATGTTCGCGAGGCGCGGATGCATCGGCAGCTTCGCCATCGCCTCGCCCTTCTTCGTCAGCCGCCCGTCCGCCGCGATCGCGCCCAGCAGCTTCAGCAGTCCCGCCGCCTGATCCCACGCGCTCGCCGGCGGCACCGTCAGCCACGGCAGATCCTCCCGCCGCCGCGCGCCCCACGCCGCGCTCGTCAGCACGAGCGCGCAGAGATCCGCGTCGAGGATTTCGGGATTCATCTTCTTCGGCCGCGACAGATTCTCGCCCGCGTCCCACAGCCGGTAGCAGACGCCCGCGCGCACGCGTCCCGCGCGTCCGCGCCGCTGCTCCGCGCGGTCCATCGACAGCGGCACCGTCTTGAGCCCGCTCATGCCCGTCGTCGGCGAAAAGCGCGGAATGCGCATGAGCCCCGAATCGATGACGACCGAAATGCCCGGCAGCGTCACCGACGTTTCCGCGAGGCTCGTCGCCAGGATCACCTTCCGCCGCCCGCCCATCTCGAAGACGCGGTCCTGCGCCTCCTTCGGCAGCGACCCGTACAAAGGCAGGATGTCGCACCGCGGCACTTCTGCCGCGCCGCGCGCCGCCTGCAGCTCCTGCAGCGCCGCCTCCGCACGGCGGATTTCGCCCTCGCCCGGCAGGAAGCAGAGGATGTCGCCGTCCGATTCCTTCAGCGCGCGCACCACCGCCGCGCTCATCGACAGGTCGCCGAGATACTTCGTCTCGACCGGGAACATCCGCCCGTCGGCGTGGATTTTCGCGACGTCCGCGCCGAGGTGCGCCGCCACCTCGTCCGCGTCCAGCGTCGCCGACATCACGACGAGCCGCAGGTCCTCGCGCAGCGCGCGCTTCGTCTCGAGCGCCAGCGCAAAGCTCGTGTCGCACGCGAGCGAGCGTTCGTGGAATTCATCAAAGATGACGAGCCCGACGTCCGCAAGCTCCGGGTCGTTCAGGAGCCGCTGCGTGAGCAGCCCCTCGGTGACGATCTCCAGCCGCGTCGCCGCGCCGACCTTGCGCTCCAGCCGCACCTGGTAGCCGACGGTGCCGCCGACCGCTTCGCCGAGCTTGTGCGCGATGAACGACGCGCACGTGCGCGCCGCCAGCCGCCGCGGTTCGAGCATCACGATCTTCTTGCCGCCGAGCCACGGCGCGTCGAGAAGCGCGGGCGGCACGCACGTCGTCTTGCCGCTGCCGGGCGGCGCCGTCAGGACGACGTCGCGCCCCGCCGCGAGCGCGCGCCGGATGTCGCCCAGCTTCTCCTCGACCGGGAACATCGCGCCTACATCGCGGCGGCGAGCGCGGCGGCGAATTCGGAGCACTTGACTTCCGTCGCGCCCTCCATCTGCCGCGCGAAATCGTACGTCACCGTCTTGGCGGCGATCACCTTGTCCATCGCGGCGAGCACGAGGTCCGCCGCTTCGGTCCAGCCCATGTAGCGGAGCATCATCTCGCCCGAGAGGATGAGCGAGCCGGGGTTCACCTTGTCGAGGTTCGCGTACTTCGGCGCGGTGCCGTGCGTCGCCTCGAAGACCGCGACGCCCGTCTGGTAGTTGATGT
>DJXI01000090.1:0-280 GCA_002449695.1 Verrucomicrobia bacterium UBA7008 | reverse complement strand
GTCTGGTAGTTGATGTTCGCGCCCGGCGCGATGCCGATGCCGCCGACGGTCGCCGCGAGCGCGTCGGAGACGTAGTCGCCGTTCAGGTTCAAGGTCGCGATCACGTCGTATTCGGCGGGGCGCGTCAGGATCTGCTGGAGGAACGCGTCGCAGATGCAGTCCTTGACGGTGATCGTGCGGCCCGTCTTCGGATTTTTGAATTCGCACCACGGCCCCTTGTCGATCAGCGTCGCACCGTACTCGCGCTGCGCGAGTTTGTAGCCCCAGTCGCGGAACGCGC
>DJXI01000043.1:8368-8734 GCA_002449695.1 Verrucomicrobia bacterium UBA7008 | reverse complement strand
CTTCGAGCCGAGCTGCTCGAACTACATGATCGAGGCGTTGACGGTGCACGGGGCGGTGAAAGGCACGATTCTGGGGCTGTGGCGGCTCCTGCGCTGTCATCCGTTCGGCGCGCATGGTTACGATCCGGTGCCGTTGCGCGGCCGGTGGCGAAACGATTTCAGAAGGTAAAACGAACATGAACAAGACAGAAAAGATCATTTCCATCCTGCTCGGCGCGGTGCTGGCGTGGTATCTCTTCACGAACGCGAGCAAGCCGAAGGCGCAGCCGGCCGCACCGCGCGCGGCGGTGCAGCAGTCGGCGGCCGCACCGGTCCAGCCGGCGAACGCGGCCCCTGTTCCGGCCGCGGCCGAAACGGCCGCCGCGC
>DJXI01000043.1:7883-8301 GCA_002449695.1 Verrucomicrobia bacterium UBA7008 | reverse complement strand
GAAACGGCCGCCGCGCCGGTCGCGCTCCCCGCGACGCCGGAAGAGATCGTCGTTCTGGAGAACGACGAACTGAAGCTCGAACTCTCCACGTGGGGCGGCGTCGTGAAGAAGGCGACGCTCAAGAAGTACGCGCAGAACGAAGGCGCGGTCGGCGACGACAATCCGCCCGTCACGTTCGATTTCGCCGCCGCGCCGCTCGGCGCCGTCGGCACGGCGGTGACGGCGTATGCGGTTCAGTCCGCGACACCGACCGAAGTCGTGTTCGCGGCGGACGGCGTCACGCGCAAGGTGACGCTCGGCGACGGATACGTCGTCACGTACGAAGATGCGGGCGTGACGGGCGCGACCACGCTCTCGCTCGGCGCGATGACGATGGGCGCGAACAAGAACGATCTCCTCTCCGTCGACAGCTGGGCGA
>DJXI01000043.1:0-7822 GCA_002449695.1 Verrucomicrobia bacterium UBA7008 | reverse complement strand
CTCCTCTCCGTCGACAGCTGGGCGATGGATGAAAAGGGCGGCAAGGTCGTCCACCACTGCGAGGGCGATTCGCCGCTCAAGGGCTATCTCGTCGGCGGACTCGCGGGCGGGTGCAGCGGCGCGAAGAACGCGGCGGGCCTGCCGCGCGCGGCGACGGTGCCGTACGGCGGCGAGCAGACGTGGATCGCGCTCAAGAACCGCTTTTTCGTGACGGCGCTCGTTTCGACGACGGCGAAGGTCGGCGGCTTCGAGGCGACGGTCGCGCGCGACACGGCGGTGGCGACCTACCGGCCGGAAAGCGTGTCGGCCAGGGCGCAGGTGACGGCCGACGGCGCGGTGACGAGCGTCTTCTACGTGGGCCCGAAGAAGCAGGCGATTCTCTGGGGGCTCGGCATGAAGGACGTGATGGAGTTCGGCATGTGGCGCTGGATCTGCTACCCGCTCGTGTGGGTGCTCAACATCTTCCACGCGGCGATCCCGAACTACGGCGTGGCGATCATCCTCCTGACGATCCTGGTGCGCCTCATTTTCTGGCCGCTCACGCACAAGTCGACGGTCGGCATGAAGAAGATGCAGGAGATCCAGCCGCTCATGAAGGAGATCCAGGCGAAGTACAAGGACAATCCGCAGCGGCTCCAGCAGGAGACCTTCGCGCTCTACCGCGAGCACAAGGTCAATCCGATGAGCTCGTGCCTGCCGATGCTGATCCAGATCCCCGTCTTCATCGCGCTCTTCAACGTCCTGAGGTCCGCCGTCGAGCTCCGCTACGCGCCGTTCCTCTGGATCCGCGACCTCTCGCAGCCGGAAGCGCTCTTCGCGTCGTGGTTCCCGTTCGGCGGGCTCAACATCCTGCCGATCCTGATGGCGGTGACGACGGGCCTCCAGAGCGCGTTCACGCCGTCGACGGGCGACCGGAAGCAGCAGCAGATGATGATGATCATGATGCCGCTGATGATGCTCTTCATGTTCTACTCGTTCCCGTCGGCGCTGTCGCTCTACTGGTTCCTCTCCAACCTCTTCTCGATCGTCCAGATGGGACTCATCCGCCGCCAGACCGCCGCGTCGCGCGCGGTCGCCGTGCCGATGGAGATCATCGATCCGCCGCAGACGCGCCAGATGCGCCGCCACGGGAAGTAAGCCATGGAAAAATTCGAGCTTGAGCCGAAGCTGAAGGAGGAGGTGCGCGCGCGCACGTTCGGGGAGGGCTTCATGAAGCTCGTCCAGACCGTCCGCCGCAACGGGCAGCAGTTCAAGATCGCCCTGCGGCCGGTGGAGATCGGCGGCGTGCGCAAGTTCCAGGCCGAGATGACGGACGACGGCCAGGTGCAGGTCAAGAACCTCGACGCGAAGGGCGCGGCCGAGGGGCTGGAGGAGATCATCGCGCAGAAGGGCGCGCGCGACCTGCACCTCATGACGGCGACGGGCGACCTGCACGTCCGCGTCACGAAGAAGGGCCACGTCCTCGTCTCGCGCTCGGCCGAGCTTGCGCGCGTCGCGGTCACGCAGCCGCACGACCGCGTCAAGAACCTGCCGCTGACGAGCTTCGATTCCGCCGCGCTCCTCCAGACGATCGGCCTCACCGACCGCGAGGGGAAGATCCGCGCCTCGATGCGCGGCAAGTACGACCAGGTGAACGACTTCCTGAAGGTCGTCGCCGAAACGCTGGGCGAGGCGTCCGGCGACACGTTCACCGTCGTCGACTGCGGCTGCGGCAAGGCGTACCTGACGCTCGCGCTCTACTTCTACCTGACGGAGGTGAAGGGCTTCGCCGACGTGAAGGTCGTCGGCATCGACCGGCGCGCGGACGTGATCGCGGCGGCGAAGAGGATGGCCGCGCAGCTCGACGTGGCGGACCGGGTGACGTTCGTCGAAAGCGATCTCGCGGCGTTCACGCTCGCACGCGCGGACATGGTGATTTCGCTCCATGCGTGCGACACGGCGACGGACGAGGCGCTCGCGAAGGGCGTCGAATGGAAGGCGCGCTACATCCTTTCCGCGCCGTGCTGCCAGCACGAGCTGCACAAGACGCTCGCGGAGACGGGCGGCAAGCCGAACCTGCCGTCCGCGCCGTTCGCCGGGCTCATGCGCCAGTCGATCCTGCGCGAGCGGCTGGGCGACATCCTGACCGACGCGTTCCGCGCGCTCATCCTGCGCATTCTCGGCTTCAAGGTGCAGGTGATCGAATTCGTCGCGCGCGAGGCGACGGCGCGCAACATCCTGCTCAAGTGCGAATACGGCGTGAAGGCGGGCCAGCCGGGGCCGGTCGGCGAATACCTGGAGCTCCGGGACTTCTGGCGCGTGACGCCGTGGCTGGAGACGCGCCTGGGCGAGATGCTGCAGAAGCATCTGGCGCGGTTTGTGTAGGCCGCGCGCACCGTCCGTGCGGTCCGCAGCGAGTGGAGAGGGCGTACAGTCGTGAATGTTGAAATCCTCAGGCGGCGCGCGGAAATCGTCCGCGTCCTCCGCGCGTTCTTCGACGCGCGCGGCTTCCTCGAAGTCGAAACGCCCGTGCGCATCGCCGCGCCCGCGCCGGAGTGCCACATCGACTGCCCGCCGGTCGCGACGGGCGGCTTCCTGCGCGCCTCGCCGGAGCTCCAGATGAAGAAGCTCCTGGCGCAGGACGGCATCGACAAGATCTACCAGCTGGGGCCGTGCTTCCGCGACGGCGAAAGGGGCGCGCGCCACAATCCCGAATTCACGATGCTCGAATGGTACCGCAAGGGTGCGACCGACCGCGACATCGCGGACGACCTGGAGGCGCTGCTGGCCGCCCTCGGCCTCCTGTCGCCCGTCTCGCGTCTCTCCGCTCCCGCGCCTCGCGCCCGCCGTCTCGCCGTCCGCGACGCCTACCGGACGTACGCGGGCTGGGACCCGTGGACGGACTGGGACGCCGACCGCTTCGACGTGGACATGGCGACGAAGATCGAACCGGCGATCAAGGCGCTCGGCGGCGGCGTGTTCCTGACCGGCTATCCGCCCGCGTGCGCGAGCCTCGCGACGGTGGCGGACGGCGTCGCCGCGCGCTGGGAGTTCTACTGGGACGGGATGGAGCTCGCGAACTGCTTTACGGAGCTGTGCGACGCGGACGAGCAGCGGCGGCGCTTCGCGGCCGCGCGCGCCGAACGCCGGACGCTCGGCGAGGCGGACTATCCGCTCGACGAGGACTTCTTCGCGGCGCTGCCGAAGATCGGCTCCGCCGCCGGCGTCGCGCTCGGCGTCGACCGGCTCGTCATGGTCCTCACCGGCGCCGCGACGATTGCCGCCGCGCGCGGAGAAGGTATGATCTAATCATGTGCGGTTCAATCTGTCGCCGGGGCTGGACAAATTCCAACTGACGCGCACGGTTGAGATATGATATACTAACAGAAAACCATCCACAACACAAAGGGGGAAATGAACATGGGCGAAACGACAAGCACGCTGCCGGCGAACGTCCGGCGCTATGCCAAATACCTGCTGGTGATGGCGGGCCTCGGGGGCCTGCTCTACGGCATCGACGTGGGCGTGATCGCCGCCGCGCTGCCGTACATCGAGAAGACGTCCAGCTACACGAGCCAGCAGCTGTCGTTCGTGGTGAGCGCCGTTCTCTTCGGCAGCGTCCTCTCCTCGCTCTTCGCGGGCGCGCTCGCCGAGTGGATGGGCCGCAAGAAGGTGATCCTCATCTCCGCGCTCTGCTTCACGCTGTCGATCCCGATCATCTGCGCGAGCGTCCTCTTCGAGAACGGCTTCGCGTGCCTCACGCTCGGGCGCATCCTCCAGGGCGCGAGCGCGGGCCTGATCGGCGTCGTGGTGCCGATGTATCTGGCGGAGTGCCTCGACGCCGATTCGCGCGGCAAGGGCACGGGCATGTTCCAGCTCCTCCTGACGATCGGCCTCGTCTTCGCGGCGCTCGTCGGCCTCGCGGTCACCTACCTCGTCGGCGCGTCGGACGACATGGCCGTCAGCGCGAGCTCCAAGACGGCGGCGTGGCAGACGATCTTCTGGTGTTCGGCGGTGCCGGGCCTCATCCTCTTCTTCGGCGCGTTCAAGTTGAAGGAGTCGTCGCGCTGGCTCTACCGCCGCGGCCGCAAGGACGAGGCGCTCGCCTCGCTCGCGGCGAACAACGGCGAGGAGAAGGCGCGCGAGATTCTGGCCGAGATGGTGAAGGCCGACGAGGAGGCCGCCGCCGAGAAAGCGAAGAACGCGGCCGCGACCGACACGCTTCTCCAGCGCAAGTACGTCATTCCGTTCGTGCTTGCGGTCGTCGTGCTCGCCTGCACGCAGGCGACGGGCGTCAACTCCGCGCTCAACTACTCCGTGAAGATCTTCCAGGAGGCGGGCTTCCAGGGCGCGTTCGCGAACTGGGCCGACCTCGGCTTCAAGATCGTCAACGTCGTGATGACGCTCGTCGCGGTGGCGCTCGTGGACCGCAAGGGCCGCACCTTCCTCCTGAAGCTCGGCACGTCGGGCATCATCTGCGGTCTCGCCATCGTCGCGTCGACGTTCCTCGCGCTCCACAAGGGCTGGGCGGCGCCGGGCCTCGCGTCGGGTCTCGTCGTGATGGCGGGCTTCGTCGTCTTCATGGCGTTCTACGCCGTCGGGCCGGGCGTCTGCGTGTGGCTGGCGCTCTCGGAGCTCATGCCCAACCGCATCCGCGCCAACGGCATGTCGATCGCGCTCCTGATCAACCAGGGCGTGTCCACGACGATCGCCTCGACCTTCCTGCCGTGGGCGGACAAGTTCGGCTACGAGAGCGTCTTCTTCACGCTCGCGGGCTTTACCGTCATCTACCTCATCACGGCGGCGTTCTTCATGCCCGAGACGAAGGGCCGCACGCTCGAAGAGATCGAGAAGTATTTTGCGACCGGCAAGATGCCGGCAAAGGAATAAGGAGCGGCCCTCGTTCGCGTCCGTTCGCCTGCGACTTGCGGACACTTGCGAGGACCGAAAGATTTTGACCTTTCGATTTCTAGGAACGGGGACATCGGTCGGGGTGCCGCAGATCGGCTGCGCGTGCCCCGTCTGCACCTCGTCCGATCCGCGCGACAGGCGCCGCCGCTGCGGCGCGTACGTGACGGCGGGCGACACCGCGTTTCTCATCGACACGCCGCCGGAGATGCGTCTGGCGTGCATCGACTTCGGCATCGCGAAGGTCGACGCCGTCTGCCTCACCCACGCGCACATGGATCACATCGCGGGCTTTGACGACGTGCGGCGCTTCAACACGCTCAACGGCGAACGCGTCCCCGTCGCGCCCGGCGATCCGCTCTACCGGGGCCTGCCGTACCGCATCGTCGGCAAGCCGATGGCCTGCTACGCGACGCGCGAGACGATCGAGCAGATGCACCGCATCTTTCCGTACATCAGCACGGCGGGCGGCGCGCAGGGGCTCTACCGGCCCCAGATCGAATTCGTCGACAACGCCGCGCCGTTCACGCTCGGCGACGTGCGCGTCGAATCGTTCGCGGTCGAGCACGGCTTCCCGTGCTGCGGCTACCTGCTGACGGACCGCGTTACGGGCGGCCGCCTCGGCTACGTGAGCGACTGCCACGAAATCCCCGACGCGGCGGTGGAGAAGCTGAAGGGCGTCGACGTGATGGTGCTGAACTGCCTGCGCGAGCGTCCGCACCCGACGCATCTGAGCCTCGCCGCGGCGCGCGGCTACCTCGCGCGGATTGCGCCGGCGCGCGCCTGTCTCATCCACATGTGCCACGATCTCACCCACGCGGAGTGGCTGGAGAGGCTGGCCGGGACGAACATCGAGCCCGCCTACGACGGACTGGAGCTGAAACTATGAAGAACACAACCTTTCTTGCGGCGCTCGCGTGCGCCGCGCTCGCCTGGGCCGCCGTCGCGGAATCGCCCAGCGAAATCTCGGTCAACCTCAAGCTGGACGAAATCGACTACCTCTCCGGCGAGCGCGTCCGCGGCGTCATCGACATCAAGAACACCGCGCCTGAAAAGGTCAGCGTCGGCTTCTCCAACTCGAAGGACCGGCTGATCGTCGAGGTCTTCCGCGCCTCGGACATGTCGCAGCTGACGCGCATCGGCGAGCGGCCGTTCGTCGCGCCGTTCCGCATCGACGCCAACGAGGGCCAGAAGCTGGAGGTGCTGCTCGCCAACCACTACGCGCTCGACGTGCCGCGCCGCTACCTCGCGCGCCCCGTGCTGATCCACGGCGGCCTGCGCTACGAGGGCCAGTACCGCGCGTTCGACATCGTGCCCGGCATCAAGATCACGGGCGCGCTGCAGATGTTTTCCAACCGCGAGGGCCTGAGCCGCGAGTTCACGCTCGTGCACTGGATGCGCAAGGGCCACGAGCACATCTTTCTGACCGCGGCGGACCACGGCGGCGACGACCGCCCGTGGCCGACGTACGATCTGGGCGCGCTGATGCGCATCACGCGGCCGACCGTCTCCATCCTGCCGGGCGGCGAGGTCGTCGTGCTGCACCGCACGGGGCCCGACCACTTCATCCGCAGCGAGTTCTGGTCGCTCCCGGACGCGCTCGAGTTCCGGACGCGCGAACTCATCCAGGATCCCGAGACGGCGGGCCAGAACCGCGTGCAGGAGATGTACAACAAGGCGGGCGGCGTCAAGCCCGTCAACCGCCCGTGGTGGAAGTTCTGGTAAGACGGCGATGAATATCCTCGGTATCGAGACAAGCTGCGACGAAACCGCCTGCGCGGTCGTCAGGGACGGGCGCGAAGTCCTCGCGAACGTCGTCTATACGCAAATCCCGCTCCATCAGCCCTACGGCGGCGTCGTGCCGGAGATCGCCAGCCGCGCCCACATCGAGAAGATCGGCGAGGTCGTGCGCACGGCGCTGGACGCGTTCGCGGCGGCCGAACCGGGCGGGCGGATCGACGCGGTCGCCGTCACCTACGGCGCGGGGCTCTCGCCCGCGCTCATCGTGGGGCTGAACGCGGCGAAGGGGCTCGCGCTCGCGCTCGGCGTCCCGCTGATCGGCATCAACCACATCGAGGCGCATCTGCACACGCCGTTTCTGTACGACGCGGCGAAGGGCCCGGCCGGCGACGTGCCGGATCCGACGGCGGTCATGCCGGCCCTGGGCCTCGCGATCTCGGGCGGCCACACGAACTGGATCGACGTGCCCGCGTACGGGCGGTACGAGATCATCGGCCAGACGCTCGACGACGCGGCGGGCGAGGCGTTCGACAAGGCGGCGAAGCTGCTGGGGCTCGGCTATCCCGGCGGGCCGACGATCGACCGGATCGCCAAGGCCTACATCGCCGAACACGGGCTGACGAACCTGATTCCGTTTCCGAAGGGCCATCCGCGCGAAGGCGTCTCCGCGCTCGCGGGGCTGCCGGCGGAGCTCTGCGTCTCGTTCTCGGGGCTGAAGACGGCGCTGCTGCGCTACGTCCAGAAGGAGCGGCCGGACGCGGCGGAAACGCCGCGGATCGTGACGTCGTATCAGGAGGCCATCGTGCAGGCGGTCGCCGAACGCACGCGCACGGCGCTGAAGCGGCGCGCCTACCGCGCGCTCATCCTCGGCGGCGGCGTGTCGCTCAACAGCCGCGTCCGCGCCGTGCTCGCGCAGGTCGCGGCCGAGGCGAAGGTGCCGCTCTTGATGGCACAGTCGAAATACTGCGGCGACAACGGCGCGATGATCGCGGGCCTCGCCTACTGGCGGCGCAACCACGTCGGCGACGACGCGCTCCGTCTCGACGTCTGCCCGTCGCTCGAAGCCGGGATGGAATAAGGCGGACCGGCGACGCGTATTCGCGTGTGGTCAGAAGAAATTTGTGGGGTCTGTCCCCGCGTTGTTCGGGTGGGGATTGTTTAACGCAGAGTCGCAGAGGCGCAGAGGACGCAGAGC